>JAICLD010000121.1 GCA_025927595.1 Nocardioidaceae bacterium | reverse complement strand
GTGCTGCTCGCGATGGGCTTCACCGGCTCCAACGGCGCGATGCTCACCCTGCTGATCGGCCTCGTCCTGTGCGTGACCGTCAGCAGGTACCGCAACCGCGGCGTCCTCGCGGGCGTGATGTCGATGACCGTGGCGGCCGCGATCGCCGCGCTGCTCATGGTCTTCGCCCTCCCGCACGTCGACTTCGACCGGATCCGCGCCGAGGCCGCCGCGGGCGTGCCGCTGCTGCGGGACTCCTTCGGCCGCAGCGGGAACTCCACCTCCGAGCGCAAGACGATCCTCTCCGAGGGCGCCGACCTGTTCCTGCACGGCAACGCCGTCGGGCTCGGCCCCGGCCGGACCAAGGCGACGTTCGAGGCGACCCAGGCGCCGTACGTCAAGGAGGCGCACAACGACTACCTGGCCACGCTGCTCGAGCGGGGCCTGATCGGGGCGCTCGGGCTGGTCGTGCTGGGGATCTCGGTCGGGGCCCGGTGCTGGCGGCTGCTCAACGGGCACCTGCCGGACGAGCTGAGGGAGCTCGTGCCCCGGTTCTGGATGCTCGTCGTGCTCGCGCCCGTGATGGCGGTCGCGGGCGGCTTCTACGAGGTCCTGCACTTCCGGCACCTGTGGACCTGGCTCGGGATCGTCGCCGCGCTGGTCTGGGCCATGCAGGACCAGCAGCAGCGGCGACACCTGTCGCACGAGGCGCCCATGCCACATCGGCACGACCGGCCGCAGCCGCGGGAGGACGCATGAGCAGGTGGACCCGGTGGTGGCCGTCGGGGCTGTCCTCCCGGCGGAGCGGGCTGGCCCGGGTGGTGCTGGCCAACACCTCGGCGCGGGTCGCGGCGATCGTCGGCCTCGCGGCGGCCACGATCGTGGTCGCGCAGGTCGGCGGTCCCGCGGACGTCGGCGTCTACGCGCTGCTGCGGATGATCCCCGGCCTCGTCGGGGTGCTCGCCGTCGGCGGGCTCCCGGGTGCCCTCGGCTACTTCCTGTCCGAGCCGCGCCGGTCCACGCCGCGCCTGTGGCCGACGCTGTTCGCGATCCTCGCGTGCGGGTCGGTGCTCGGCGTGCTCGTCTGGCTGGTGGCCACCCCGCTGCTGGCCTCGACGTTCTTCCCCGGCGACTCGACCACGACGATCGGCTGGGCCGGCGCCACCGTCGCGAGCCAGCTGCTCCTGACGATCGGCAAGACCTCGCTCCAGGGGCTCCAGGACCGGCGCGGCGGCGACCTCGTGATCGCCGCGGAGGAGCTGGCGTTCCTGCCCTGCTACGTCGTCCCCGTCGCCCTCGGTGTGCACGGGACACCCGCGCTGGTGGTCGGGCTGCTGCTCGCGGACCTGCTCGTCGCCGTGGAGGCGTGGCGTCGGGTCGCCCGCCGCACCGGCTGGCGGCCCGGTCTGCACGCCCTGCACGGCGGCCCGCGGACGGGACGCCCGCGCGCGGACCTCGCCCGCGAGGTGCTCACCTACGGCGTGCGCGGCCAGGTCGGCGGGATGATCACGCTGCTGAACCTCCGCCTGGACTTCGCCGTCCTCGGCGCGATGGCCGGGCCCGCGGTGCTGGGCACCTACGCGGTCGCGTCGAAGTACGCCGAGCTGCTCCGGCTGCCCGGCACCGCGCTGACCTGGGTGTGCTACCCGATGCTCGCCGGGATGCGCCCGGACGACGCCAGCCGGCAGGCCCGCCGCCTCGTCGCGCCGGCGCTGGTCGCGAACCTCGTCGCAGCGGCCCCGTTCCTGCTCCTGGCCGGCCCGGTCACCAACCTGCTGTACGGGCACCGCTTCGACGGCGCCGTCGCGCCCGCCCGGGTGCTGATCGCCGGCATGCTGCTCGGCAGCGCGGCCGGCGTGGCCAGCGGCTTCCTCTACGGCCGCGGCCGCCCGGGCCTCAACTCGTGGGCGCTCGGGCTCGGTCTCGCGGTGACCGTGGTGCTCGACCTGCTGCTGATCCCCGCGTACGGCGTCATGGGGGCCGCCGTGGCCTCCACGACGACGTACCTGCTCGCGGACGCCGCCCTGGTGTGGCTGCTGCTGCGGGTCAGCGACAGGACCGCGGGCCAGGCGGGTGAGCCCACGACCGTCCCGGCGCCGACATGAGCCGCGGCGCGAAGCTGCTGGCGACGCTGTGCGCGCTCGTGCTCGGCGGCTGCCTGCTGCGCGGCGGCTGGCCGCAGCGGATCGAGACGGTGCGACCGGCGGGCGCCGGGGGCGGGTCCCACGCCGTCGCTGCTCCGGCCGTCGCCCCGACGCCGACCGTGTCGCTGAGCCCCGTGGCCTCCGACGACCCCTACGAGAGCATGGCCCGGACGCTGCACCAGCTCGGCGTGCAGGTGTGGTTCGAGACCGACCTGGTCGCCGCCTGGCGGGAGGGACCGACCGCGTTCGACCAGGTGCTCCAGCGGCTCGGGACCCTGGCGTCCGTGCCGGGCGTCCGCGGCTTCAAGGTCGCCGACGAGCTCGGCTACAACGACGGGCTGACCAGCGGGGCCGAGGCGACGGCGTTCCTGCGCGACGCCGACGCCGGCCTGGCCCGGGTCGCCCCGCACGCGCAGCTGCTCATCGACGTCGTCGTCCCCGAGCTGGGCTGCCTGGCCTGGACCTCGAAGGGGTCGCAGTCGTGCGCCGACGAGCAGCGGGCCAAGCACCCGGCCGCGTCCGAGGCGGCGGTCTCGGCGTACCTGCGCGCCGGCCTGGTCGACCGGCTCGACCTCAGCACCAGCCTGCTCGACGAGTGGACCTACCGAGGCTGGCACCTCGGCCAGGCGCAGGCACAGGCGGAGGCCTGGAAGCACGTCCGCAGCCTGGGCTGGCAGCACGAGACCGTCCTGCAGGCCCGCAAGGCGCTCGCCGACGTCGGCGGCTACCAGGGCTCCACGATCCAGGCCAGCCACGACGTGCGCACGTTCGTGTCGGTGCCGGTCAGCGGCGGGGCCCAGGCCGTCGACGTGTGGACCTGGCGGCAGCCGTACGACGGCCACACCGTCAGCCTGCTCGACGACCGGCTGGAGCCGAACCCGCTCTGGCGCAGCCTCGACGTCCAGCGCCGCGCGGGCGTCCACCTCTTCACCCACATCACACCGTCGATGCTGCTGCCGACCAAGGCGCAGCAGACCCGGGAGTACGCCCGGGTCGCCGAGATGTTCGACGCGGTCTTCGTCGCGGCGGGGACCGGATGAGCCACACCTTCCAGGGGGTAGTCATGCAGCTGAAGTCCGTTCGCCGCCCGGCGGTGCCGAGTCCGGGGGCGGCCACCGCGCCGCCCGGCCCCGCGTTCCCGGTCGGTGCCACCCGGCGCCTGCTCGACGTCGTCGTGTCCGCCCTCCTGCTCGTGCTCGCCTCACCGGTCCTGCTCGTCGTCGCGCTCGCGGTGGTGCTCGACGACGGGCTGCCGGTGTTCTACCGCCAGGTCCGCGTCGGGGAGGGCGGTCGGACCTTCCGGCTGCTCAAGCTGCGCAGCATGCGCACCTCGCAGGCCGGGGCCGCGGTCACGGCCGAGGGCGACCCGCGGATCACCCGGGTCGGCCGGGTGCTGCGCCGCACCGCCCTCGACGAGCTGCCCCAGCTGTGGCACGTGCTGTGCGGCCAGATGACGCTGGTCGGGCCGCGGCCCGAGAGCCTCGCGCTGGCCGAGCGCTACGCGCCGGCCCACCGCCCGGTGCTGGCCGCGCGCCCGGGGCTGACCGGGCCGGCCCAGCTGCGGTTCCGGGAGCGCTCCGCCGTGCCGCCGGCGGGGGCCGACGCGCCCGGCGTGGAGGAGTGGTACCTGCGGGTCCTGGTGCCGCAGCGGGTCCGCGCGGACCTGGAGTACCTCGAGCACCCCACGCTGGGCGCGACCCTGCGGTGGCTGGCCGTCACGGCGCTGTTCGTCGTCGGGCTCGTCGACGTGCAGGAGCCGCCGACCCCGCGCGGCGTCGTACCGGCTCAGCGGACGCCGGAGGCCTGAGCCACCCGCTCCCCCGCCTCGACGACGTCGAGGGGGTCGGAGCGGGCGTTGAGGCAGCGGCCGGTGCCGAGGTCGTACTCGAAGTTGTGGCCCAGGCACCGCAGCACGCCGTCGACGACGACGCCGGTCTCGGCGAGGTCCTCCCCGGCGTGCGGGCAGTACCGGCTGACGAGCACCCGGCGCTCCCCGTCGCGCACCTCGATCTTCTCGAACGGGTCGCGGGCGGTCTCGAACTCCTCGACGGCGCGCAGGGCGGCCAGGTCGGCGTGCTTGAGCAGGCCCACGAGGTAGTCGTTGTAGTGGTCGGGCTCGCGGCGGGCCGAGAACCGCAGCGAGAGCAGCAGCTCCTCCCAGCGGGTCCGGCCGGTGACCACGCCCTCGAGCCAGCGCCCGTCCATGCGCAGCAGGTAGTCGGCGTGCCCGGCGCCCCCGTCGAGGTCGACGCGTACGTCGTCGGGGCCGAGGTGCGCGTCCCAGGTGCCGCCGGCCGGCCCGGCGACCTCGAACCGCAGCGTCATGCCGATCCGGGCCAGGAAGTACTCCGACAGGGTCGCGAGCGACTCGACGTGGTCGCGAAAGGCCTCGGCCAGGCCGCTGTCGGGCGAGGGCACCGGGTTGTCCGCCCACACCTGGGCGATGGCGTCGGCGCGCCGGGCGGCGTACTGCTCGAGGTAGCGGCGCCGCTCGGCCACGGGAGCGGCCAGCGTGAACGCCGACCACACCGGGTCGCGCTGCACCAGCGGCTCGGCGCCGACCGCGACCCGGTCACCGGGCAGCAGCACGACACCCGGCTGCTGCGGCAGGTGGTCCTGCAGCCACTGCAGCGCCTCGCGCTGGTCGGGGAAGATGCCGGGGCCGTGCAGGCCGCTGTTGTGCTCGAACAGCACCGGGTCGAGGAAGGCGGGCGGCCCGGCGTAGGGCATCACCAGCCGCGGCTTGACCTGGCGGAGCAGCCGGGTGACGGCCTTGAACTTGCCGACCCGCTTCGACTCGCTGATCCGGTCCCGGTCCTCGGGGCCGTAGTCGTAGCAGACCGGGTGCCAGCTGGCCCCGGACATCTGCACGCCCATGAGGTCGATCGGGCCGCCGACCTCGTCCATCGCCCGGCGGACCTGGCTCAGCGAGATCCGCGCGTCGTTGGTGTGCAGCACCGACGTGCCGGCCACCGACACCAGCACCGCCGCGTCGTGGCTCATCGGGCACTGCTCGGGGATCACCGTGAGCCAGTCGCCGCGGGTGCCGAGCGGGTACCGCTGCCAGGCGTCCAGCACGACGACCCGGGTGCGGCCGGCGTCCCGGAGCCGGCGCTGGAGGATCGTGGAGGGGTAGCGCGGCACGACCACCGGCACGTGCGGGGGCAGCCCGGAGAGGTAGTCGAGGTCGAGGTGGTCCAGGTGCTCGTGGGAGACCACGACCACGTCGACGTCCTCGAGCAGCGGCCCGCCCAGGTGCTCGTTGTCCGGGAACGGGAACCAGGCCCCGACGAAGGCGCCCTTCCGCGACACCCAGGGGTCGGCGAGGAGCCGGACCCCCGGCGCGTCCACCCGCAGACCGGCATGACCCAAGGCAGTGACGACGACTCCGTCCATGCACCCAGGGTCGCCGTCCCGGCACGGGGGCGGATGACCCAGCGAGCCGATCCCGACTACGCAGGGCGGACGAGGCGCCGCCCGGGCGGGTCAGCCGGCCGGCCGGGTCGGGCGGGTCAGCCGGCGAAGTAGCCCTTGAGCAGGTCCTGCAGCGGCCGGGAGTCGACGAGCGTGGGGTTGGCGGAGTCCTGGTGGCCCCAGCCGTAGGAGTAGTCCATCGGCGGGTTCGGGACCAGCTTGGCCCAGCGCTGCAGCATCGGGCGCATCTGGTTGGCCGTGGGCAGTCGGTAGTAGCGGTCGCCGCTGGTCCAGTGCTGCCCGAACGTCTGGTAGACCGGCACGATCGAGTCGCGCGGGATGCCGGCGTCGAGCGCGGCGCCGACCTTCTCGTCGATCTTGGCCGGGTCGCAGTCCGGGTGCGCGTCCGAGCACGGGTACGGGTCGAGACCGACCATCGTCACGCCCGTCACCGACGGCTTGAACGCCGCGTCGTCCGCGGCCTGGTCGAGCACCACGAAGCTCTGCTGGTCACCGCCGCTGGCCCGCTTGACGTACGCCGCGCGGTCGGCCAGCGCCGCGGGACCGCCCGGGCAGTCGGCGATGTGCGGCTCGTCGGAGAGGTAGTAGCCGAACACCTTGGAGCTGTGCGCGAGCGCGTCGACGGCGCTGCGGAAGGCGTCGTCGGCGGGGGTCGGGCACTTCTGCCCGAGCCACACCATCGCCTGCACGCCCGACGGCAGCGCCGCCACCTGCTGGGGGGAGGAGCCGGTGTCGAAGACGTTGAAGCCGACCCGGCGCGGGCCGACGAGGTCGCCCTTGAGGTTGGCCACGTAGTGGTGGGACGTGGTGGCCGCGGGCAGGGCCTTCGCCCGGCCGGCGACGTGACCGGTGACGTGGCCGGTGACGTGGCCGGAGACGTGGCCGGCGGGCCGGTCGGCCGGCGCGGCCCCCAGGGCCGGGACGGCGAGCGCCCCGAGGACCCCGAGGGCGGTCACGGCGCCGAGGGAGCCGAGGAGGGTGCGCCGTGCGGCAGGGCGGGGGCGGGTGCGGAGGGGCCGGTACATGACCAACAAGTTTACCCTTGCGCGCGAACGTATGCGTCGATCTCCTCACGAACCGTGCGGCCGTACCCGACGAGCACCGCCCGCTCGACGTCGGTGGGGGTCGCGAGGATCGTGTCGACCGCCGCCGCGATGGCGTCGCGGCGGGGCCAGCCGTAGACGCCGGCCGAGACGAGCGGGAACGCCACCGAGCGGGCGCCGAGCCCGTCGGCGACCGCCAGCGCGTGGCGGTAGCAGGACACCAGCAGGCCCCGGTCCGTCTCGCCGGCCTTGCGGTTCGGGCCCACCACGTGGATCACCCACCGCGCCGGGAGCCGGTGGCCGGTGGTCCAGCCCGCCCGGCCGGTCGGCAGGCCGTGCGGGAACCGCTCGACGCACTCCTCGAGCAGCCCCGGGCCAGCGGCGGCGTGGATCGCGCCGTCGACGCCGCCGCCACCGCGCATCCGCCGGCTCGCGCCGTGGACGACGGCGTCGACCCGCTGCTCGGTGATGTCGCCCTCGACGACGGTCAGCTCCATGGCGGTCCAGCGTAGGGGGGGCTCAGTCCCGCGACCGGCGCGCGAAGGCGGCCAGCGCGAGCGGCGCGAACCCGGCCGTGATCAGCAGCGCCCACACCGCGGCGACCAGCGGCGCGTGCTGCAGCGGCCAGGCGGCGTCCACGCCGGCGGCCGGCGCGTTGCCCCACAGCTGCCGGGTCGCCTGGGTCAGCGCCGAGACCGGGTTCCACTCCGCGACCACCCGCAGCCAGTGCGGCATGTTGGCCGTCGGCGCGAACGTGTTCGCGACGAAGGTGAGCGGGAACATCACCGTGAACATGAAGCCGTTGACCGCCTCGACCGAGCGCAGCCACGACCCGACGGTGATGCCGACCCAGATCATCCCGAAGCCGAACAGCAGCAGCAGCCCGAACGCGGCGACCGCGTCCAGCAGGCCGTCGCGGATCCGCCACCCGATGAGCAGCCCGGTCAGCGCCATCACGGTGATGCCGATCCCGGAGTGGATGAGGCTGGAGACCGAGCGCCCGACCAGCACCGCGGCCCGCGAGATCGGCAGCGACCGGAACCGGTCGACGATGCCCTTCTCGAGGTCGTTGGTCAGCCCGATCGCCACGATGAAGGACGAGAACACGACGGTCTGCACCATGATGCCGGGAACCAGGAACTCGCGGTACGACGAGCCGGAGACCTGGATCGAGCCGCCGAAGACGTAGGCGAACAGCAGCACGAACATGACCGGCTGGATCGTCACGTCGAGCAGCAGCTCGGGCATCCGCTTGATGTGGATGAGGTTGCGGCGCACCACGATCCCCGACGCGACCAGCAGCGACGGCGGGTGGACCTCGGGACGGCTCGGGGCGTACGGCGGGCGTGCGCCCGTCGCGGTGGGGTCGAGGGTGGTCATCGGGCTGCTCCTTCGAGCTCGTCGTCGGGGTCGACCGGACCTGTCGCATCGCCCGCCGGTCCCTCGGCCCGGTGACCCGTGAGCGTCAGGAACACGTCGTCGAGGCTCGGACGGGCCAGTCCGAGGTCGTCGACGCCGACGTCCCGCTCGACGAGGAGCTGGCCGACCCGGGCCACGTCGGCGAGGCCCCGGGCCTGAGCGGTGAGCCTGCGGGCGCCCGGCTCGACGTACACGTCCGAGAAGCACTCGCGCATCAGCAGCTCCGCCTCCCCGAGGCTGGCCGGGTCGGACACCGTGACCACGACGCTGGCCCGGCCGGCCTGGTCCTTGAGCTGCGTCGGGGTGCCCGAGGCCAGCACCTTCCCGTGGTCGATCACGACGATGTCGTCGCAGAGCTGGTCGGCCTCCTCGAGGTACTGCGTCGTGAGCAGCAGCGTGGTGCCGTCGCGGACCAGCCCGCGCAGCACGTCCCACAGGTCGTTGCGCGAACGCGGGTCGAGGCCGGTGGTCGGCTCGTCGAGGAACAGCACCGACGGCGCGGCGACCAGGCTGACCGCCAGGTCGAGCCGCCGGCGCATGCCGCCGGAGTACGTCTTCACGACCCGGTCGGCCGCGTCGGCGAGCGAGAACCGCTCCAGCAGGTCGTCGCCCAGGGACCGGACCGCGCGGCGGCCGAGGCCGGACAGCCGCCCGACCAGCCAGAGGTTCTCCCGGCCGGTGAGCAGCTCGTCGACCGTGGCCGCCTGCCCCGTCAGCCCCATCGCCCGTCGTACGGCGCCGGGCTCGGTCCGGATGTCGTGCCCGGCGACCCGGCCGGTGCCGCTGGTCGGCGGGCTCAGCGTCGTGAGCATCCGGACCGTGGTGGTCTTCCCGGCGCCGTTGGGGCCCAGCAGGCCCAGCACGGTGCCGCGCGGCACGCTGAAGCTGACCCCGTCCACGGCGACGGTGGCGCCGAAGCGCTTGACCAGGTCGACCGCCTCGACGGCGGGTTGCTCACTCATGACCCGACCCCACCACGGAGCACCGACAGCTGCGACTGGTTTTCGCTCATGCGGGTCCGACCACGGCGGACGG
>JAICLD010000073.1 GCA_025927595.1 Nocardioidaceae bacterium | reverse complement strand
GGCTCCGCTGGACCGCGCCGGTCGCGGCCGGGGCGGTGGTCGGCGGGTTGCTGGTGGTCCGGCTCGCGGCACCCTACGTCGGGGACTCGGTGCCACGGTGGGTGCTGATCGGTCTCGCCGGCGCGCTGCTGGTCACGATCGGGGCGACCTGGGAGCGGCGGCTCCAGGAGGCCCGTCAGGTGGTCGCGCGGATGCGGACCCTGCGCTGAGACGCGTCGGACCCCCGTGCCCGAACGGCACGGGGGTCCGACGATGGCTCCTGCCCGTCCCCCACGCCGGCGCCCGAGGCGCCGACAGACCGGCCAACAGCTGTGGTGGAGCGAGGAGACCTGACCTGGGAGGTCAGTCCTCCTCGCCGCGGCGCTGCTCCGGCACCAGGCCGGTGAGCAGGTCGCGCACTTCGGACTCGCGGTAACGGCGATGTCCTCCGAGAGTCCGGATCGAGCTCAGCTTGCCGGCCTTGGCCCACCGGGTGACCGTCTTCGGGTCGACCCGGAACATGGCCGCGACCTCTGCAGGCGTGAGCAGCGGTTCGGACTCAGGTGGCCGCGTGTTCATGGCGGGCCTCCCTCACTTGGGTGTACGTCGTGTGCCCGGACCCAGGCACCCGTCTCATGCAGTGTGGCGACGCCCATGCTAGTGCGAAGGTCGAAACTATGACAATGACCCACATGAACCACCAAGTGCCCCGGACTAGTCATTTCGGGTCATGGCCCGGGACCCTTCGGTCGGGGAGCGTGGCCGTTCGGACATGACCCGCTTGTGGGGCCGGAACTGGCCCGGGCGCCGACCGTCGGACCCGCGTCCCGAGCCGCCCGAGCCGCCCGAGCCGCCCGAGCCGGTGGTGCCGGACCTCGCCCGGACCTCGCCTGCCCCTCGCGGGTCAGTCGCGACTGCGGGAGTCGGTGTAGTCCGCCCAGTCGTCGCCGTCGTCGACGGCGAGGCCGTCGCTGCTGTCGGACCGCGGGTCCGGCAGCGTCTCGTCGCCATGCAGCTCTCGGGCCAGCGCGCCGAAGTCGGTCTCGTGGGACCGGTACTTCAGGTCGCGGGCAACCTTGGTCTGCTTCGCCTTCGCACGGCCGCGCCCCATCGGGTCGACCCCCTCGCACACTTGGCCGGAGTCACGCCTGCCCCGTCTCGGCACCCTCGTGCTCCGGCCGCCGAGACCGATGCCTGCGCGCGTCCGGTCTCACCTGTAGGTTCTCGTGGCTCAACCGTACCCGGCACCCGGTCCCTCACGCACGCCGGGCCGTCCACTATCGGGTCGTGTTCGCCCTGGGCGGACCGGCCTCAGGAGCAGCCGCCTACCAGCCGGGGTGCCGGCCGGTGAGCGTGACGCTGCCCGGCAGCGGCGCACCCTGCGCCGTGGCCGCCGCGACGACCTCCCCGCAGGGCCAGGCCCGCAGCCCGTGCCCCGCCAGCAGCGCGACGGCGCGGTCGACGTCGCCGGCAGGCAGCACCGCGACCATGCCGATGCCGCAGTTCAGCGTGCGCTCGAGGTCCTCCCGCTGCACGGAGCCGACCCGCCGGACCAGGTCGAAGACCGGCTGCGGCGTCCAGCTGCCCCGGTCGACGGTGGCGACGACCGAGTCGGGGAGGACCCGCGCCAGGTTGGCCGCGAGGCCGCCGCCGGTGACGTGCGACATGGCGTGGGTGCCGGTGCGCCGGACCAGGTCCAGGCAGGCCTTGGCGTAGATCGTGGTCGGCTCGAGCAGCTCCTCCCCGAGCGTGCGGCCGAGCTCGTCGACGTACCGGTCGAGGGACCAGGCGGCGCCGGCCTCGGACAGCAGGACGTGGCGGACCAGCGAGTAGCCGTTGGCGTGCAGCCCGCTCGAGCCCATCGCGAGCACCACGTCACCCGGCTCGACGCGGCCCGGCCCGAGCAGCGCCGCGGCCTCGACGACGCCCGTGGTCGAGCCGGCGACGTCGTACTCGTCGGGGCCGAGGAGGCCGGGGTGCTCGGCGGTCTCGCCGCCGGCCAGGGCGCAGCCCGCCTGGACGCAGGCCTCGGCGATGCCCGAGACGATCGCGGCGACCCGCTCGGGGACCACGCGGCCGGTGGCGATGTAGTCGGTGAGGAACAGCGGCTCGGCACCGCAGACCACGAGGTCGTCCACGAGCATCCCGACGAGGTCGAAGCCGATCGTGTCGTGGACGTCGAGGGCCTGCGCGATGGCCACCTTGGTGCCGACCCCGTCGGCGGACGTGGCGAGCAGCGGGTGGTCGAAGTGCTTGAGCGCGGAGGCGTCGAAGAGGCCGGCGAACCCGCCGATGCCGCCCATCATCTCGGGACGCCGGGCCTTCTCGACCCACACCTTCATCAGCTCGACGGCCTTGTCGCCGGCGTCGATCGAGACCCCGGCGGCCTCGTACGACGCGCCGCTCGGCGTTCCCTGCTCGGTCATCGGGCTCCTCGGCTCGGGCGGGGTCGGGTCAGGGGCGGTCGAGCGAGTCGCGGGCGCCCCCGCCCGCCAGCGAGGCGGACAGCCCGTCGACGTCGGTGCCGACCGGGGAGAGCTCGAGCAGGTGCTTGCCGAGGTGCTCCGGCGCCGGCAGCTCGACGGGGTAGACCCCGTCGAAGCAGGCCCGGCACAGGTCGTCCATCGGCACCTCGGTGGCCTCGACGAGCTGCTCCAGCGAGATGTAGCCGAGCGAGTCGGCGTCGATCGAGCGGCGGATCTCGTCGGTGGTGAGCCCGTTGGCGATCAGCTCTGCCCGGGTCGCGAAGTCGATGCCGTAGAAGCACGGCCACTTCACCGGCGGCGAGGAGATCCGCACGTGCACCTCCCGCGCGCCCGCCTCGCGCAGCATCCGGACCAGGGCCCGCTGGGTGTTGCCGCGCACGATCGAGTCGTCGACGACCACGAGGCGCTTGCCCTCGATCACGTCCCGCAACGGGTTGAGCTTGAGCCGGATGCCGAGCTGCCGGATCGTCTGCGAGGGCTGGATGAACGTGCGTCCGACGTAGGAGTTCTTCACCAGCCCGGTGCCGTAGGGGATGCCGCTCGCCTCGGCGTAGCCGATCGCGGCGGGCGTCCCGGACTCCGGGACCGGCATGACGAGGTCGGCCTCGGCCGGGAACTCCTCGGCCAGCCGGCGGCCGATCTCCACCCGCACGCTGTGCACCCGGCGCTGGTTCATCAGCGTGTCGGGGCGGGCGAGGTAGACGAACTCGAACAGGCAGTGCTTGGGCGCCGGCTCGGCGAACCGGCGGCTGCGCAGGCCGTCCTCGTCGATCGCCACCATCTCGCCGGGCTCGACCTCTCGGATGAAGCTGGCGCCGACGATGTCGAGGGCGGCCGTCTCGCTGGCGACGACCCAGCCACGCTCGAGGCGGCCCAGCACCAGCGGCCGGATCCCCTGAGGGTCGCGGGCGGCGTAGAGGGTGTTCTCGTCCATCCAGACGAACGAGAACGCGCCCCGCAGCCCGGGCAGCACGGTCGCGGCGTTCTCCTCCAGGCTGGTGTCGGGATGGTGCGCCAGCAGCGCGGTGACCAGGCTCGTGTCGTTGGTCGAGGCCGGCGTCGGCTTCGTCGCGATCTCCAGCTCGCCGGCCGCGCCGCCGAGCGCCGCGACCCGGTCCAGGAGCTCCCGGGTGTTGGTCAGGTTGCCGTTGTGGGCGAGCGCGATCGAGCCGGTCTCGGTGGGCCGGAAGGTGGGCTGGGCGTTGTGCCAGGTGCTCGCGCCGGTCGTCGAGTAGCGGGCGTGCCCCACGGCGACGTACCCCTTGAGGGACTCCAGGGTCGCCTCGTCGAAGACCTGCGAGACCAGGCCCATGTCCTTGAAGACCAGGATCTGGCGGCCGTTGCTGACCGCGATCCCGGCCGACTCCTGGCCGCGGTGCTGGAGCGCGTAGAGCCCGAAGTACGTCAGCTTGGCGACGTCCTCGCCGGGTGCCCAGACCCCGAACACCCCGCAGGCGTCCTGTGGACCGGCGTCGTGCGGGTCGAGCGCGTGGGTGAGCCTGCCGTCGCCGCTGCGCCGGCGTCCGTGCGGGCCGGGGGGCGTCTCCTGTCCGGGCACGCGCTCCACTGTACGGCGAGGCGGCCGGGGGCGCCGAATCCGTGGGGGCGCCGCGGTTTCCCAGGGGCCCCGGGTAAACCGGTACACCCCTGCTGTTGCAACGGCGGGGGTGTGACAGTTTCCCAGGGGCCCCTGGGAAACCGTCACCTCCCAGCCCGGCTCAGCGGAGCGCGGCGAGGTGGTGCAGCAGCAGCGCCTCGGCGAGGCAGACCCGCTCGAACTCGGCGAGGTGGAGGCCCTCGTTGGCGCCGTGGGCGCGGGTGTCGGGGTCCTCGACGCCGGTGACGAGGACGGCGGCGTCCGGGAACGACTCGCGGAACGCGGCGATGAACGGGATCGAGCCGCCGACGCCCATGTCCACGGGCTCGACGCCGTCCCAGGCCTCGCGGAAGGCGGCCCGGGCGGCGTCGTACGCCGGACCCGTCGCGTCGATCGCGGTCGGCTCACCGGCCTCGCCGGGGGTGAAGGTCAGCCGAGCACCCCAGGGGACGTGCCGCTCGAGGTGCTCGCGGAGCAGCCGCATGGCCCGCTCGGCGCTGTCACCGGGCGCGAGGCGGACCGAGACCTTGGCCCGCACCGAGGGGATCAGCGTGTTGCTGGCGTCGGCGGTGCGGGTGGCGTCCAGCCCGATGATGGCGATCGCGGGCCGGGTCCACAGTCGCTCGACCACCGACCCCGAGCCGACCAGCTCGACGCCGTCGGCGATCCCGGACTCCGCACGCACCCGCTCGACCGGGTACTCGACGTCGGAGGCGGGTCCGGCGACCAGGCCCGCGACCGCGACGTCGCCCGCGTCGTCGTGGAGGGTGGCCAGCAGCCGCACCATCGCGGTGAGCGCGTCGGGGACCACGCCGCCCCACATCCCCGAGTGGACGGCGTGCTCGAGGGTGCGCACCTCGACGAAGCAGTCGACGAGGCCGCGCAGGCTGGTGGTCAGCGCGGGCTCGCCGATGTCCCAGTTGCCGGAGTCCGCGATCACGATCACGTCCGCGGCCAGCAGGTCCCGGTGCTCGTCCAGGAACGCCTGCAGGGTCGGCGAGCCGACCTCCTCCTCGCCCTCGACCAGCACGGTGACGCCCACCGGCAGGTCCGCGCCGAACGCGCGGACGGCCGCGAGGTGGGCGGCGATCCCCGCCTTGTCGTCGGCGGCGCCGCGCCCGTAGAGCCGCGCGCCGCGCGCCGTCGGCTCGAAGGGCTCGCTCTCCCACAGGGCGAGGTCTCCGACCGGCTGCACGTCGTGGTGGGCGTAGAGCAGCACCGTCGGCGCGCCCCGGGGGGCGGGTCGCCGGGCCACCACGGCCGGCGCACCGCCGGCGGCGCTGAGGATCCGTACGTCGTCGAACCCCTCGCCCCGGAACAGCTCCGCCGTCGCCTCCGCCGACCGCCGTACGTCGTCGAGGCGGGCCGGGTCGGCGCTGACCGACGGGATCCGGACCAGCGCCTCGAGGTCCGCGCGGACCGAGGGCAGCACGTCGCGGAGGCGGGAGCGGATCTCGTCAGGGGTGGCGGTCATGGCCGCAGCCTAGAGAGCCGCCAGCGGCAGCAGGTGGCCGAGGTCCGAGCGCTCGCCGGAGGCGACCAGCCGGGCGTCCCGGGCGGCGTCGGCCCACTGGAGGTCCCCGACGGCGAGGGCGACCCAGGTCACCGGGTCCATCTCGACGACCGCGGGCGGCGTGCCCCGGGTGTGCCGGGTGCCGGACAGGCACTGGGCGACGGCGAAGGGCGGCACCCGCACCTCGACCGCCCCGCCCGGCGCCCGGGCGACGAGCAGCGCCAGCAGGTGCTTGGTGAGCAGCCGGAGGTCGGCGTCGTCGGCCGCTCCCTCGCGGAACCGGGCCAGCGCGGGACCGACCACCGCCGGGTCGGCGGGGCGGAGGCGGACCGGCACGACCCCATCATCCCTCCCCTCGCGGGCCCGCGGGACGGCACGTCTCGGCCCGGGTTCCGGACGAGGCGCGTCGGCGTGTCGCTGCCGAAGACTTCGGTCGTTCGCTGTTACCATTGAGAATTCTGTGACTAGAGTGACGCCTGCCTCCCACGAGCAGGAGTTCCGATGTCCCGTACCTCCCGGCCGCCCCGGTCCCCCCGCGGCCGCGCCAGCGCGCACCAGGTCCTGGCCCGGCTGCGCGGCGGGCTGGTCACCGCCGTGGCCACCGCCCTGGTCGCGGCCGCCACCGGCCTCGTCGCGGCGCCCCCCGCCTCGGCCCGCAACGTCGTGACGCCGGGTGACTTCACCGGCTACGGCTTCGACCAGTGCACGGCGCCGAGCCAGCACTCGATGGACGCGTGGCTGACCTCGTCGCCGTACTGGGCCGTCGGGATCTACGTCTCCGGCGCCTCACGCGGCTGCACCAGCCAGCCGAACCTGACCCCGACCTGGGTCCGCACGCAGCTCGCCCACGGCTGGCGGCTGCTGCCGATCACGCTCGGCCCGCAGGCGTGGTGCACGACGCGGGAGCGGTACCTGCACCAGGTGCGGATCAACCCCTCCTCGGCCCGCACCTACCAGAGGGCCCGCTCCCAGGGCCACGCCGAGGCCGCCAAGACCGTGCGAGCGGCCCGGCACCTGGGGATCAGCGCCGGCAGCACGCTGTGGTACGACCTCGAGGCGTTCGACACCGCCCCGACCCGCTGCCGGCAGTCGGCGCTGTGGTTCCTCTCGTCGTGGACCCGCGAGCTGCGTGCGCTGCACTACGTCTCGGGCGTCTACTCCAGCGCGGCCTCGGGGCTGCGGATGCTCGACAACGCCCGGGTGAACCGCCACTCGCGCTACACGATGCCGGACCGGGTCTGGATCGCCGACTGGAACGGCCGCGCCGACGTCTCCTCCTCCTACGTGCGCAGCTCGGGCTGGACGCCGCACCGCCGCGTGCACCAGTACCGCGGCGGCCACGACGAGACCTACGGCGGCGTCCGGATCAACATCGACACGAACTGGGTCGACCTGGGCCGCGGGTCGCGGGTCGGCCGGGAGCGCGCGCACTGCGGCGGCGCGGCGTCGTACGACTACGGCCACTACGGCACCCGCCGGGTCGGCGACCGTGGCGCGCTCGTGCGGACCCTGCAGTGCCTGCTGACCGGCAGGCGGCTCTACTCCGGCCGGGTCGACGGCGTGTACGACGCCGCGCTCGGCGCCGCGGTCAGCCGGTACCGGACCTCGCGTGGGATCCCCGCCGACACGACGGCCGGCCCGCGGACCTGGGTCGCGCTGCTCTCGCAGGGCTCCGCCCCGCTGTCCAAGGTCGGCTCGGCCTCCGTGGCGGTGCGGCGGCTGCAGCGCGGCCTCAACGCGGCGGACCGGGCGGGGCTGCGGGTCACCGGCGTGTTCGGTTCCGCGACGACCGCCGCGGTCCGGGCCTACCAGGGCGAGCACCACATGGTCCGCACCGGCGTCGCCGGCTCCGGGGTGTGGCGTCGGCTGCTCGCCGGCACCCCCTGACGACCTGACGACTTCCCCCCTCGGGCCGAGCCGGCGCGTCCACAGCACCTTCCTGGCGCCGAGCCGGCGCGTCCACAGCACCTTGCGGCGCCTCAGTCCAGCGCGTCCGGCAGTGTCCGGGTCCACCGCTCGCGGAGCTCGGCGAGCGGCACCGAGAACCGCCCCTGCACGTCGAGCACGGCGTCGGGGCCGGTGCCGTCGGTCACGCCGATCCGCGCGTGCGGGAAGCCGCGGGCGCTGCACATGTCGGTGAACCGCACCTCCTCCGAGCGCGGCACCGCCACGATCGCCCGGCCCGCGGACTCGCTGAACAGCATCACGAACGGGTCGACGTCGTCGGGCAGCCAGACCCGCGCCCCCACGCCGCGGCGCAGGCACGACTCCACCAGCGCCTGCGCCAGCCCGCCCTCGGACAGGTCGTGGGCGGCGTCGACCAGCCCGTCGCGCGAGGCGTTGACGAGGATGTCGGCCAGCTCCTTCTCCGCCGCGAGGTCCACGGCCGGCGGCAGGCCCCCGAGGTGCCCGTGGACGACGTACGCCCACTCCGAGCCGCACAGCTCGTCACGGGTGCTGCCGAGCAGGTAGACCTGCTGGCCCTCGGCGACGAACCCGGACGGGGTGCGGCGCGAGACGTCGTCGATGACGCCGAGCACGGCCACCACCGGGGTGGGCAGGATCGCGGTGCTCCCCGTCTGGTTGTAGAGGCTGACGTTGCCGCCGGTCACGGGCACGCCGAGCGTCCGGCAGCCGTCGGCCAGCCCCCGGGTGGCCTCGGCGAGCTGCCACATGACGTCGGGGTCCTCGGGGGAGCCGAAGTTGAGGCAGTCGCTGACCGCGAGCGGCCTGGCGCCGGAGGTGGCCACGTTGCGGTAGGACTCCGCGAGCGCGAGCTGGGCGCCGGTGTAGGGGTCCAGCAGCGTCCAACGCCCGTTGGCGTCGGTGGCCAGCGCCACGCCCAGGCCGGTCTCCTCGTCGACGCGCACCATGCCCGCGTCCTCGGGCTGGGCGAGCACCGTGTTGCCCTGCACGTAGCGGTCGTACTGGTCGGTGATCCAGGACTTGTCACAGAGGTTCGGTGAGCCGGCCAGCCGCAGCAGCGTCTCGCGCAGCTCCGGACCCGTCGCCGGTCGGGCCAGCGCCGAGCCGTCGTCCGCCTGGAGCGCGTCCTGCCAGCCGGGACGGGCGAACGGCCGCTGGTACGTCGGACCGTCGTGCGCCACCGACCGCGGGGGTACGTCGACGACGGTCTCGCCGTGCCACTCGATCGTCAGCCGGCCGGACTCGTCCACCTCGCCGACGACGGTCGCCTCGACGTCCCACCTCTCGCAGATCTCGAGGAACCGCTCGACGTGGGCCGGCTCGACGACGGCCATCATCCGCTCCTGCGACTCCGACATGAGGATCTCCTCGGGCGCCAGCGACGAGTCGCGCAGCGGCACCCGGTCGAGCCAGACGTGCATCCCGCCGTCACCGGCCGACGCGAGCTCCGAGGTGGCGCACGACAGGCCGGCACCGCCGAGGTCCTGGATCCCCACGACGAGGTCCTCGGCGAAGATCTCCAGCGTGCACTCGATCAGGAGCTTCTCGTAGAACGGGTCGCCGACCTGGACGCTGGGCCGCTTCGTCGGGCCCCCGCGTCCATCGGCCTGCGAGGAGAACGTCTCGCTGGCCAGCACCGAGACCCCTCCGATGCCGTCGCCGCCGGTCCTGGCGCCGTACAGGACGACCTGGTTGCCGGCGCCGGACGCCTTGGCGAGGTGGATCTGCTCGTGCCGCATCACGCCGACGCACAGCGCGTTGACCAGCGGGTTGCCGGCGTACGAGGCGTCGAACACCGCCTCGCCGCCGATGTTCGGGAGCCCGAGGCAGTTGCCGTAGCCGCCGACGCCCGCCACGATCCCCGGCAGCACCCGGTGCGTGTCGGGCGCGTCGAGCGGACCGAAGCGCAGCGGGTCCATCACCGCCACCGGACGCGCGCCCATCGCGAGGATGTCGCGGACGATCCCGCCGACGCCGGTCGCCGCGCCCTGGTAGGGCTCGACGTAGGAGGGGTGGTTGTGCGACTCGATCTTGAACGTCACGGCGTAGCCGTCGCCGATGTCGACCACACCGGCGTTCTCGCCGATGCCGACCATCAGGTGGGCGCGCATCTCCTCGGTGACGGCCTCCCCGAACTGGCGCAGGTGCACCTTGGAGGACTTGTAGGAGCAGTGCTCGCTCCACATCACCGAGTACATCGCCAGCTCCGAGCTCGTCGGACGGCGTCCGAGGATCTCGCGGATCCGGGCGTACTCGTCCGGCTCGAGCCCGAGCTCCGACCAGGGCTGGTCGCGCTCCGGGCTGGCCTTCGCGGTGGTCACGGTGTCGAGGTGGTCGCGCACCTGGGGCTGGGTCAACGCGGGGGCTCCGTGGGGGGATGGCGGGGACGATCAGGGTCGGCGGGTGGCTCCGCGACGGCTCGGCGGGGCGCCGCGCCCGACAATCTACCGGGCTACCGGGCCCCCGCCCCGGCTAGAGTGGGCAGCCGAGCCCGTCCGTCGACCGAGGGGACCCGATGCGCCGCCACCCGCTGCCGACCGCGCTGGTCCTCGCGCTCGTCGGCGCCACCGCGCTCGCCGGCTGCGGCGGTGGCTCGAGCACCGCCCACTCCTCGGACGGCTCCTCGTCATCGGGGCCGGCGACCGGATCGGCGTCCGGGTCGGCGTCGGCGTCGGCGTCGGCGTCCACGTCCACGTCGGCCGTGAGCCCGTCGGGCAGCGCCAGCGGCTCCAGCCCGGGGTCCAGTCCCGACACGACCGTCTCCGCCGAGCCGACGCTGCCGCGGGACAGGCTCTCGGCGGCGAGCTACCACAAGGCCGTGCTGGCGAGCAGCGCCGCGTCCGGTGCCGAGGAGCAGGCGGTGGTGGCCGCCTGGATGACGTTCTGGGAGGGCACCGCCGACACGTTCTTCAACTCCCAGCCGGACGCCCAGTTCGACCGGGTGGCGCGCGGCAAGGCCCGCGCGGACATCCTCGACTACCTCGCGAAGCAGCAGCACAAGCACCAGCGGGTCGTCGGCTGGGCCAAGGACAACGTGACGTCGGTGTCCGTCCACGGCGACCGGGCCACGGTGCGGGACTGCACGGAGAACTTCACGTTCACGGTGGACCAGGAGGGGGAGCCGCTCAGCAACCCGGACCCCTGGTACGCCGTGACGGGCACCCTCGAGAAGCAGCAGGGCCAGTGGGTCGTGGTCGACCAGGTCTCGAAGACGCCCAAGACGTCCTGCCTCTCCTGAGTCCCCCGGCCGGTCCTCGCCGGGAATGCCGTCGCCCGGCACGGCGTTGCCGCCGGACGTGAGCGAACCCGGCACCGTCCCGCTGTCCGTGCTCGACCTGTCCCCGATCCCCTCGGGGCGTCCGGCCTCGAGCGCGCTCCACGACACGGTCGCGCTGGCCGAGGCCGCGGAGTCCTTCGGCTACCGGAGGTTCTGGCTCGCCGAGCACCACAACATCGGCAGCGTCGCGAGCAGCGCGCCGATGGTGATGATCGCGACGGTGGCGGCGGCGACCTCGACGATCCGCGTCGGCAGCGGGGGGATCATGCTGCCCAACCACGCGCCGCTCGCGGTCGCCGAGTCGTTCCGGGTCCTCGAGGGGCTGCACCCGGGCCGCATCGACCTCGGTCTCGGCCGCGCCCCGGGCACCGACCAGCTGACCGCCTACGCGCTGCGCCGCGGCCGGGTCGACCCCGACGAGTTCCCGCAGCAGCTGGCCGAGCTGCTGGCCTACGTCGACGGCTTCCCCGACGACCATCCCTTCGCGCCGTTGCGCGCGATCCCCGACGACGTACCGCTGCCGCCGCTGTGGATCCTCGGGTCGTCGCTGTACGGCGGACAGGCGGCCGCGGCCTTCGGGACCGGCTTCGCGTTCGCGGGGCACTTCGGGTCGGCCGACCCGGCGGAGGCGGTGGCGGGCTACCGGCAGCGGTTCGAGCCCTCGTCCCGGCTGGCGACCCCGCAGGTGATCCTCGGCGTGGCGGCGATCGTCGCGCCGACCGAGGAGCGCGCCGAGGCGCTGGCGCTCGCCAACGACCTGTCGATGGTGCGGCTCATGCAGAACCGGCCGGGGCCGGTGCCGACCCCCGAGGAGGCCGCGGCCCACCCGTGGACCGAGCAGGAGCGGGCCCTCGCCGCGCAGCGCCGCCGCTTCATGTCCGTGGGCACGCCCGAGCAGGTGCACGCCGACCTCGAGCGCCGCCGACGCGAGGCCGACGCCGACGAGCTCGTCGTCACGACCCAGGTCCACGACCTCGGGGAGCGGATCTCGTCCTACGAGCTGCTCGCCAAGGCCTACGCCGCCACCGCGCCCCCGGCCTGACCCTGCCTCGCGCCGCTCCTCCGCCGAGGCGACTCGTCCGGCGCGGGGTCAGGCGGACGTGAGCGCCTCGAGGAGGCCGAAGAACGCCAGGCCGTCCGTCCCGGGCCCGAACCCCTCCTCGACCGCGTGCTCGGGGTGCGGCATCAGACCCACGACGTTGCCGCGCTCGTTGCGGACCCCCGCGATGTCGCGCATGGAGCCGTTGGGGTTGCCGCCGAGGTAGCGCGCCACCACCCGGTCGTCGCGCTCGAGCCGGTCCAGGGTTGCCTCGTCCGCGACGTAGCAGCCCTCGCCGTTCTTCAGCGGCACGACGATCTCCTGGCCCACCGCGAACGCCGAGGTCCACGGCGACGCCGTCGACTCGATGCGCAGCCGCTGATCCCGGCACACGAACCGCATCGCCTGGTTGCGGACGAGCGCCCCCGGGAGCAGGTGCGACTCGCAGAGCACCTGGAAGCCGTTGCAGATCCCGAGCACGGGCAGCCCCTGCTCGGCACCGGCGACGACCTCCTCCATGAGCGGCGAGAACCGCGAGATCGCTCCGCAGCGCAGGTAGTCGCCGTAGGAGAAGCCGCCCGGCAGCACCACCGCGTCGACGCCCCCGAGGTCGTGGTCGCGGTGCCACAGCGGCACGGCGTCGTGGCCGGCGAGCGCGACGGCCCGCCGCGCGTCGACGTCGTCCAGCGAGCCGGGGAACGTGACGACGCCGACCCTCATCGCGCGTCCTGCGGCACGTGCACCGAGAAGTCCTCGATCACGGGGTTGGACAGCAGCGTCCCGGCGATCCGGTTCACCTCGTGGAGGCGCTCCTCGGTGAGCTCGCCGTCCAGCTCGAGCTCGAACCGCTTGCCCTGGCGTACGTCGACGACGCCCTCGAACCCCAGCCGGGGCAGCGCGCCGTGCACCGCCTTGCCCTGCGGGTCGAGGATCTCGGGCTTGAGCATGACGTCGACGACGACGCGGGCCACGGGCGCTCCTGGTGCGGTCTGGCGATGAGGTCGGCCGCGCAGCACGCCGGCCGGTCCCCGAGCCTACGCCGCCGACCCGGCGCGTCTGGCGCGGCGTACCCCGTCGACCCGGCGCGTCTGGCGACACGTACCCCCTCGACCCGGCGCGTCGGGCGCGGCGTTCCCCGTCGACCCCGCGGCGGG
>JAICLD010000054.1 GCA_025927595.1 Nocardioidaceae bacterium | reverse complement strand
GCCCTCCGGCGGCTCGAGGACCACCTCCGTCTCGGTGTCGTGGGTACGACGCCAGCCGAGCGCCTCCTGCCAGAAGGTCGCCGCGCGTTGCGGGTCGGTGGAGTCGATGCAGACGCACTGCCAGCGCAGCGAGGGCGCGGCGGGGACCGGGGGGTGGCTCATCGGAGCAACCTGCCACCGCTCAGCCGTCGACGTCCAGGCCGAGCGCCCGCTGCGCCATCTGCTCGAGCGTCTCGCGCATCCGGGGCTCGGGCAGCACCGCGCTGTGCGGCGTGGAGTTGAGCAGCCCGAACGTCGCGTGCGCCATCGCCCGGGCGCGGTCCGGGTCGAGCTCGCCGCCGAGCTCGCAGAGCCGGCCGGCCCACAGGTCGACGTACGCGCGCTGCAGCCGGCGGACCCGCTCGCGGGCGTCGGTGGGCAGCGACGCCCAGTCGCGGTCCTGCACCACGATCAGCGGCTGGTGCCGCAGCGCGAAGTCGACGTGCCAGGCGACCAGCGCGAGCAGCGCCTCACGAGGACCGGGTGCCTGCCGGGACCGCTCCCGGCCGACCCGGAGCAGCTGCTCGCTGATGTCGACGAGCATCTCGGCGAGCACCGCGTCCTTGGAGGGGAAGTGCTTGTAGAGGGCCGGCCCGGAGATCCCGCAGGCGGAGCCGAGCTCGACCACCGACACCCCGTGGAACCCACGCTCGGCGAACAACTCCGCGGCGGTCTCGAGGATCTGCTGGCGCCGCGTGCTCACGGGGCCCAGGGTAGTGGCGTGACGGTCCACCGGGCCGAGGCGCGAGGCCGGCCCCGGGACCGCGCTGGACGCCGTGGTTAACGACCGCTAACGTCGGGACGGTCCCGTCGGAGGGCGGGCGCTCGGGAGGGAGAGTCGTGCCGGAGCAGATGCGCGAGCTGGTCGAGGAGCTGCGCGACCGCCTGACGGTCGTGCGCCGCGGCGGCTCGGAGGCGGCGCGGGAACGGCACCTCGGCCGCGGCAAGCTGCTGGCCCGCGACCGGGTGGACCGGCTGCTGGACCCGGGGAGCCCGTTCCTGGAGCTGAGCCCGCTGGCGGCGACCGGGATGTACGACGACGCGGTGCCCTCGGCCGGCATCGTGACCGGCATCGGACGGGTCTCGGGCCGGGAGTGCGTCGTGGTCGCCAACGACGCGACCGTCAAGGGCGGCACCTACTACCCGATGACGGTCAAGAAGCACCTGCGCGCGCAGGAGGTGGCCCGGGCCAACCGGCTGCCGTGCCTGTACCTCGTCGACTCCGGCGGGGCCTACCTGCCGATGCAGGACGAGGTGTTCCCCGACCGCGAGCACTTCGGCCGGATCTTCTTCAACCAGGCGAACCTCTCCGCCCAGGGGATCCCGCAGGTGGCGGCGGTGATGGGGTCCTGCACCGCGGGCGGCGCCTACGTCCCGGCGATGTCCGACGAGTCGGTGATCGTCAAGGACGAGGGGACGATCTTCCTGGGTGGCCCGCCGCTGGTGAAGGCGGCCACCGGCGAGGTCGTGACCGCCGAGGAGCTCGGCGGCGGTGACGTCCACGCCCGCGTCTCCGGGGTCGTCGACCACCTCGCCCACGACGACGCCGAGGCCCTGGCGATCGTGCGGTCGATCGTCGGCACCTTCGAGCGCCGCCCGGCCGCCGTGCTCGAGCAGCACCCCCCGGAGGAGCCGGCCGAGGACCCCTCGGGCCTGTACGACGTCGTGCCGACGGACTCCCGGACGCCGTACGACGTGCGCGAGGTGATCCGGCGGGTCGTGGACGCGAGCCGGTTCCACGAGTTCAAGGCCCTCTACGGCGAGACGCTGGTGTGCGGCTTCGCCCGGGTCTGGGGCTACCCGGTCGGGATCGTCGCCAACAACGGCATCCTCTTCTCGTCGTCCTCGCTCAAGGGCGCGCACTTCATCGAGCTGTGCAACCAGCGCGGGATCCCGCTGGTGTTCCTGCAGAACATCACCGGCTTCATGGTCGGCAAGGAGTACGAGAACGGCGGCATCGCCCGTGACGGCGCCAAGCTGGTCACGGCCGTCGCGTGCTCGGTGGTGCCGAAGTTCACCGTGGTCATCGGCGGCTCGTTCGGCGCCGGCAACTACGGCATGTGCGGGCGCGCCTACGACCCGCGGTTCCTGTGGATGTGGCCCAACGCCCGGATCTCGGTGATGGGCGGCGAGCAGGCCGCCTCCGTGCTCGCCACCGTGCGCCGCGACGGCCTCGAGACCCGAGGGAGCACCTGGTCCGCCGAGGACGAGGAGGCGTTCAAGGACCCGATCCGCGAGCAGTACGAGCACCAGGGCTCGCCGTACTACTCCACCGCCCGGCTCTGGGACGACGGCGTCATCGACCCCGTCGACACCCGCCGGGTGCTCGGCATGGGCCTGGCCGCCGCGGCCCACGCCCCCCTGCCCGAGCCCTCCTACGGCGTCTTCCGGATGTGAGGTGCGCATGAGTCCTGCCGCTGATGGTGCCGGTGTCGGTTTACCAGGGGCCCCTGGTAAACAGTCACACCCCCGCCGTAAGAACAGCAGGGGTGTGCCGGATTACCCGGGGCCCCTGGTAAACCGGCGCCCGCTCCACACGGTCCTGGTCGCCAACCGGGGCGAGATCGCGCTCCGGGTGATCCGGGGCTGCCGCGCCGCCGGGCTGCGGAGCGTGGCGGTCCACACCGACCTCGACGCGCTGGCGCCGCACGTGCGGGAGGCCGACGCGGCGGTGCGGGTGTCGAGCTACCTCGACATCGAGGCGGTCGTCGGGGCCGCGCTGCGCTCCGGGGCCGACGCGGTCCACCCGGGCTACGGGTTCCTCTCCGAGCGGGCGGAGTTCGCGCGCGCCGTCGAGGAGGCCGGGCTCGTCCTCGTGGGCCCGTCGGCCGAGGTCATGGAGCAGATGGGCCGCAAGGACCGGGCCCGGGAGATCGCGGTGGCGGCCGGCGTGCCGGTCGTGCCCCGCGGCGAGGACGCCGGCCTCCCGGTGCTGGTCAAGGCCGCAGCCGGCGGCGGCGGCAAGGGCATGCGCATCGTCCGCGACGAGCGGGACTTCGACGCCGCCGTCGCCGCGGCCCGCCGCGAGGCGCTCTCCTCCTTCGGCGACGACACCATCCTCGTCGAGAAGTACGTCGAGCACGGCCGGCACATCGAGGTGCAGGTCCTCGCCGACGCGCACGGCCACGTCGTCCACCTCTTCGAGCGTGACTGCTCGACCCAGCGCCGGCACCAGAAGGTGCTCGAGGAGGCGCCCGCCCCGACGATCACGCCCGAGGTCCGCCGGCTCGTCACCGAGTCGGCGGTCGCGCTGGCCCGCGAGGTCGGCTACGTCAACGCCGGCACGGTGGAGTTCCTGCTCGACGCGGACACCGGCGAGGCGTTCTTCCTGGAGATGAACACCCGGCTCCAGGTCGAGCATCCCGTCACCGAGCTGGTCACCGGCCTCGACCTCGTCCGGCTCCAGCTCGCGGTCGCCGCCGGGGAGCCGCTGCCGTTCACCCAGGACGACGTGACGCTCGACGGGCACGCGATCGAGGCCCGCGTCTACGCCGAGGACCCGTTCCACGACTTCCTCCCCCAGGCGGGTACGGCGGACCTCGTCCGGTGGCCACGCCGCGCCCGGGTCGACGCCGCGCTGGAGAGCGGGCAGGTCGTCTCCACCGCCTACGACCCGATGCTCGGCAAGGTGATCGTCCACGGGCCGGACCGGGAGTCCGCCCGCCGGGCCCTCGTCGACGCGCTCGACGACACCGCGATCCTCGGCCTGACCACCAACGTCGGGTTCCTGCGGGCGCTCGCCGCCGGCGAGGAGTTCCGCGACGCCACGATCGACACCGCCTGGCTCGACACCGCCACGGTGCCCGAGCCCGACCCGGACCTGGCGCGGGTCTTCGCGGCCTGGACCCAGGCCCACGTCGACACGCTGGAGACGGGCCCGGCGCACCCCTTCGGCGGGGACGGCTGGCGGCTCGGCGCGGGCCCGGCGCCGGTGCTCGTCGAGCTGGACCGGCCGGTCCGCGTGGACCGCGCGGCCGGGCTCGTCGACGACGTCGCGGTGACCCCGGTGCTCGCCGAGCGGCACGTCGTGGTGCTCGACGTCGACGGCCGGCGCGAGCAGGCGGTCGTCAACGTGACCCCGCACGCGGTCGAGGTCGTCCACCTCGGTCACCGGCGGGTGTTCACCCGCCCCGACGTGTTCGCCGGCGGGCACGCCGACGCCGGGGACGGCACGGTCGCCGCGCCGATGCCCGGCACGGTGCTGTCGGTGGCGGTCACCGAGGGCCAGGCCGTGGGCGCCGGGGACCTGCTCGGCCTGATGGAGGCGATGAAGATGGAGCTGTCGCTGTCGGCGCCGTTCGACGGCACCGTCACCGAGGTGGCCGCCCGGGCCGGCGAGCAGGTGCCGCTGGGTGCCCCGCTGTTCGTCGTCACCGCCCCGGACGGGCCGGCGCAGGAGGGCCCGGCGTGAGCGGACTGCCGCAGGTGGTCCGCGACCCGACCCTGCCCGAGCGGGTCACGATCTACGAGGTCGGCCCCCGCGACGGCCTCCAGAACGAGAGGGCGCTGGTCCCGACCGCCGTCAAGGCGCGGTTCGTCCGGCGCCTGGTCGCCGCCGGGCTGCCCGTCGTGGAGTCGACGAGCTTCGTCCACCCGCGCTGGGTGCCCCAGCTGGCCGACGCCGCCGACCTCGTCGACGTGCTCGTCGAGGAGCTGGGGGACTCCGCCCGGGACCTGCCGGTGCTGGTCCCCAACGAGCGCGGGCTCGACCGGGCGCTGGAGAAGGGGCTGCGCCACGTCGCGATCTTCGGCAGCGCCACCGAGACCTTCGCCCGCAAGAACCTCAACCGCAGCCTGGACGAGCAGTTCGCGATGTTCGAGCCGACCGTGCGCCGGGCCCGAGCGGCCGGGCTCGACGTCCGCGCCTACGTGTCGATGTGCTTCGGCGACCCGTGGGAGGGGCCGGTGCCCGTCGCCCAGGTCGTCGAGGTCGGGAAGCGGCTCTTCGACCTCGGCGCCACGCAGCTGTCGCTCGGCGACACCATCGGGGTCGGCACGACCGCGCACGTGACCGCCCTCGTCGAGGGGTTCCGCGAGGCCGGGCTGCCGGCCTCCTCGCTGGCCCTGCACTTCCACGACACGTACGGGCAGGCGCTGGCCAACGCCGTCGCCGCGATGCGCTCCGGGGTGACCACGCTCGACGCCTCGGCCGGTGGCCTGGGCGGCTGCCCCTACGCCCGCAGCGCCACCGGGAACCTCGCCACCGAGGACCTCGTCTGGCTGCTGACCGGGCTCGGGATCGAGCACGGCGTGGACCTCGACGCACTCGTCGCGACGTCGGTCGAGATGGCCGGCGAGCTCGGCCGGCCGAGCCCGTCGGCGGTCGTGCGGGCGCTCGGAGCCGACGCCGGGGAGTAGCGGTCGGGTAGGGCACACTGTGCCGCATGAGCCGCGTCGTCTACCTGCACGTCGGGGCGCCGAAGACCGGGACGACGTACCTCCAGGACCGGCTCGCGCTGAACCGCGCGTCGCTCGCGCGGCACCGGGTGCACTACCCCCTGGGCCTGCACGCGACGCACTTCCGACCGGCGCTGGACATCCTGCAGCGGCCCTGGGGCGGCCTGCAGGAGAACGTCGACGGCGAGTGGGACGCCCTGATGCGACGGGTCCGCCGGCTCTCCGACACGGTCGTGATCAGCCACGAGATCCTCGCCGGCGCCAAGCCGTCGCAGGTGAAGCGGGCGATGGCCGGGCTCCAGGGCAGCGAGGTGCACCTGGTGTACTCCGCCCGCGACCTCGCCCGGCAGATCCCCGCCGAGTGGCAGGAGGGCGTCAAGCACCAGCGCAAGGTCGGCTACGCGCGGTTCCTCCAGCAGGTGCAGTCCGCGCGGCGCACCCGCGCGACCCTGTGGTTCTGGCGGGTCCAGGGCCTGCCCGACGTGCTGAGCCGGTGGACCAAGGGGCTCCCACCCGAGCGGGTGCACCTGGTGACGGTCCCGCCGGCGGGCGCGCCCCGCGACGAGCTGTGGCACCGCTACTGCCGGGTCTTCGGCCTGGACCCGGCCTGGGCGCCCGACGAGAGCGAGCGCGACAACGTCTCGATCGGCGCGGCCGAGACGTTCCTGCTGCGCCGGCTCAACCGGCGGCTGCGCCGGGCCGGCCTGCCGTCGGAGGACTACCGCCGGCTGGTCCGCGAGCTCGTCGTCCACCAGACGATGGCCCAGCGCCGCGACATGACGAAGGTGACCCTGCCGCCCTACGCCTACCCCTGGGCGCAGGAGGTCGCCGAGGAGTGGGCCGAGTGGGTCCAGGGCTCCGGCATCGACGTCGTCGGCGACCTCGACGACCTGCGGCCGGTGCCGCCCCCGGAGGACCGGCGCTGGGTCGACCCGGACCGTCCCCGCCGCACCGAGATGGTCGACGCCGCGGTCGACGCGATGGTCGCCCTGACCCTCGAGGCCGCGCGCCGACCCGACCCCGACGACCGGCTCGGGGCCAAGATCGGACGCGCCGCCCACCGGCTGCGGCAGCGGTGAGGTCCGAGCCGGCCGCCTGGTCCTGGGCCGAGCACCTGCGGCAGGGGGGGACCCGGCCGTGGAGCGCGTGGACGGGCGAGGCCGCCGCACCGGGGTCGCCTGCCACCGGCCACCCCCCGGCCGGCTGGGTCCCGCCGGCCGCCGCCCAGCTCGAGCTGGTCCGCCTGCTCGCGGCCCGGCCCGCCGCCGGGCCGCTGGTCCGGTCCGGCCGGTTCCCGCGGCTCGCCGACGTGGTGCTGGGCCGCTCCGCGCCCGGCCGCGGGCTCGCCGCGGCGCCGCTGCGGTGGCCGCACGACGACGGCCCGCGGGTCGGGGCGCCCCCCGTGGACCCGGCGGACCTCCCGGTGGCGGAGCTGGTCCGGGCGGGCGTCGGCGTGCTCGCCGAGCTGCTGGTCCGGGCCTCGACCGGCCCGCAGGGCCGCGGCCGCATCGGGCGGCCGTCGGCGCGAGCCGCTCGCCCTGCGCTGCGGCGGCCGTCCGCCACGGCGTTCCAGCTCTGCGGCCCACCGGTCACCACCGCCGCCGTGCGCCGGACGCTGGCCGGGTCCGGTCACCGCGAGGGCGGCCGGGACCCGCGCGTCGTGCTGCTCGCCCCGCCCCTCGACCTGGCCCTGGTGCAGGTGTGGTCGGCGCGGGTGCAGGACGGCGCCCCGGTCCGCTGGCGTGGGTTCCTCGACCGGTCGGCCCGCCGTCCCGGGCTGCCGCCGTCCGCGGACTACGCGGCGCTGGCGCGGGGCTGGGCGCAGCGGGTCGGGCCCGGGTCCGTGCACGTGCTGGTCGCCCCGGACCCGTCCGACCCGTCGCAGGGGAGCGCCGGCCGGGCCGTCGCCGACCTCCTCGGCCTGCGGCTGCGTCCCGGCGCCCACGGCCGTCACCTCCCCGGCGAGCCGCGTGAGCTGTCCGCGGCCGGCGTCGACGCGGTGCGCCGGGTGAGCCGGATCCTCGGGGTGCGGCTGCGGCAGGACCGGCACCGCGACGCCGTACGACGCCTGCTGGAGGTGCTGGACCGGCCCGGGCCGCACCTGCTCACGGTGCCGCCGCGACACCGTCCGTGGCTCGAGGAGCACGCGGCGCGCGTCGCCGAGGGGCTGCGCTCCGGTGGCTACGCTGTGCACGGCGACCCCGCGGGAGTGCTGCCGGCGGGCGCAGCCCCGTCCGGCCCCCGCCGGCACGACGTCCTCGAGGTCGTCCTCGACGCGTGCCTGGCGCTCGCCGACCCGCAGGCCGGCGCGAGAGAGGCGGAGCAGCGGTGATCGACCCGGCGACTCCAGGACCCGCGGTCCGGCGCCGCGTGATCGTGCACGTCGGCGCCCCGAAGACCGGCACGTCGTTCGTCCAGGACGTGCTGTGGCGCAACCGCGAGCAGCTGGCCACCCAGGGCGTGCTGTACCCGGCCGACCGGTTCGACGAGCACTTCCTGGCCGCGCTGGACCTGATGGACCTGCACTGGGGCGGCATCGAGCGCGAGGCGGTCGGCGCCTGGGACCGGCTCGCCGAGCGGGTCCGCGCCTGGTCCGGCACCGTCATCGTGTCCCACGAGATCCTCGCGGTGGCCTCCCGTGAGCAGGTCCGCCGCGCGCTGGCGTCCTTCGGGGACGCCGAGGTGCACGTCGTCCTCTCCGCGCGCGACCTGGCCCGCCAGGTCCCGGCGGAGTGGCAGGAGAACGTCAAGCACCGGCGCACGCTGGGCTACCGCGCCTTCCTGGACGCGGTCACCGACCCGGCCCGCTCGAGCGAGCTCGCCGCCTGGTTCTGGGGCGTGCAGGAGGTCCCCGACGTGCTGGACCGCTGGGGGTCGGCGCTGCCGCCGGGGCAGGTGCACCTGGTGACGGTGCCCAAGCCCGGCGCCCCGCGTGACCTGCTGTGGCAGCGGTTCGCCTCGGTGCTGGGCCTGGACCCCGACGCGCTGCGTCCCGAGACCGACCGCACGAACCCGTCGCTGGGGGTGCCGGAGACCGCGCTGCTGCGCCGGGTCAACGAGCGGGTCAACCACGGCGTGCTCGAGGGTGAGGACTACCGCCGCTTCGTGCGCGAGCTGCTGGCGCACCGGACCCTGTCCCGGCGTGCCGGCTCGCCGCGCCTGGAGCTCCCCGACGACGTACGACGATGGGCGGCCGACCTGTCCGAGACGTGGGTCGAGGTCCTCGCGAGCCGCGGGTACGACGTCGTGGGCAGCCTCGACGACCTGCGTCCCGACCCGGCCGCCGAGGGGCGGGGCCTCACCGACCCCGACCACCCGGACGAGGCCGCCGTCGCGCAGGCGGCGACCGACGCGGTCGTGGCGCTGCTGGAGGAGGTCACCCGGCTGCACGGGTCCGAGCGGTTCCTGCTCGGCGAGGTCGGGCGCTTGCACGTGGAGCTGGAGCGGTCCCGCTCGCTGTGGTTCCGGTTCCGCCGCCGGGTCGTCCTGGAGGCCGACCGGCACCGGCTGGTGGCGCTCGCGCTCGGGGCCTACCGCCGGGCCCGCGGCAGGAGCTCGCGGTCGGCGTAGCGGCCGATCTGCCAGGTGGCGTAGCCGTCGGTACCGGCGCCGATCACCCCGCCGACGACCGGGATCCGGCGCCCGACCGTGGTCGCGAGCCGCTTGCCGGCCACCCGGCCCAGCAGCGCCGAGGCCACCTCGGCGGCGATCACCGCGTCGAAGTCCGGGTCGTGCGTCGGCGCGGTCGCCAGGCCCATCGGGGTGCTCGGCAGCTTCTTCTTCTTGACCAGCGAGCGGACCTGCTGCTCGCCGAGCATGCAGGCCAGCACCGCGTTGCGGACCCGCGGGTCCGTGAGGTCGTAGCCGCGCAGGTGGGCGATCGCGGCGACCAGGCGGCACTGGATCATCGCGAGCCCCGCCACGTTGGCCGGGATCGTCACCGCGGCGGTCACGAGCCCGCCGAGGTTGGTGGCGAAGCCCTGCCCGCCGGCGTAGCGGACGTGGTTCTCGATCAGCTCGTGCACGGCGCGGTCCACGTCGCCGTGCTGCTCGGCGAGCTGCTTCTCGGCCGCCTTCGCCGCGGCGGGAAGCGGGCCGACGCCCTCGATGGCGCGGCGCAGCGCCTCGTGGACGAAGTTCTTCGTGAGCTGCGGGGCGACCCTGGTCACGTGAGGGCCGAGGCCCCGCCCGATCGTCCCGCCCACGCCCATGTCGCCGCCCTTCCCGTTGCTGCTCGCCGATGCTCGATGTGTGCCCGACGGTACCCAGCCGGCGGGTGGTGAAGCCCACGAGGGGCGGCCCCGGCCCGCGGGAAGGGCTGGTTGGATGGGCCCATGCCCACCGAGCCACCCGCCACGGGCTGGGTGTTCCCGGACGTGAGCGTGCCGCCCGAGGCGGGCGGCCCCGACGACCTGGTGGGCGCGGGCGCGGACCTCGAGCCCGGGACGCTGCTGGCGGCCTACCGCCGGGGGCTGTTCCCGATGCCCGGGGACCCGCGAGCGAGCCGGCGCGGTGCCGGCCTGCTGTGGTGGTCCCCGGTCGAGCGCGGCGTGCTGCCGCTGGACGGCCTGCGGGTGTCGCGGTCGCTGCGCCAGTCCGTGCGGCGCATGGAGGTCCGCGTCGACACCGCGTTCGAGGCGGTGATCGAGGCCTGCGCCGACCCGGGGCGCGACGGCGGCTGGATCGACGCGGAGATCCGCGCCGCCTACACCCGGCTGCACGCGCTGGGCTGGGCGCACTCGGTCGAGGCGTGGCAGGGCGGCGACCTCGTCGGCGGCCTGTACGGCGTCGCGGTCGGCGGGCTCTTCGCCGGCGAGTCGATGTTCCACCGCCGCACCGACGCCTCGAAGGTGGCGCTCGTGGGCCTCGTCGACCTCCTGCGCGACGAGCACGCCGACCGCCGGGTCATCGACGTCCAGTGGCCCACCGAGCACCTCACGTCGCTGGGCGTGGTGGCGGTGCCGCGGTCGACGTACCTGCAGCTGCTGGGGCGATCCGCCGCGGTGCCGCTGCCGCGGGCGTTCCGGTGAGCGTCAGACCACCTGTGGGACCGATCCGGTCTCGCTGACCATCGGCCGGCCGGCCGCCTCCCAGTCGAGCATCCCGCCGTCGAGGTTCACCGCGTCGTGCCCCAGCTGCTGGAGGTAGGCCACCGCCCGCGACGACCGGCCACCGACCTTGCAGACCACGAGCAGCTGCCCCTCCGGGAGGTCGCCGGCGTGCGCGGGCAGCCGGGACAGCGGCACGTGCCGGGCGCCCTCGATGTGGCCGTGCACCCACTCGACGTCCTCGCGGACGTCGAGCACGTGCAGGTCGTCGGGCAGCGGGTTCGGGACGCCGTCGACGGAGACGGTGGGGATGCCGGGCATGCCGCCCACCCTAGGGGCCGGGTCCCCCTGCCCCGCGCCACCAGCGGCCCACCGGTGGTCTACCAGAGCGAGCCGAGCCCGTAGCCGAGCGCCGCCGCGCCCACCCCGGCGACCAGGCTCGCGGCGAGGTTGGCGACGGCGAGGAGCCGGGCGCCGTCCTCGAACAGCCGCAGCGTCTCGTAGCTCATCGTGCTGTAGGTCGTCAGCGCCCCGCACCACCCGGTGCCCACCAGCAGCGACACCGTGGCGGGGACGAGGTGGTGGGCCGTCAGGCCGGTGAGCAGCCCGAGGACCAGCGAGCCGACGACGTTGACGGTCAGCGTCCCCCAGGGCATCAGGCTGTCGTGGCGGGCCGAGATGCTCCGGTCGACCAGGTAGCGGGCCGGCGCCCCGACCGCCGCCCCGGCACAGACGAGCAGGAACCCGCTCACGTGGCCCCCGGGTCGCGGTAGCGGTGCGCGACCACGTGCACGTCGTCGACGGTGACCAGGCCCTCCGTGACGACCTCCTCGACCTGCGGCAGGAATGCGTCGATCGCGTCCGCGGTGTCGACCACCACGACGGCGACGGGCAGGTCCTCCGACAGCGACAGGATCCGGCTGGTGTGGATCCGGCTGGTGCTGGAGCCGAACCCCTCGATCCCGCGCAGCACGCTGGCGCCGGCCAGTCCCGCGCGGTGGGCGCGGTGCACGATCTCGGTGTAGAGCGGCCGGTGGTGCCAGGTGTCGTCCTCGCCGATGTAGACGGTGAGCCGGCGGGCGGGTCCGTGCAGGGTCATCGTGCTCCTCCTCGGTTGCGTCGCCACCGGTGCCGGGCCCCGACCAGGGCGCGGGCCGCGAACACGCCGGCCACGACCGCGGCCATCGCCGCCGCCAGCGTGCCGCACACGTACCCCAGCGCCAGGACCGGGCGCTGCCCGGTGGCCAGGGTGGTCGCCTGGACCGCGTAGGTCGAGAACGTCGTGTAGCCGCCGAGCACGCCCACCCCGAGGAACGGCCGGACCAGCGGGTGCGTGCGACCGACCTCCACGACGTGCACCATGAGCACGCCGATGAGCAGGCAGCCGGAGACGTTGACCGCGAAGGTCCCCCACGGGAAGCCGGCGGCCGGTGCGGGCCACAGCAGGTCGACCGCGTGGCGTCCGCTCGCGCCGACGGCGCCGCCGAGCGCGACGACGGGGAGCACCCACCGGTGGCGGCCCCACCTGCTCACTTCAGCAGCCGTGACATCCGGCGGTCCGCGAGCGGCTTCCCGCCGGTCTGGCACGTCGGGCAGTACTGCAGGGAGGAGTCGGCGAAGGACACCTCCCGCACGGTGTCGCCGCAGACCGGACAGGGCAGCCCGGTGCGGCCGTGCACGGCGAGGTGGCTCTTCTTCTCGCCCTTGAGGTCGGCGGCGGCCAGCCCGCGGGACCGCTCCACGGCCTCGCCGAGCACGGTTCGAATGGCGTCGTAGAGGGTCTGGAGGTCGTCACCGGTGATCGAGGAGGCCGGCTTGTACGGCGACATCCGGGCCGCGTGCAGCAGCTCGTCGGAGTAGGCGTTGCCGATCCCGGCGATCGTGCCCTGGTGCCGCAGCACGCCCTTGACCTGCGACCGGCCGGCGTCCGCGAGGATCCGCCCGAGGACGTCGATCGTGAACGAGTCCGCCAGCGGGTCCGGACCCAGGGTCGCGATGCCGGGCACCTCGAGGGGGTCCCGGACGACGTACAGGGCGAGCCGCTTCTTGGTCCCGGCCTCGGTGACGTCGAGGCCCGACCCGTCGTCGAGGTGGACGCGCGCGGCCATCGGCGACTTGTTGCTCGGCTTGGGTGGCGCGCTGGGCACCTCCTCGCGCCAGCGCACCCAGCCGCCCCGGGCCAGGTGCATGACCAGGTGCAGCCCGGAGACGTCGATGTCGAGGAACTTGCCGTGCCGGGCGACGCCCTCGACGAGGCCGCCGTGCAGGGCGGTCAGCGGCGGGTCGAACGTCTTGAGCGCGCTGAACGCGGCGATGTCGACGCGAGCCACGGCCCGCCCCTCAAGGCGTCGCCCCAGGTCCAGGGCGAGGCCCTCCACCTCGGGAAGCTCCGGCACGCGGACAGTGTAGGAGCCGGCGCGACACGATCGCCCGCGATAGCGAAGTCTAGAGGAATCGCTAGACAGGGCGATACCGTCGGATCGTGGACCCCGTGCGCAACCCCTACGCCCCTGGCGCCGGCCAGCGGCCGCCCGAGCTCGCCGGCCGGGACCGGCAGCTGCGCCAGTTCGAGGTGACGCTGGAGCGGGTCGCCGCCGGCCGGCCGGACCGGTCGATGGTGCTGTCCGGGCTGCGCGGCGTGGGCAAGACCGTGCTGCTGAACGCGCTGCGCGGGCTGGCCGTCGGCCGCGCGTGGGGGACCGGCAAGCTCGAGGCGCGCCCCGACCAGTCCCTGCGGCTGCCGCTCGCCCAGGCCGTCCACGCCGCCGTCCGCGAGGTGGCGCACCGCCACCGTGACCCCGACCGGGTCGAGGAGGTGGCCGGCGTGCTCAAGGCGTTCGCGCTGCGGACCCGGCCGGAGGACCGCAAGGCGGTCCGCTGGCAGCCGGCCACCTCGATCGGCGCCGACGTCCCGGCGACGCGCGGGCGGGCCGACTCCGGCGACCTCGAGCTCGACCTCGTCGAGCTGTTCACCGACGTCGCCGAGCTGGCCGGGGACCTCGGGGTCGGGGTGGCGCTGTTCGTCGACGAGATGCAGGACGTCGCTCCCGCCGAGCTGTCCGCGCTGTGCGCCGCCTGCCACGAGATCAGCCAGCAGGGCGCGCCGCTGCTGCTCGTCGGCGCCGGCCTGCCGCACCTGCCGGTGGCCCTGGCCGCCAGCAAGTCCTACGCGGAGCGGCTCTTCCGGTACGTCGTCGTGGACCGGCTGCCCCGCGAGATGGCCGACCGGGCGCTGCTGCTGCCCGCCGGCACCGAGGACGTCCAGTACGCCCCCGAAGCGCTGGACGAGCTCTACGTGCTCACCGACGGCTACCCCTACTTCGTGCAGGCCTACGGCAAGGTCACGTGGGACACCGCCGTGACCAGCCCGATCACCCTGTCCGACGTACGAGAGGCGGCGCCGGAGGCGGAGGGCGAGCTCGCGGTCGGCTTCTTCGGCGCCCGCTACGACCGGGCCACGCCCGCCGAGCGCGACTACATGCGCGCGATGGCCGACCTCGCCGTGCGGCACGACGACGGCGCCGTGCCCACCGCCGAGGTCGCCGCCGCGCTGGGACGCAAGCCGCAGAGCCTCTCCCCGGCGCGGGACGGCCTGATCAAGAAGGGGCTGGTGTACTCCAGCGAGCGCGGCACCGTCGCGTTCACCGTCCCGCACTTCGGGAGGTTCCTGCGCGGGCAGAGCACCTGACGCCGGCCACCACGCCGGCCACCACGCCGGGGAGACGTGTCCCGCGTGCACCGGCCCGCAGGCCGGGCCACGATGGGGACATGCAGCGCGTGGAGGGCCGCCCGCAGGTGGTCGCGCACCGGGGGTCGAGCCAGGACAGGCCCGAGCACACCCTGGGCGCGTACGTCGAGGCGCTCGACGCCGGTGCCGAGGGCCTCGAGTGCGACGTGCGGCTGACCGCGGACGGGC
>JAICLD010000059.1 GCA_025927595.1 Nocardioidaceae bacterium | reverse complement strand
GGACCGACGGCCGGGCCGCCCCCGGCCCGGCAGGCTCCTCCTCCGTGCCGGCCGACGCCTCGCCGGCGTCTGGCCCCGGCGCCGCCGCGCAGGCGGCCGGCCCCGGCGCGGCCACCGGCGCCGACCGGCGGGCCGACGACGCGGCACCGGCCACCGGCCCCGCGACCGCCGGGCCACTGCTCGTGGCCGCACCGGCCGCGACCTCCCACCAGGCCCGCGCGCTCCGGGACGGCGACGGCTCCCGCACCCGGGCGGCCGACGCCGGCGCCGGGACCGGCGCGGGACCCGGCCCGCTGGCCGCTGCCGCCGGCACGCATCCGGCAGGCGCCACGGGTGCCGCAGCCACGAGCGCCGCGGGAACCGTCGGCACCGGTACCGCCCCGCACCCGGTCGTCGCCCAGGTGCTCACCGTCCTCCCGCGCGTCGTCCAGCGGGGCGACGGGACCTCGCGGCTGACCCTGAAGCTGCACCCGGCGGACCTCGGCGAGGTGCACGTCACCGTGACCGTCAAGGACGGGACGGTCGGCGTGACCCTCGCGGCGGGGGCCCGGGCCCGTGAGGCGCTCGGCGCCGGCACCGACAGGCTGCGCACGCTGCTCGAGGGGCTCGGCCACACCTCCGGCCAGGTGGTCGTCCGCGACCTCGCGGCCGTGGTCGGCGCCGGGACACCGGCCCAGGGCGGTCAGTCCTGGGGCCAGCAGCCCGGCAGCCAGTCGCAGCTCTCCCAGCAGCCGCAGCAGCAGCACTCACCGCAGCACCAGCCGGGCGCCGACCTGGCCGGGGGCGGACCGGGTGCGGGCGGCGGACGGGCCCGCGACGACACCTCCGCCCACCGGTCCGGACGAGCGGACCCGACCGGGGTCGACCGCCTCGGTGCGGCCGCGTCGTCCGGGCCGACCGGACGCGGGGGCGCCACCGGACCCGCGGGGCTGGACGTGACCGTCTGATGCCCGACCGCTCCGCGACAGCGGGCTCCACCGTCCCCGCGACCAGGTCGATCACACCGACCACATCGACCACATTGATCACATCGACCACATTGATCACATCGATCACATCGATCACAGCAAGGAGAACCCCATGACCGTCTCGTCACCGGAGAGCGTGGGTGCGTCGTACTTCGGGGGCACCACCGCCACCACGGCCGCCGGCGCGACCGACGCCACCACCTCGCAGGTGGACAAGGACATGTTCCTCAAGCTGATGGTCGCCCAGCTGAAGAACCAGGACCCGATGAACCCCACGGACTCCTCGCAGTTCCTGGCGCAGACCGCACAGTTCACCTCGCTGGAGAAGCTCACCAGCGTGGCCGACCAGACCTCGCAGTCGCTGAGCGCCCAGCTCGCGTTCGGCGCCAGCGGCCTCGTGGGCCGCACCGTCAGCTACACCGACGCCGACGGGGCCCCGAAGACCGGTGCCGTCTCCTCGGTCCGGTTCACCGCTGCCGGGCCGGTGCTCGGCATCGGCGGCTCGGACGTCGACCTGGCCGCGGTCACGAGCGTCGTCACCACGCCGACCGCCTGACCGGCCGACCGGCCGACCCCGCCTCACCGGGCCCGACCGGCCCACCACGCCGTACGCACGGCTCCAGCGCTCCACCACCCGCACCACCTCACCGACAGGACGACACCATGCTCCGCTCCCTCTTCTCCGCCATCAGCGGCCTGCGCGCCAACCAGTTCATGCTCGACGTGACCGGCAACAACATCGCCAACGCGAACACGGCCGGCTTCAAGGCCAGCAACGTGGTCTTCCAGGACACCCTCAGCCAGATGCTGACCGCGGGTGCCGCGCCGCAGGGCGCCGCCGGCGGCACCAACCCGATCCAGGTCGGCCTCGGCGTGCAGGTGGGCGGCGTCACCGGGAACTTCGGCCAGGGGTCGGCCCAGACCACGGGCAAGGCGACCAACCTGATGATCTCCGGTGACGGGTTCTTCATGGTCAACCGCAGCGGTGAGAACCTCTACACGCGGGCCGGCGCCTTCGACTTCGACTCCGCCGGCAACCTGGTCTCCCCGGACGGCGACGTCGTGCAGGGCTACCCGGCGAAGAACGGCGCCATCGACACGAACGCGGCCCCGGAGAACATCTCGATCCCGGGCCTGGCCACCGAGGACCCGACGAACCCCCTGAAGTCCTACAACATCGGCTCCGACGGCGTGATCACCGGCATCTACGCCGACGGCACCAAGGCACCGCTGTTCCAGGTGGCGCTCGGCAACTTCTCCAACCCGGCCGGTCTGGACAAGGTCGGCGACACCGCGTTCCGGGCCAGCACCAACTCCGGTCCCGTGCAGGTCGGTGCCCCGGGCACCGGGCGGCGCGGCGCCCTCCAGGGCGGCGTCATCGAGATGTCGAACGTCGACCTGGCCTCGGAGTTCACGAACCTGATCATCGCCCAGCGCGGCTTCCAGGCCACGTCGCGCGTGATCACCACCTCCGACCAGGTGCTCGAGGAGCTCGTCAACCTCAAGCGCTGACGCGGGCGGCGCCTCACGGCCACAGACGCGACGATCGGCACCCCGTCCGGGACGCGACGGGTGCCGATCGTCGCGTTCCGGGCCTCCGGCGCCGCCGCCTGCCCGGACCGGCCGCAGGCAGCCGCCGGGCGGCAAAACCTCAGATCGGACCCCGATCTGCCGAACCTGTACCTGTCGGCCACGGACGGCCGACCGGCTCGACCCACCAAGGATGGTGCATACGATGATCCCGCTGACCCGTCTCACGGGCGCCCAGTTCGCGCTGAACCCCGACCTCGTCGAGCGCGTGGACTGCACCCCCGACACGGTGATCACCCTCGTCGACGGCACCAAGTACCTGGTCTCGGAGAGCCTCGAGGAGGTCCTCGACCTGGTCCTCGACTACCGCGCCCGCGTCGTCGCCGGCGCCAGCGCGTTCGAGCACCGCGACGCGTCCGCGTCCCGTCGCACCCGGCTGGCCGCGGTCCCCCCGACGTCGTACGACGCCGAGGAGCCCGGCGGCACCGAGACCCCAGCCACCCGGGACCACACCGTGGTCGCCCTCGAGCCGAGGACGATCTGATGGACAAGGCGACCCTGTTCGGCATCGTCGGCGCGCTCGGCTTCATCGTCGTAGCGAACGTCCTCGAGGGCGGCAACCCGATGTCGCTGTTCTCGATCCCGGCCATGATCCTGGTCATCGGCGGCACCATCGGTGCGGCCGTGGCCGGCGGCACCATGTCCGACACGAAGGCGGCCGTGGGCGGCGCGAAGCGCGCGTTCACCTGGAAGCCGCAGCCCGCGGGCGACCTGGTCCCGGTCATCGTCGAGCTGGCCGGCAAGGCGCGCCGCGAGGGCCTGCTGACCCTCGAGGACGCCGTCGGCAAGGTCGACGACGACTTCCTCAAGCGGGGCGTCAGCCTCGCGGTCGACGGCACCGACCCCGAGGAGCTGCGCGAGATCATGGAGTGCGAGCTCGTGGCCAAGAAGGCCTCGGACAAGCACGCCGCGAAGTTCTTCGCCGACATGGGCGGCTACGCGCCCACCATCGGCATCATCGGCACGGTCATGGGCCTGGTGCACGTGCTGGAGAACCTGTCCCAGCCGGACAAGCTCGGTCACCTGATCGCCGGCGCGTTCATCGCGACGCTGTGGGGCGTGATGACCGCGAACGTCGTCTTCCTGCCCATCGGCAACCGGCTCGGCCGGCTCAGCCAGATCGAGGTCTCCCGGATGGAGATGGTGATCGAGGGCGTCCTGGCGGTCCAGGCCGGCGCGAACCCGCGCGCGGTCCAGCAGCGGCTCACGTCGCTGCTGCCGGTCGACGAGCGCGAGTCCGAGCAGAAGGCCGCCTGAGATGGCGACGTCCCGGCGACGGCACGAGGAGCACGAGGAGCACGTCAACCACGAACGCTGGCTGGTGAGCTACGCGGACATGATGACGCTGCTGATGGTGCTGTTCATCGTGATGTTCGCGATCAGCCAGGTCGACCAGCGCCGGTTCGACCAGCTCAAGGACGGCATGGCGGCGGGCTTCGGTGCCACGGCCTCGCCCTTCGAGGGCAGCCAGGGCGCCATGGACGGTCAGGGCGCCCAGGCGTTCGAGCAGGCCTCGCCGGACCTCTCCTCGCCCCAGCCGCAGAGCCTGGCCCGGAGCCAGTCCCAGGCCCGGAGTCAGGCCCAGGGGGCGCGCCCGGAACCACAGGACGTCGGGGTGCAGACCTCCGCGGCCCGCCGCGCCGTCGAGGCCGAGCAGCGGACCGACGACGAGGCCGTGGCCCGGCACGAGGTCGACCACCTGCGCCGGATCCAGCGACGGATCGAGAAGGTGCTGGCGAGCAAGGGGCTCCTGCACGACGTCTCGATCGCGATCGACGAGCGCGGCCTGGCGATCAGCATGGTCTCCCGGCACATCGTGTTCGCCGCCAACCGCGCGGACCTCACCCCGCGGGGGCGGCTGGTGCTCGAGGTGCTGTCCCCGATCATCCGGGGCCTGCCCAACCGGGTCGAGGTCGACGGCCACACCAACCAGGTCAAGGTCAAGCCGAAGTACTACCCGACCGACTGGGAGCTCTCGGCGGCTCGCGCGGTCAACGTGCTGCGCTACCTCGACGAGCACGGGCGGGTGCCGGCGTCCCGGCTGACGGCCGTCGCCTACGGCCACGAGCGCCCGCTGCGCGACCCGTCCCTGCCGGGCGCGGCCGCCCTCAACAAGCGGGTCGACCTGATCGTGGTCTCCACGGCGCCCGAGCGCAGCCGCAAGCTCTTCGGCCAGGTGCTGCGTGAGCACCCGACCGTGCACGTCGACCACGCCGCCACGACGACCAGCCACACGGCCAGCCACACGACGACCAGCCACACGACGACCGTCACGACCCGGGGAGGCAGCTCATGAGCGCCACGGACACCACGACCACCGAGACCGAGGAGGGAGTGAAGAAGGGCGGCAGGCTGAAGCTCGTGCTCGTGCTCGTCGTCGTGGTCGCCGTGGTGGCGGGGGCGGCCTACTGGTTCGTCCTCAAGCCCAAGGGCGAGGGCCCGAAGAAGCCCGATCCCGGCGTGGTGGTGAGCCTGGACGCCATCCAGATCAACCTGGCCGACCAGCACTACCTCAAGCTGGGACTGGCCCTCCAGGCCAGCAAGTCCGCCGGCGAGGAGGTCGACGGCAGCAAGGCCCTCGACGCCGCGATCGGCCAGTTCAGCGGCCGCAGCATGGAGGAGCTGGCGCGCAAGGACTATCGGGAGCGGATGAAGAAGCAGCTCGAGCACCGGCTCGAGAAGTCCTACGAGGGGGACGTCATCGGGGTGTACTTCACCGACTTCGTGACCCAGTGACGCCCGCCACGCGGGACGGCAGGTAAAACTTCGGGGCACTTTGTGCTCAGGTCGCCCGCGGGGGGACCGATAGGGCGCTCGTGACGGACACCAGCGCCTCGAACCGGCTCATCGGCCACGCCGGTGGACACTCGTCGGCCGCCGCGCGACGCCGTCGGCACGGGACGGCAGAGGTGTCGGTCTACGACTTCCGCAAGCCGATCAACCTCTCGCGCGAGAAGTCGCGGATGCTGGAGATCTGCTTCGAGTCGTTCGCGCGCCAGGCCTCGACGGTGCTGACCTCCGCGCTGCGGTCGGTCTCGCAGGTGGACCTCGCCTCGGTGGAGCAGGTCTCCTACAACGAGTACGTCGACACGCTCGGCGACCTCTCCTACATGACGGTCTTCGCCGCGGAGCCGCTGCAGGAGCCGGGCGTCCTGGAGACCCCCCTCGACGTCACGATGACCTGCATCGACAGCCTGCTCGGCGGACCCGGCGGCGCCGAGCAGCCGGCGCGCCCGCTCACCGACCTGGAGTCGGCGGTCGTCAGCTCCCTCTACTCCAGGCTGGTCGCCGAGCTGCGCTACGCGTTCACGTCGCTGGTCCCGCTCGAGCCGAGGATCACGACGGTCGAGTACAACCCCCAGCTCGCCCAGGTCGCCGCGGGCTCCGACCCGATGGTGGTGGCCCGGCTCCGGCTCGGGCTGCGGGGCCGCCAGTACCCGCTCTCCGTCGCGTTCTCGTTCGCGGGGCTGCTGCCGTTCCTCAACGCCGCGGAGTCCTCCGACGTCGTCAACGACCGGGACCGGGCCCGCCGCGAGGAGGCCGCCACGCGGCTCGCCGCCGGGCTCCAGGAGATCCCGGTCGACGTCTCGGTCCGGTTCCGCAGCACTCCCGTCGACCCGATGGAGCTCGTCGGCCTCGAGGTCGGTCACGTGGTGCGACTGCGGCACCCCTCGCAGGCCCCGCTCGACGTGACCGCGGCCGACGTCGTCTTCGCCCACGCCACCCCCGGCAGCCAGGGCCGCCGCCTGGCCGCACTCGTCGTCACGCCGCTCACCGAGGAGAACTCATGACCAGCACCCAGGTGCCGCCCACCGAGTCCTGGCTGCACGGCCTCGAGGACGCCGTCGTCCCCGCCGCCGCGGCGGTCGCTGCGGCGCTCCCGTCCGCCGCCCCGGTGACCCCGGGCGCGCCGCAGACCGCGGCCGACCTCGACCTGGCGGGCTGGCCGTCCGCGGCCACCGCCACGCTGAGCTCCCCCGGTGCCTCGGTGGCCGTGCTCGTGCGCGCCGAGCTCGCCGACGCGCTCGCCTCGGCGCCTGCCGGAGCGCTCGAGGTCGGTGCGGCGCTGCAGCCGGCGCTGGACGCGGCCGCGGTCGCCCTCGGCTCCACGGCCGGCGCCGGGCGCACCGTCACCGGCCCCGAGCTCGCCGAGCTCGCGGCGGCCGCCACCGTCGCCGTCCCCCTCGACACGGCCTCCGGCCCCGCCGCCGTGCTGCTGCTCACCGTCACCGGTGAGGGCTCCACGGGCGTGCGCGCCGCCGGCCCCCGCCCGGCCGTCGCGTCGAACCGGGGCGTCGAGCTGCTGCACGGGGTGGCCATGGAGGTCACCGTCGAGCTCGGCCGCACCCGCCTCTCGGTCCGCGAGCTGCTCGCGCTGTGTCCCGGCGACGTGCTCGAGCTCGACCGCGCCGCCGGCAGCCCGGCCGACCTGCTGGTCAACGGCCGGCTGATCGCCCGGGGCGAGGTGGTCGTCGTGGACGAGGACTTCGCGCTGCGCGTGACCGAGATCGTCGCCCAGCCGCACGCGAGCTGACCGTGGTGGAGGTCGTCGTCCGCGTCGTCGTCAGCCTCGGCGTGGTTCTCGGACTGTTCTGGCTGGTGGCGCGTCTGGGGTCCCGCAAGCTCGGTGGCCGCGACCGCGGGCTGATCTCGGTCCGTGGTCGCCAGGCGCTCAGCCGGGGTGCCAGCCTCGCGGTCGTGGAGGTCGGCAGCCGGGTGCTCGTCGTCGGCGTCAGCGACAGCGGGGTCCGGCTGCTCACCGAGATGCACCCGGCCGAGCTCGCCGGTCCCGCCACCTCCCCGAGCCACCTGCTGGAGACCCCCGCGGCGACGTACGACGCCGCGTTCGAGGCCGCCTACGAGGCCGGCCGCACCGCCATCGCCGACACCGGGACCCCCGCCTTGCCGCTGACCTCCGACCCGAGCTCCCGCCGGGAGCCCGCCGAGGGCGCGCTGGCCGGGTCGCTGCTGGCCACCACCACCTGGCGCCAGGCCTGGGAGACCGCCACGGGCCGCGCCCAGCGGACGCAGGACGGCGACGCCGCATGAGCTCCCCCCGACCCCGCCACCGCGTCGTCCGGTGGCTGCTCGCCGCCGCGTTCGGGCTGCTGGTCGCCGTCCTGCCCGGAGCGGCCGCCACGGCCGCGCCCGCATCGGCCGTCGGCACGGTCAGCACAATCGGCACGGTCAGCACCGTGGCCGTGCCCGCGAGCGTGCCGGGCGACGTCGTCACGCCGAGCACGCCGACCGGGCCGGCGGGTCCGAGCAGGGGCGGCGCGAACGTCACCGTGCAGTTCGACGACCTGACGAAGAAGCCGAGCACGCCGATCGTCGTGCTGCTCGGGCTGACCCTGCTCAGCCTGGTGCCGGCGATCCTGCTGACCTGCACGAGCTTCACCAAGATCCTCGTGGTGCTGAGCCTGACCCGCAACGCGCTCGGCCTCCAGCAGGTGCCGCCGAACCAGGTGCTGGCCGGGCTGGCGCTGTTCCTCAGCCTGTTCATCATGAGCCCGGTCCTGCACCACATGAACGACGCCGGCCTGCAGCCCTACCTGCACGGCACCAAGACCCAGACGGTCGCGTTCCAGGACGGCGTCGAGCCGCTGCGCCAGTTCATGCTCAAGCAGACCGGCGACAAGGAGATCGCGCTGCTCACGGACGTGGCGCACCGGCCGGAGCCGGCCACGCCGTCCGACGTCTCGCTGAGCACGCTGGTGCCGGCGTTCATCCTGAGCGAGCTGAAGCAGGCCTTCATCATCGGCTTCATGATCTTCATCCCGTTCCTGGTGATCGACATCGTCGTCAGCGCCGCACTGATGTCGCTCGGCATGATGATGATGCCGCCGGTGATGGTGTCGCTGCCCTTCAAGATCCTGCTCTTCGTCCTCGTGGACGGGTGGGGCCTGATCATCAAGGCGCTCGTGCAGAGCTACGGAGGCTAGGCATGACCGACAGCGACGTCCTCGACATCGCGCTGCAGACGATGGTCGTGGCGCTCAAGCTCTCCGCGCCGATCCTGCTGCCCGCGCTCGTGATCGGCTTCGTGATCTCGCTGTTCCAGTCGATGACGCAGATCCAGGAGGTGACGCTGGCGTTCGTGCCGAAGGTCATCGGGGTCGGCATCTCCCTGCTCTTCTCCGGCAACTGGATGCTGCACACGCTCATCGACTACACGCACGACCTGTTCGCCCGGCTGCCCGGGCTGTTGGGCTAGCCGGTGACGCTGACCCTGTCCGGGGCGCCGCTGATGGCGTACCTGCTCGTCTCGGTCCGGCTGGCCGCCTGGCTCGTGGTGGCGCCGCCGTTCTCGTCCCGGTCGGTGCCGGTGCTCGCGAAGTCGCTGCTCGCGCTGGGCCTGGCGCTCGCGGTGGTTCCCGGGATGAGGCACGTCGTGGTCCCCACCGACATGGTGACCCTGGCCGCGACCGCGCTGCAGGAGGCGCTGATCGGCGCCTCGCTCGGCTTCGTCACCTACCTGGTCTTCGCGGCGGTCGAGGCGGCCGGCAGCCTCGTCGACGTCTTCGGCGGCTTCAGCCTCGCGGCGGCGTTCGACCCGCTGTCGCAGAACATGAACTCGATCCACGGCAAGCTGTTCTCGATGCTCGCGACCATGCTGCTGTTCGCGAGCGGCGCCCACCTGCTCGTGATCGGCGGGGTGCTGCGGACGTTCGAGAGGATGCCGGTCGGCACGGCGTGGCAGCCCGCCGACGTCGCCGACGTGGTCAGCACCGCGTTCGGGATGTTCTTCACCGCCGCGGTCCAGATCGCGCTCCCGCTGATCGGCGTGCTGTTCCTGGCCGACCTCGGTCTGGCCCTGCTCACCCGGGTGGCGCCCCAGCTCAACGCGATCGGGATCATGTTCCCCGCCAAGATCGGGCTGACCCTGCTCGTCGTCGGCATGTCGTTCACGGTGCTGCCCGACGCGCTCACGCGGCTGCTGGAGACCCTCTCCGAGGCCATGCAGGCGATGGGGACCGCGGGATGACCCGGCTCAGGTCGTACGACGGGGGCGACGGGCGGCGGCTGCGGTGAGCGCCGAGGAGAAGACCGAGAAGGCGACCCCGAAGAAGGTCAAGCAGAGCCGCAAGGAGGGGCAGGTCGCCCGCACCCAGGAGCTGGGTGCCTGGGTCTCGGTGCTGTTCGTGGCGATGAGCCTGCAGTGGCTGTGCCGCTCCGGGATGGCCAAGGTCCAGGTGCTGATGGTGACGACCATCCGGGCGACCGCCTCCCCGGACCAGCACGACATGTTCTCGGTCCTGCGGGACGGCTCGTCGATGGCGCTGCTGATGACGGTGGTCCTGGGCGCCTGCATCATGGTGATCGGCGTCTCCTCGGCCATCGCCCAGGGCGGCCTGTTCTTCGCCACCAAGGCGATGAAGCCCAAGTGGTCGCGGCTCAACCCGATCCAGGGCGTGAAGCGGCTGTTCGGCCCTCACGCGGTCTGGGAGGGGCTCAAGATGCTCATCAAGAGCGCCCTCGTCGGGTTCTTCGTCTGGCGTGCCGTCGTGGGGCTGGTGCCGCTGGTCGGCGGGCTGGTGCCCGTCGACGCGGGGCTGCACATCGCCGCCGACGCCGCCACCGGCCTGATGCGGGACGTCGCCCTCGCCGGCCTGGTCGCCGCCGCCGCCGACTACGCGGTGCAGCGCCGCAAGACGGGCAAGCAGGTGCGGATGACCAAGAAGGAGGTGCGGGACGAGCACAAGCAGAGCGAGGGCGACCCGCACGTCAAGGGCCAGATCCGCTCGCGACAGATGGCGGCCGCGCGCAGCCGGATGATGGCCGCGGTGCCCGAGGCCGACGTGGTGCTGGTGAACCCCACGCACGTCGCGGTGGCGCTGCGGTACGACCCGGCCAAGGGCACGCCGCGGGTCGTCGCCAAGGGCGCCGGTCTCGTCGCCACGAGGATCCGCGAGCTCGCCGAGGCGAACCGCGTCACGCTCGTCGAGGACATCCCGCTCGCCCGCGCGCTGCACGCCGGCTGCGAGGTCGGCCAGGAGATCCCGCCGCAGCTCTACCAGGCCGTCGCCCAGGTGCTCGCCTTCGTGCTCAGCCTCAGGGCGGCCGGCGTCCCCGCGGGGCGGCACCGCACCCCGCGGACCGGGGAGCCGCTGCCGGAGGTGCCGCGGGCCGGTCGCAGGCCGCCGCGCCCGGCGGTCCCGGACCCTTCAGGTCCGGCCCCCACCGGCCGATGACAGGAGTGGGCCAGGACGGCTCGCGCAGCACGCACCACGGACGGTGCCTTCGACAGGTGGAGCCGGCAGGCGCTCCGCCGAGCTGAGAGGCAGTTCCCGTGGCGAAGAAGCAGCCGGGGTCCCCGGGCAGCGGCACCGGTCCCAGCGGTCTGGCGGGCGGCAAGCTGGCCCAGGTCGGCGTCCCCGTCGCCGTCGTCGGCGTCGTGGTGATGCTCGTCGTACCGCTGCCGTCGGTGCTGCTCGACGTGCTGATCGCGTGCAACATCACGATGGCGCTGCTCGTGCTGCTCACGTCGATGTTCGTGCACCGGCCCCTGGACTTCTCGTCGTTCCCGGCGCTGATCCTCGTCGCCACCCTGTTCCGGCTGGCGCTCAACGTGAGCGCGAGCCGCCTGGTCCTGCTCGACGGCTTCGCGGGCAACGTGATCGACACGTTCGGGCACTTCGTGATCGGCGGCTCGCTGGTCGTCGGCATCATCGTCTTCGCGATCCTCGTCGTGATCCAGTTCGTCGTCGTCACCAACGGCGCCGGCCGGGTCGCGGAGGTGGGGGCCCGGTTCACCCTCGACGCGATGCCCGGCAAGCAGATGGCCATCGACGCCGACCTCAACTCCGGCCTGATCGACGACGACGAGGCCCGCCGCCGTCGCGCCGAGGTCTCCGGCGAGGCCGACTTCTACGGCGCGATGGACGGCGCCTCGAAGTTCGTCAAGGGCGACGCGATCGCCGCGATCGTCATCACGATCGTCAACCTCCTCGGCGGCTTCACGGTCGGCATCGTGCAGAAGGGCATGTCCCTCTCCGACGCGGTGCACACCTACAGCCTGCTGACCATCGGCGACGGCCTGGTCTCGCAGATCCCCGCGCTGCTGCTGTCGGTGGCGACCGGCCTCATCGTCACCCGCGCCACCGGCACCTCCGACATGGGCACCGACCTCGTCGGGCAGCTCACGAGGATGCGCCAGCCGATGCGGATCGCCGGCTTCGGCGCGCTCGGCCTGTGCCTGATCCCCGGGATCCCCAAGATCCCGTTCCTGCTCGCGGGCGGCACCATGCTGGTGCTCTCCACCCGGGTCCCGCCCGAGGCGCAGGCCGTCGAGCAGGCGCAGGCGGACACCACCCCAGCGCTGCCGTCGCCGGACTCCGTCGAGGCGATCGTCGAGGACATCCGGGTGGACCCGCTGGAGATCGAGCTGGCCGCCGACCTGATCGACCTCGTCGACCCCAGCGCCGGCGGCGACCTGCTGGACCGGGTGAAGTCCCTGCGCCGCAAGGTCGCCACCGAGCTCGGCCTCGTGGTGCCACCCGTCCGCACCCGCGACAACCTCGACCTGCCGCTGCACACCTACGCGATCCGCATCTTCGGCGTCGAGGTGGCCCGCGGCGAGGCACCCCCCGGAGCGGTGCTGGCGATCGGCGACCGCCTCGACTCGCTGCCGGGCCGGCGCACGCAGGAGCCGGTCTTCGGGCTCACCGCCGTCTGGGTGCCGTTCGAGCTGCGCAGCCAGGCCGAGATCCTCGGCGCCACCGTCGTCGACCGGTCCTCGGTGCTGACCACCCACCTCGCGGAGGTGGTCCGCAGCTACGCCCCGCGGCTGCTCGGTCGCGAGGAGGTCAAGATGCTCACGGACTCGGTCAAGCGCACCCACCCGGCCGTGGTGGAGGAGCTCACCCCGGCCCAGCTCAGCCTCGGCGAGATCCAGCAGGTCCTCCAGGCGCTGCTCGAGGAGGGCGTCTCGATCCGGGACCTCGCCCGCATCTACGAGGCGCTGTCGCTGCGCGCCCGGCTCTCCAAGGACGTCGACGGCCTGGTCACGGCGGCCCGCGACACCCTCGGTCCGGCGATCGTGGCGCCGTACCTCCAGGACGGGTCCGTCCCGGTGGTCAGCTTCGACCCGATGCTGGAGCAGCGCCTCCTCGAGGGGCTGCGGGTCAACGAGAACGGCAGCTTCCTGGCGCTCGACCTCGACCTGTCGCAGGCCCTGATGAACGACCTGACCGTGCTCAACGTGCAGGCCGAGGAGCAGAACCTCAGCCCGATCCTCGTCTGCGCGCCGCAGATCCGGCCCGCCGTGCGGCGGCTCACGGCCACGACCCTGGGCCGGCTCCCGGTGCTGTCCTACAGCGAGCTCAGCGGGCCGATCCAGATCCGCTCGGTCGGCGTGGTCGCCGGTCGCACCGCGGCGCTGGCGCTGTGACGCGCGTGGCGGCACCCGGCCGGCCGACGGCCGGCTCCCGGCACGGGCTCGACCGCGGGCCCGCGACGACCGACGACCCCGAGACAGAGCAAGGAGAACGCCCGTGAGCCCGCTGTCCGCACCCGTCCTCGGAGGAGCCGCGCTGATCAGCGCGCCCGCGCTGTGGGGCGCCTTCGTCACCGGCACCACCCCGACGGAGGTCGCGCTGACCCGGTTCCTGGTCTGCGCGGTGCTCTGCTGGGCCGGCCTCGCGGTCGTCTCGCTCCTCGTCGGGCCGTCGGTGCCCGCGCGCTCGCTCGACCAGACGGGCACCGGTGAGGCCGCGGCCGCGGCCGCGGACACGGTCGTGGCGGACCGGGCCGCCTGAGCCGGAGGCGAGCGACCCCCCGCACGACACCGCCTCAGCCGCCGGCGTCCCGCCGCTCGTCCCAGCGCCGGACCAGCGCGGCCATCTCGTCCACGACGAAGAGCAGGAAGTCCCTCGACAGCGCCATCCGATGCCGGGCCGGGGCATCCTCCGGGAGGTCGGCGAGGCAGCGGTCGAGGGCCATGAGCATCGGGGCGTAGAGCCGGTGGACCCGGGTCATGGTGCCGTGCCACGCGTCGTCGTCGACGACGTACACGTCCCGGCGGGAGCCGCGCTCGCGCTCCCGGCGGACCATGCCCACCCCGATCAGGTACGTCACGGCACCCGACACCGAGGCCGGGCTCACGCCGAGCGTCCCCGACAGCTCCGCCGACGTCATCCGGCCGTCGTCGTCGGCGAGCAGGGCCGAGAACACCAGTGACGCCACTCGCGGCAGTCCCGCCTCCGTCAGCGCGCCGGCCATCTCCTCCACGAACCGCTCCGTCGCCGGCATGGGAGCTAGCGTACACAGTCTTCACAATCTTCTGAATGCTGGAGTAGCGTGGCGGCATGACGGACAGGGCTGACAGCTCGGTCATCGAGGTCCGCGGTCTGGTGAAGCGCTACGGCGCGGCGACCGCGCTCGACGGCCTGGACCTCCGCGTCGCGCCCGGGGAGGTGCACGGCTTCCTCGGCCCCAACGGCGCGGGGAAGTCGACGACGATCCGGGCGCTGCTCGGCCTGGTCCGGGTG
>JAICLD010000099.1 GCA_025927595.1 Nocardioidaceae bacterium | reverse complement strand
TGGGGGAGCATGGTCCCCTCATGCCGCCCTCCCTGTCGCAGCGCCTGCCCGCGCATCCCGACGACGCCGACCCCGACACGCTGTTCGAGGCGTTCGAGGGCTGGGCCCGCGAGCAGGGCCTCGAGCTCTACCCGGCGCAGGAGGAGGCGCTCGTCGAGGTGGTCACCGGGGCCAACGTCATCCTCAGCACGCCAACCGGGACCGGGAAGAGCCTGGTGGCCACGGGGGCGCACTTCGCGGCCCTCGCCGCGGGCCGGCGGTCGTACTACACGGCGCCGATCAAGGCGCTGGTCTCGGAGAAGTTCTTCGCGCTCGTGGACGTCTTCGGACCGGAGCTGGTCGGCATGGCCACGGGTGACGCCTCGGTGAACGCGCAGGCGCCGATCGTGTGCTGCACCGCCGAGGTGCTCGCCAACCTGGCCCTGCGCGAGGGTGCCGCCGCCGACGTCGGCCAGGTGGTGATGGACGAGTTCCACTTCTACGCCGAGCCCGACCGCGGCTGGGCGTGGCAGGTGCCGCTGCTGGAGCTGCCGCAGGCGCAGTTCGTGCTGATGTCCGCGACGCTGGGCGACGTCGACCGGTTCGTGGCGGACCTGTCGCGCCGTACCGGACGGACCACCGCGGTGGTCACCAGCGCCGAGCGGCCGGTGCCGCTGACCTTCGAGTGGGCGCTGACCCCGCTGCACGAGACGATCGAGGAGCTGCTCGCGACCCGGCAGGCGCCGGTCTACGTGGTCCACTTCACGCAGGCCGCCGCCCTCGAACGCGCCCAGGCCCTCACCAGCGTCAACGTCTGCACCCGGGAGGAGAGGGACCGGATCGCGGAGGTGGTCGCGACGTTCCCGTTCAGCCGGGGGTTCGGCCGGACGCTGTCGCGGCTGGTCCGCCACGGGATCGGCGTCCACCACGCGGGGATGCTGCCGAAGTACCGCCGGCTCGTCGAGCAGCTCGCGCAGCTCGGCCTGCTCAAGGTGATCTGCGGCACGGACACGCTCGGCGTCGGCATCAACGTCCCGATCCGCACGGTCGTCTTCACCGGCCTGACGAAGTACGACGGCCGCCGCCAGCGGGTCCTCAAGGCCCGCGAGTTCCACCAGATCGCCGGCAGGGCGGGCCGCGCCGGCTTCGACACCGCCGGCACCGTCGTGGTCCAGGCGCCGGACCACCTCGTCGAGAACCACCGGCTGGTGCTCAAGGCCGGCGACGACCCCAAGAAGCTCAAGCGGGTGCAGCGCAAGAAGGCGCCGGAGGGCCAGGTCACCTGGACCGAGAGCACCTTCGAGCGGCTCGTCGCCGCCGACCCCGAGCCGATGGTGTCCCGGATGCGGGTCAGCCACGCGATGCTGCTCAACGTGATCGCCCGCGAGGGCGACCCGTTCGACGCGATGCGACGGCTGCTGCGCGACAACCACGAGGACCCTCGTGCGCAGGTGCGGCTGGTCCGCCGAGCGGTCGCGCAGTACCGCGCGCTGCTCGCCGCCGGCGTCGTCGAGCGGGTCGACCCGCCCGCGCCCGACGGCCGGTCGGTTCGTCTCGTGCAGGACCTGCAGCTGGGGTTCGCGCTGAACCAGCCGCTCTCGACGTTCGCGCTGGCCGTCCTGGACGTCCTCGACCCCGAGGCGCCGACGTACGCCCTCGACGTCGTCTCGGTGATCGAGGCGACGCTCGAGGACCCGCGCCCGGTGCTCGCCGCCCAGGAGAACAAGGCTCGCGGGGAGGCGGTCGCGGAGATGAAGGCGGACGGCCTCGACTACGAGGAGCGGATGGAGCTGCTCGAGGACGTCACCTGGCCGCGGCCGCTGGCCGAGCTGCTCGAGCACACCCTCGAGGTCTACGCGCGCAGCCACCCGTGGGTGCACGAGGGCGACCTGGCGCCGAAGTCGGTGGTGCGCGACCTCTACGAGCGGGCCATGACCTTCGCCGAGTACGTCGCGTTCTACGGGCTGACCCGCTCGGAGGGGCTGCTGCTGCGCTACCTCGGCGACGCCTACCGCGCGCTGCGTCAGACGGTCCCCGACAGCGTCCGCACCGACGAGCTCGACGACCTCGTCGAGTGGCTCGGCGCCGTCGTCCGGCAGACCGACTCGAGCCTGCTCGACGAGTGGGAGCGGCTCAGCGACCCCGACCACGTGGTGGCCGCCGCCGACGACGTGCGACCGCCCGAGCCCGAGCGGCTGACCGCGAACGAGCGTGCGTTCACCGTGCTCGTCCGCAACGCGATGTTCCGGCGGGTGGAGCTCGCGGCGCTGCGACGGTGGGAGGAGCTGGGGGCGTCGGCCGGCTCGGGCGTCGACGCGGAGGGCTGGCGGGCCGCGCTCGAGGAGTACAGCGAGGAGCACGCGTCCATCGACACCGGCCCGGACGCCCGCGGGCCGCACATGCTGCTGGTCGACAGGGCGGGGCGCACCTGGCACGTCCAGCAGATCGTCGGCGATCCCGAGGGCGACCACGACTGGCGGGTCACCGCCAGGGTCGACCTCGATGCCAGCGACGAGGCCGGCGAGCTCGTCATGGAGGGAGTCCGCCTGGTCCGGCTGTGAAGGCGACAGGAGGTGCCGTGGGACAGGAGACCAGGGCTCCTCGGGGCCCGTGGAGGCGCTTCCGGGCGGTGGTCACCTGTCCGGCGGTGCCCTGCCGGCCGGGTCACCGCAGCGGGAGCTCGACGCCCCGCTCGGACTCGGGCCGCGGGCCGAAGATCCGCCGCTCCGCCTCCTCGATGCGTACGTCGTCGATGCTGGCCTCGCGGCGCCGCATGAGCCCGGACTCGTCGAACTCCCACAGCTCGTTGCCGTAGCTGCGCCACCAGGTGCCCTCGGCGTCGTGGCACTCGTACTGGTAGCGGACCGCGATCCGGTTGCCGTCGAAGGCCCACAGGTTCTTGCGGAGCGCGTAGTCGAGCTCCCGCTCCCACTTGGCGGTCAGGAACGCCACGATCGCCGGCCGTCCGGTGACGAAGGTGTCCCGGTTGCGCCACACGGAGTCCTCCGTGTAGGCGAGGGCCACCTTCTCGGCGTCCCGGGTGTTCCACGCGTCCTCGGCGCCCTGCACCTTCCGGGCGGCGCTCTCCCGCGTGAACGGCGGCAGCGGCGGGCGGCTCACACGAACGCGCTCTCGCCGGTGATCGCCCGTCCGACGATCAGCGTGTTGATCTCGCGGGTGCCCTCGTAGGAGTAGATCGCCTCGGCGTCGGCGACGAACCGACCGACGTGGTGCTCGAGCAGGATGCCGTTGCCGCCCAGCACCTCCCGCGCCCAGCCGACGGTCTCCCGCATCCGGGCCGTCGTGAACGCCTTCGCCAGCGAGGCGTGCTCGTCGGCGAGCGTGCCGGCGTCCTGCAGCTGGGAGACGCGCACGCACAGCGCGGTCGAGGCGACGACGTTGCCGAGCATCCGCACCAGCAGGTCCTGCACCAGCTGGAAGCCGGCGATCCGCCGGCCGAACTGCTCGCGCTCCCGCGTGTAGCGCAGGGCGTGCTCGTAGGCCCCGCGGGCGCAGCCGGTGGCCGCCCACGCGACGCCGGTGCGGGTCATCCTCAGCACCCTGGCAGTGTCGCCGAACGACGACGCTCGCGCCAGCCTGTCCGTGTCGGGGACCCGCACCCCGCGCAGGTGCACCTCGGCGTTCTGCACGATCCGCAGCGCGATCTTGTCCCGCTGGACGTCGAAGGTCATCCCCGGCGCGCCCTTCCCGACCACGAACCCCTTCACCTGGTCGTCGTCCACGTCACGGGCCCAGACGACCACCAGGTCGGCGAACGACGCGTTGCCGATCCACCTCTTCTCCCCGTCCAGCACCCACTCGTCGCCCTCGCGACGTGCGGTCGTGGACAGCCCGCCGGCGATGTCCGAGCCCTGCTCCGGCTCGGTGAGCGCGAAGGCGCCGACCAGCTCCATCCGGGCCATCGGCGGGAGCCACCGCTGCTGCTGCTCCTCGGAGCCGCAGAGCCGCACGGACCCCATCGCGAGGCCGCCGTGCACGCCCATGAACGTCTGGATCGACGGGTCGACGCGCGCCAGCTCCATCGCCACCATGCCGTCGGCCAGGCTGCTGCGGGCCGGGCAGCCCGGTCCGTCGTACGCGAGACCGGCGATGCCGAGCCCGGCGAGGCCGGGGACCAGCTCGTGCGGGAACTGCGCGCGGATCCAGTAGTCGTCGATCACCGGCTCGACGTGCCGGCGCAGGTGCCGGCGGACCCTGTCCAGCAACGAGCGGTCCTCGTCCTCGAGCAGCAGCTCGAACCCGAGGAAGTCCGAGTCGGGGCTGCGGCCGGGCTCCATCCCGGCAGTATGCCGGTCCGCCGGTCGGCACCGGCCGGCCCGGCCGCCTGGCATCATGCCTGCGTGCCGGCCAGGTCCCCCGCAGCGGCGCCGCGCCGCGTCCTCGTGGTGGGCGCGGCTGTGCTGCGCCACGGGCGGGTGCTGGCGACCAGGCGCACCCGTCCGCCGTCCGCCGCCGGGAGGTGGGAGCTGCCGGGCGGCAAGGTCGAGCCGGGGGAGGAGCCCGCCGCTGCGCTCGTGCGGGAGGTCCGCGAGGAGCTCGGCTGCCGGGTGCGGGTCACCGGGACACTCGCGGGCGAGCAGCCCGTCGGCGACGGGCTCGCGCTGAGAGTGCTGCTGGCCGAGCTGGTCGGCGGCGAGCCGGTCCCCCACGAGCACGACGCGCTGCGGTGGCTGGGGCCCGAGGAGCTCGAGGAGGTGCCGTGGCTGGGACCCGACCGGCCGTTCCTGGCCGAGCTCCGCGAGCACCTGCTCGACGGCCATCGGCTCGGGGGAGGCAACGGGGGCGGCGCGGTCCGGATCGGCCCGACCGTGCGCCGTCCCACCGGGCCCTGGACGCCCTCGGTCCACCGGCTGCTGCGCCAGGTCCGCGCGCGGGGCCTGCGCGCGGTCCCGGACGTGCTCGGCGTCGACAGCCGTGGTCGTGAGGTGCTGACCTACCTGGAGGGCGCCGTGGCCGACGCCGACACCAACGATCTCACCGACGCCCGGCTCGCCGACGTCGGCGCGTGGACCCGCGAGCTGCACTCGGCGGCGAGGGGCCTGCAGGACACCGGTCCCTGGCGGTCCACCGGCGTGGCCGCTCCGACGGTGCTCGGCCACAACGACCTCGCGCCGTGCCACCTCCGATTCTCGGGCGAGCGGCTCTCCGGGGTCCTCGGCTGGGACCTGGCCGGGCCGTCGACCCCGCTGCTCGAGCTCGCCCACCTCGCCTGGAACGGCGTGCCGCTGTGCCGACCGGGGGCCGTGGCGGACGCGGCGCGGCGGCTGCGCGTGATCGCGGACGCGTACGGCGGAGTCGGTGCGCGTGCCGTGCTTCACGCGGTCCCCGATCGCGAACGCAGCGAGCGGGCGCTGCCGGCGCTGCTGGCGCGGATCCCCGACATCGAGCGGGCGCTGAGTAGCCGGTCTCTAGGCTGACGCCCATGGACCGACGACTGATGCTCGTGCACGCGCACCCCGACGACGAGACGATCGGCCAGGGTGCGACGATGGCGGGCTACGCCGCCCGGGGGACCCAGGTCACCCTCGTCACGTGCACCCTCGGCGAGGAGGGGGAGGTCCTCGTCCCGGAGCTCGCCCACCTCGCCGCGGACCGCGACGACGCGCTCGGTCCGCACCGGGTCACCGAGCTGGCGGCCGCGATGAAGGAGCTCGGCGTCACCGACCACCGGTTCCTGGGCGGCGCCGGCCGCTACCGGGACTCCGGCATGGTGTGGGACGAGAGGGGCCACGCCAAGGCGGGGGAGGACGTCAAGGACGGCACCTTCTGGCGCGCCGACCTGCTCGAGGCGTCGGCGCTCCTCGTCGAGGTCGTCCGGGAGGTCCGTCCCCAGGTGCTCGTCACCTACGACGAGTTCGGCGGCTACGGGCACCCCGACCACATCCAGGCCCACCGGGTCGCGACCTACGCCACGGCGCTCGCCGCCGTCCCGTCGTTCCGGCCCGAGCTGGGTCCCGCCTGGGACGTCGCGAAGGTGTACTGGGGCGCGATGTCCGCGAACCGGATGCGGGACGGGCTGCGGGCCCTGCGCGCCGCCGGCGACACCACCTCGTTCGAGGGGATGGACCCGGAGGGGCCGCTGCCGCCGTTCATGGTCCCCGACGAGATGCTGTCGGCGGTGATCGAGGCCGACGACTTCGCCGAGGCCAAGATGCGGGCGATGCGCGCCCACGCCACCCAGATCGCCGTGGACGGGCCCTTCTTCGCGCTCTCCGACAACCTCGGCAACCGGGTCTGGGGCACCGAGTACTTCCGGATCGCCAAGGGCGTCCAGGGGCCGACGAACGAGGACGGGCTCGAGACCGACCTCTTCGCGGGCCTGGACTGACGTCGCGGCGGGCCGGTCGCCGCGTCGCGACGGTGGTCCTGCACGCGAGCAGCCTGCTGCTCGGGGTCGTCGTCGGCCTCGGCGCCGTGCTGGAGCACCGGGCGGACCCCCCGCTCGGCCTGCTGCTCGCCCTCGTCACGTCCGTCGCCGTGCCGGTCCGGCTGCTCGTCTCGCACCGGCCACGCGTCGCGGCGTCGTACGCCCTCGGCTGGCTCGTGGTCCTCGCGGTGGCGTTCGCGGGGCGGCCCGAGGGCGACTACGCGCTGGCCGGCGACCTCGACGGGTACCTGCTCGTCGCCGGCTCCGTCCCCGTGCTGGGGATCGGCGTCGTTTCGCTGCCCGGAAGGCGGAGTGCCGGGTCCTAGGCTCCTGCCGTGGGCGATCCGGGGTACCGCACCAGCGACCGCCGGGTGATCCCGTGGCTGCTCCTGGGCCTGGTGGTGCTCTTCGGGGGCATGTACGTCGCGGCCTGCCTGTACACGTCGGCGCGGCTGCCGCGCCAGACGTCGGTCGACGGCGTCGACGTCGGAGGCATGCTGCCGGCCGGCGCGCGGCGAGCCCTCACCGACGACCTCGGTGGACGGGCCGCCGAGCCGCTGGTCGTGAGCGCGAACGGCCGGCGGGCCGCCCTCTCGCCGCGGGCCGCGGGCCTCCGCGTCGACGTGGCCGCGACGGTGGCCCGGCTGCGGCCGGTCCGCAGCTGGGACCCCGCCCGGCTGTGGGGGTGGCTCGCCGACCGCCACGAGCGGACCGCCGTGGTCACCCTCGACCGGGCGGCCCTGACCCGGACGGTCGCCCGCCTCGCCCGGCGCGTCGACGAGCCCGCGGTCGAGGGCGCGGTGACCTTCCGGCACGGCCGGGCCGACGCGCGCTACCCGCGAGCCGGCACGGTGGTCGCCCGCGCGGCGGCCGCGTCCGTCGTCCGACGCTCGTTCCTGCACGTGGGCTCTCGGGACGTCGTCGCGCTGCCGACCCGGCCGGACCGGTCCCCGATCAGCAAGGACGCGGTCAGCCGGGCGATGGCCGACGTGGCGAACCCCGCGGTCTCCGCGCCGCTGACCCTGCGCCTGGGACACCGCTCGGTGCGCGTGGACCCGGAGGACTACGTGGCGGCGCTGTCCCTCGAGCCCGTCGGCTCCGAGCTGCGGCTGCGGGTCGACCCGCGGGCGCTGCTGCGGAGGCTGCACCCCGCCCTGCACCGGCTGACCCACACCCGGCACGGCCGCGTGTCCTTCGACCGTCGCCGGCTGCCCTCCCAGCTGGCCCGGGCGGTGACCCGCACCGGCCCGGGCCGGACGGTCACGTTGACGTCCCGCGCTCAGGGCGTCGGGTCGGCCAGGTGGTCGGCCAGGTAGCGGTACGTGTGGTGCGTGGCGAACCCGAGCCGCTCGTAGAGCGCGAGCGCTCTCGGGTTGTCGCCGCGGACCTGGAGGTAGGCGGTGGTGGCGCCGCGCTCGGCGGCCCACTCCAGCGCCGCGGCCATCACGACGAGGCCGAGCCCGCGGCGCCGGTGGTCGGGGGAGACCCACACGTCGGTGACCCCTGCCCAGTCGTCCTCGCAGGCCACCCGCGCCTTCGCCACCGGGGGCCGGTCCGGGGGCCGGTCCGGGGCACCCGCGAGGACGAACCCGACCTGCCGGGGGCCTTCGAGCACCGCGAGGGCGTCCTCGGGGTGCGCCCGGGCCCGGGCGTCGATGGCCAGCCAGGCCTCGCCGGCCCGCGGGTGCACGTCGACCTGCGGAGCGTCGGCGGGCAGGTTCCCGCGCAGCGTCCGCAGTGCCCTGGCGACCGCCGCGATCTGGAAGTGGGAGTCCGCCTCGCCCGGCCGTGCCGTCCCCCAGCCCGCCTCCTCGAACCGGGCGTGGGTGGCGGACCCGACCACGACCTGGGCCCAGGCCGGCAGCCCGTGGTCCGCGTAGAAGCCGCGAACCTCGCCGACGGCCTGCTCGAACGGCACGCCGGGGTCGCCGGTCGCCATGACGGAGTTGGCCCGGGCGCTGAACCCGCCCGAGGCGCGCAGCAGCCACTCGCCGAGCGGGCGGGTGTGCACGGCGGGCCAGGACGCGTTCGACAGCCGGCAGGCGGCCTCGGCCGGGAGCCGCATCCGCGGCGACGGACGCGGCGGCACCGGCTTGCCCGAGACGATGTCGGCGAGCGCGATCGTGGTGGCGGTGCCGTCCTCGCCGCGGACGACCGTCGCGGACCCGTCCCACGCCTCCATGACACCGAGCAGGTCGGTCATCGCCGGGCCACCGGTGGGACCCGTCAGGCCGGGCAGCACGCGTCGTACGACGACCCGGTGACCGACGCAGTGCGGCCCCAGGCCGGGCGGGGTGCGGGGCGGCATCGGTGCTCTCCAGAGGGCGGACGGGGGCTCGCCGCGGGACGCGACGACGAGATACTAGGCTGAGGCCTCACCCACCCACCCACGGAGGAACCAGGTGACCTACGTCATCGCGCAGCCCTGCGTCGACCTCAAGGACCGGGCCTGCGTCGACGAGTGCCCCGTCGACTGCATCTACGAGGGCAAGCGGATGCTCTACATCCATCCCGACGAGTGTGTCGACTGCGGCGCCTGCGAGCCCGTGTGCCCCGTGGAGGCCATCTTCTACGAGGACGACACGCCGGAGCAGTGGAAGGACTACTACACCGCGAACGTCGACTTCTTCTCCGACCTCGGCTCCCCCGGGGGCGCCGCGAAGATGGGCGTCATCGACAAGGACCACCCGCTCGTGGCGGAGCTGCCGTTCCCGCAGAACCAGGAATGACCGACGTCCGCACCGGCGCGCCGACCACCCCTCGCGGGTGGGCGGCGCGTTCGGTCTCGGCGTCCCTCCCCGACTTCCCCTGGGATGCGCTGGCGACCTTCGCGGAGCGGGCCCGGGCGCACCCGGGCGGGATCGTGGACCTGTCGATCGGCACCCCCGTCGACCCGACCCCCGCGCTGGTGCAGCGGGCGCTGGCCGAGGCGGCGGACTCGCCGGGCTACCCGGCCACGGTGGGGCGGCCGGAGACCCGGCAGGCCTGCGCCGACTGGCTGCGCCGGCGCTTCGGCGTGACCGGTCTCGGGCCCGAGTCGGTGCTGCCGGTCGTGGGCTCCAAGGAGCTCATCGCGTCCCTGCCGACCCACCTGGGCCTCGGCCCGGGTGACGTGGTGGTGCACCCGCGGCTGGCCTATCCGACGTACGAGGTGGGCGCGGTCCTCGCCGGTGCCCGCGCCGTTCCTGCGGACGCCCTGACCTCCCTCGGTCCCGAGCGGGTCTCGATGGTGTGGGTGAACTCCCCGTCGAACCCGACCGGCCGGGTGCTGCCGGTCGCGCACCTGCGCAAGATGGTGTCCTGGTGCCGTGAGCGCGGGGCGCTGCTGGTCTCCGACGAGTGCTACCTGGAGACGGCCTGGGACGACGGCGACGACGACGGCGGTGCTGGACCGGTCTCGGTGCTCCACCCGGACGTCTGCGACGGCGACCACGCCGGCATCCTCACGGTGCAGTCGCTGTCCAAGCGCTCGAACCTGGCCGGCTACCGCTGCGCCTTCGTCGCGGGCGACCCCGACGTGGTCCGTGAGCTGCTGGCGGTCCGCAAGAACCTCGGCCTGATGATGCCCGGTCCGCAGCAGCACGCGATGCATGTGGCCCTCGACGACGACGCGCACGTCGAGGAGCAGCACGCCCGCTACGCCCGCCGGCGGGCGCAGCTGTGGGCGGCCCTGGAGTCGGCGGGCTTCCGGATCGACCACTCCGAGGCGTCGCTGTACCTGTGGGCGACTCGGGACGAGGACTGCTGGGAGACGGTGTCGCGGTTGGCCGAGCGCGGGATCCTCGTCGCACCGGGCGCGTTCTACGGCGTCGACGGTCGCCGGCACGTGCGGGTCGCGTTCACCGCGACCGACGAGCGGGTGGCCGCGGCCGTCGAGCGGCTCAGCCGGACGTGACGTAGGAGGAGGGCATCGGCCGCGCCGACATCCCGGTGTCCAGCGAGGGGTGCTGCGGC
>JAICLD010000294.1 GCA_025927595.1 Nocardioidaceae bacterium | reverse complement strand
TCGCCGCTGACCCGCGCCCACCGCTCGGTCCCGGGCCTGGCCGAGAAGTGGGACCTCTACATCGGCGGGATCGAGAGGGGCACCGGCTACTCGGAGCTCGTCGATCCCGTGGTGCAGCGGGAGCGATTCACCCAGCAGGCATTGCTGGCCGCGGCCGGCGATCCCGAGGCCATGGTTCTCGACGAGGACTTCCTCGAGGCGCTGGAGTACGGCATGCCCCCGTCGGGCGGCGTCGGAATGGGCATCGACCGGTTGATGATGGCCCTGACCGGGCTCGGTATACGTGAAACGATTCTGTTTCCGCTGGTCCGCCCGATTAATGCCGCCAAATAGTTGCAGTAAGTCACTATCAGCCTGTCCACAGAATGGGCGGCATCTGCACCGCAGGGTGTAGGTGAATGGCTGCGGATGTGATTTACTGGCCTCGTCGTCCCGACAACGAGGCGATGATTTCGGCCGTTGTCGGCCACTGAGTAGAAGCGAGGAACGCCGAATGGCTCGTAAGGTCCAGGTCATCCTGAGCGACGACCTCGACGAGAACCTTCCCGCCGACGAGACCGTCAGCTTCGCCCTCGACGGGACGAACTACGAGATCGACCTGGCGGAGAAGAACGCCAAGGAGCTGCGCGACACGTTCTCCAAGTACGTCGCAGCGGCCCGCAAGGTGGGCCGTGGCACCCGCGCCTCCGGTGGCGGCCGCAGCCGCGCGACCGGTGGCCGCATGGACCGCGAGCAGGCCGGCGCCATCCGTGACTGGGCCCGCAAGAACGGCCACGCCGTCAGCGACCGGGGTCGCATCCCGGCCAGCGTCGTCGAGGCCTACGAGTCCGCTCACTGAACAGTTCAGAGCACGCCGACGTAGTCGGCAGTCGGCCCGCGTGGCGGGGGCGCGGAGCGTCCCCACCCGCGGGCCGATTCATTTCGGCTCCACGCACGGTGACCCACTACCTGGCCGCGGTCGGAGGCGGGTAGGCCGACAGTGTGCGTAGTCCGCTGTGGGCGTAACGGGAGCGGAACACCGCCCCTCGCGTATCAGTTGGACCGGGCAGCCCACGACGCCCGTCGCGAGACGACGAGACGTCGGGGTCCGCGACTACAGTGGAGACCGGTGCCCAGCGCGCCGACGGACGTCGGGTGCACCTCCCCTTCCCGGGGCAGGGACACGTGCCGGACCAGCCGGTCAGAGGAGACACAGCAGATGTTCGAACGGTTCACCGACCGAGCCCGACGGGTGGTCGTCCTGGCGCAGGAAGAGGCCAGGATGCTCAATCACAACTACATCGGCACCGAGCACATCCTCCTGGGCCTGATCCACGAGGGTGAGGGTGTCGCCGCCAAGGCCCTCGAGTCCCTCGGCATCTCGCTGGAGGGGGTCCGCCAGCAGGTGGAGGAGATCATCGGCCAGGGCCAGCAGGCGCCCTCCGGCCACATCCCCTTCACCCCGCGGGCGAAGAAGGTCCTCGAGCTGTCGCTGCGCGAGGCGCTGCAGCTCGGCCACAACTACATCGGCACCGAGCACAT
>JAICLD010000104.1 GCA_025927595.1 Nocardioidaceae bacterium | reverse complement strand
TACGGCGCCGACCTCGCCGAGAGCCTTCCCGAGGCGGACGCCGTGCTGGGCTTCGACGACTACCCCGACATCGCGGACCGGCTGCGCTCGGTCCTCGCGGGGGAGCGGCTGCCCGCGCACACACCCTCGGACCGACGCCGGCTGCTGCCGATCTCACCTGCGGAGCGGGACGCCTCCCGCGTGGTGGTCCCGGGCCACACCGTCTCCGCCCCCGACCTCCCGTCGGGCGCGTCCCCGGCCTCCGGCCCCCGCCCCGTGCGGCGCCGTCTCGACGGCGGCCCGATGGCACCGCTGAAGCTCGCCAGCGGGTGCGACCGGCGCTGCACGTTCTGCGCGATCCCGTCGTTCCGCGGCTCCTTCGTGTCGCGCAGGCCCGCCGACGTGCTCTCCGAGGCCCGGTGGCTGGCGGGTCAGGGGGTCCGCGAGCTGTTCCTGGTCAGCGAGAACTCCACGTCCTACGGCAAGGACCTCGGCGACCTGCGACTCCTCGAGACGCTGCTGCCCGAGCTGGCCGCCGTCGACGGCGTGCGCCGGGTGCGGGTGTCCTACCTCCAGCCCGCCGAGACCCGCCCCGGGCTCGTGCGGGCCATCGCGGGGACACCCGGCGTGGCGCCGTACTTCGACCTGTCGTTCCAGCACGCCTCCCACCCGGTGCTGCGCCGGATGCGGCGCTTCGGGGACCCCGAGAGCTTCCTCGGCCTCGTCGACTCCGTCCGCGCGGCGGCCCCGGCAGCCGGGATCCGCTCGAACGTCATCGTCGGGTTCCCCGGGGAGACCGAGGAGGACCTCGACGTCCTCTGCGACTTCCTCGTCGCCGCGCGGCTCGACGTCGTCGGGGTCTTCGGATACTCCGACGAGGACGGCACCGAGGCGGCGGCGTACGACGGGAAGCTCGACGAGGACGAGATCCGGGAGCGCAGCGAGCACGTGACCCGGCTCGTCGAGGAGCTGACCGCCCAGCGCGCCGAGGACCGGCTCGGCGAGCGGGTGGAGGTGCTGGTCGAGGGAGTCGACGGCGACGTCGTCGAGGGCCGGGCGGCGCACCAGGGCCCGGAGGTCGACGGGACCACCACGGTGACCGGCACGAGCGGTGCCCGTCTGGGCGACCTAGTGGCGGCGGTGGTCACCGGCTCGGACGGGGTGGACCTGGTGGCGGAGGCGCTGGCGTGACGACCGCCCCGGACGCCACGCCGTCGAACTGGAACCTGCCGAACGCCCTGACGACCCTGCGGATCCTCATGGTGCCGTTCTTCGGGTGGGCGCTCCTGGTCGACGGCGGGGACTCGGTGCTGTGGCGGTGCGTGGCCTGGGCGCTGTTCGTGCTCGCGATGGTCACCGACAAGGTCGACGGGGACATCGCGCGCAGCCGCAACCTGATCACCGACTTCGGGAAGATCGCCGACCCGATCGCCGACAAGGCGCTCACCGGGATGGCGTTCGTGGGGCTCTCGGTGGTGGGCGAGCTGTGGTGGTGGGTCACGATCGTGGTCCTGCTGCGGGAGTGGGGGATCACGCTCCTGCGGCTGTGGGTGATCCGCTACGGCGTGATGGCCGCGGGCTCCGGCGGCAAGCTGAAGACGGTCCTGCAGACGGTCGCGCTGGGGTTCTTCGTGCTGCCCCTGCGCCACCTGCCCGACCCCTGGGACGCGGCCGGTCACGTGCTCTGGTGGGTCGCGGTCGCGCTGATGGCGGCGGCGGTGGCCCTCACGGTCGTGACCGGCGCCGACATCGTCGTCAAGGCGCTGGCGGTCCGGCGGCACGGGCGCGGCGTCCACGCGGAGTGAGGGCTCTCGTCGGCGGTCCGCTCGCCCGAACGTGGCCGATGCCCGCCGGCCTCGACGCCGTACGCCTGCAGGGGGCGGCCACAACAGCGCCGCTCCGCCGGGACCGGCCACTCACCGGGCCTCGGCGGACGCCGTCTGCTCCCGGTGCCGGCCGCGCTCGAGCTGGTCGGCGGCGCTGACGAGGGCGAGGTGCGAGAACGCCTGCGGGAAGTTGCCGACCATCCGCCGGTGGGCCGGGTCGTACTCCTCGGAGAGCAGGCCGACGTCGTTGCGCAGCGCGAGCAGCCGCTCCATCAGCGCGTGTGCGTCGGCGACCCGTCCGGCCAGCGCGTACGCCTCCACCAGCCAGAACGAGCAGGCCAGGAACGGGTGCTCGTCGCCGGAGAGGCCGTCGACACCGCTCTGGGTGCGGTAGCGCAGCAGCAGGCCGTCGCGCAGCAGGTCCTCCTCGATCGCCTTGATCGTGCCGAGCATCCGGGGGTCGTCGCCGTCGACGAAGCCGACGTCGGAGAGCACCAGCAGCGAGGCGTCGACCTCGGTGGTGTCGTAGTGCTGGGTGAACGTGTGGCGCTTCGCGTCGTAGCCGTGGGTCAGCACCTCCTCGCGTACGGCGTCGCGGAGCGTGCGCCAGCGCTCGACGGGGCCCTCGAGGCCGTGCCGCTCGACCGCCGCGATCGCCCGGTCGAAGGCGACCCAGACCATCACGCGGGAGTGGGTGAAGTGCCGCAGCGGCCCCCGGATCTCCCACAGGCCGTTGTCCGGCTCCTGCCAGTGCTCGGCGAGCTCCTCGACGAGCTTGCGCTGCAGCGACCAGGAGTCCGGGGTCTCCTCGAGGCCGATGTCGCGGGCCATCTGCAGCGCGACCATGACCTCGCCCAGCACGTCGGTCTGCCGCTGGTTGACGGCCGCGTTGCCGACCCGGACCGGGGTCGAGCCCGCGTAGCCGGCCAGGTGGTCCAGGGTGCGCTCCGGCAGCTCGCGGGAGCCGTCGACGCCGTACATGATCTGGAGGTCGGCCGGGTCGCCGGCGGCCGCCCGCAGCAGCCAGCCGCGCCACAGCTTCGCCTCGTGGGCGTAGCCGCACTCCAGGAGCGCCTCGAGGGTGAGCGAGGCGTCGCGCAGCCAGCAGAACCGGTAGTCCCAGTTGCGCTCGCCGCCGAAGTCCTCCGGCAGCGAGGTGGTCGCGGCCGCGACGATGCCGCCCGTCGCGTCGTGGGTCAGCAGCCGCAGCGTGATCAGCGAGCGGACCACGGCCTCCCGGTAGCGCCCCTGGTAGCTGCAGCGGCGTGCCCACCGGTCGAGGAGCTCGACCGACCGGGTGATCCGGTGGTCGTACTCCAGCGGCTTCGGCAGCGGCAGGTGGGAGGGGACCCAGGTGGTGGAGAACTCGAGCTCGTCGCCGGCGTTCACGTCGAACTCGTCCTCGTGGCGGCCGTCGACCGCGCGGGGCAGCCGGGGGCCGGTGAGGATCAGCCGGTCGGGACCGCCCACGGCGGTGATCACCTGGACGCCGTGCAGCTCCTGGCGCCGCACCCAGGGCCGGACCTTGCCGTAGCCGAGCCGGACGACCCACTCGTGGCGCATCCGCACGGTTCCCTCGACCCCGACGATCCGGCGGACGATGTCGGCGCGGTTGTCGGCGAGCGGCATGACGTCGAGCACCGTGACCCGCCCGGTGTCCGTGGTGTACGTCGTCTCCAGGGCGGCGCTGTGGTCGACGTACCGGCGGCTGCTCCTCGCGTCGGGGTCGGCCGGCCCGATCAGCCAGCGGCCGTTCTCGGGGCCGCCGAGCAGCGCGGCGAAGCAGGCATGGGAGTCGAAGCGCGGCAGGCACAGCCAGTCGACCGAGCCGTCGCGTCCGACGAGCGCGGCTGTCGCGGTGTCACCGAGCACCGCGTAGTCCTCGATCGGCAGTGGCATGGCGCCAACGTATCGGGCCTCGCATGAGCGGAGGCACAGCGGTTACTCGTGGCGCCATGGACACCCCTGACCTGCGGAACGGGCCACGGATCGACGACGAGCCCGGGGACCAGCAGCTCCTCGGGGCGACCCTGCACGCGGAGCTGCTCCGTCGCGGGTGGACCCTGGCCACCGCCGAGTCCCTGACCGGCGGCGCGCTCGGTGACCTCGTGTCGGCCGCGCCCGGGGCCAGCGAGACCTACCTCGGTGGCGTCGTCACCTACGCCACCGAGACGAAGGTGAGGCTCCTGGGCGTGTCCCCGGGGACGGTCGAGCGGCACGGCGTGGTCTCCGAGCCGTGCGCACGCGAGATGGCGGTCGGCGTGCGGTCCCTGGTCGGCAGCGACTGGGGGGTCAGCACCACCGGGGTGGCGGGACCGACCGAGCAGGAGGGCAAGGGGATCGGCACCGTCTTCGTGGCCGTGGCCGGCCCCGACGGCGTCACGTGCCGCGAGCTCCACCTCGACGGCGACCGTGCGGAGGTGCGCGCCCGGGCCTGCACCGCGGCCGCGGCCCTGGTCCTGGAGACCCTCACCGAGGACCGCTGAGCGGATGCGTCGGGGGCGGGCGGCGAGATGTCCGGGTTCGTCGTCGGGAAGTTTGCGGGAGCCGGTAGCGTTGACCCCCTGTCCGGTCATGCCGTGCCCGACGTCTGTGAAGGAGTGCCCGTGGTGATCTTCCGCCGGCTCCTCGGCGAGGTGCTGCGTGCACGGCGGATGCGCCAGGGGCGCACGCTGCGACAGGTCTCGGCCGACGCCCGGGTCAGCCTCGGGTACATCTCCGAGATCGAGCGCGGCCAGAAGGAGGCGTCCTCCGAGCTGCTCGCCTCGATCTGCGCTGCCCTCGACATCCCGCTGTCGGAGATCCTGTCCGAGGTCAGCGACGCCGTCGCGCTCGAGGAGGCCGCGCTGGCGATGCAGCTCGAGGACCTCACCGCCGACCCCACGACGGGTCCGCGGCCCGGCGACGTGGTCGCCTCCGCCGCCTGACGCGGGTCCCTCAAGCCGTCGGCGGCTCCGGCTGGCACGACGGGCACCAGTACGACGCCCGCTCCCGTGCCGCCGGGCCGAGCATGTCCACGCGCACCCGGGTGCCGCAGCGCCGGCACGGCTGGCCGTCGCGGCGGAACACCCACGTCTGCCGGCCGTTGCGGAGGTCTCCGGTCAGCGTCTGCGCGACGCGCTCCTTGTTGGCGTCCAGGGCGGCTCGCGCGCGTCGTACCAGGCGTGGCAGGTCGGGCACCTCGCCCACCGGCAGCCGCGGGTGCACCCCGGCCAGGAAGCACAGCTCGCTCTTGTAGAGGTTGCCGATGCCGGCGAGGTTGCGCTGGTCGAGGATCGCCTCGCCGACCGGGCGGCGCGGGTCCGCGCGCAGCCGGCGCAGTGCCTCGTCCTCGTCCCAGTCCGGACCGAGCAGGTCCGGCCCGAGGTGGCCGACCACGGAGTCCTCGGCGTCCCGGTCGACGACCTCGACGACGCCGAGCGCGAAGCCGACCGCGGTCCACGCCTGCGTGCGCAGCACCACCCGGGCCTCGTGGGCCGGGCGCCGCCAGCGGGTGCCGGGGCGGTACAGGTGCCACGAGCCCTCCATCTTGAGGTGCGTGTGCAGCGTCAGCGCCCCCGTCGCCGGCCGCTCCGACGTCGTGGCTCCCGTCCCGGAGCCCGGATCCTCCGGTGCCGCGACCCGAGTGAGCAGGTGCTTGCCGCGCGCGAGCGTGCGCTCGACCCGGCGGCCGGCCAGGTCCAGGGTCGCGTACGCCGGCACGCGGAAGTCGGTCTCGACGAGCAGGTCGCCGCTGAGGGCCCGGTCCAGGTGCAGCGCCGTGCGCCAGACGGTGTCGCCCTCGGGCATCGGCGGGGCCCCTTCCTGCGCGGTCCTGGACGCTGTTCCTGTCCGCGGTCCTCACTAGCATCTCGCCCATGACCGGGACGAGCGCCGCCCACCCCCGGACGGCCCGGAGCAGCCGTCCGTCGGCCGAGCAGCGCGACGAACGCGTGCGGGCGGGGCTGGCGGAGCTGGAGGTGTGGCTCGGCGACCAGGCCAGGACCGGGCTCGCCGGCCTGCAGCGTGACGGCGGCGCGTCGCTGCGGGCGGTCGCGGCGCGGATGGTGGACGCGCAGGCTCCGGGCGTGGCGGCGCGGCTGCGGGCGCTGCCGTCGGGGCTCGCGGACGCCGACTGGCCCTCGACCGCGTTGGAGGGGCTCTCCCTGCTGCGGCTGCTCGCCGCGGCCCACCGGCGTCTCGACCGGCTGCCGGAGGAGCTGGCGGCCACCGTGCGGTCGCGGGTCGGCTACCCGACCCCGAAGCGGTCGGTGCTGGAGCGGCCGGCGGTGCGCGACGAGTGGGCGGTGCTGGGCAGCGTCGACGTCCTCGAGGACCGGCTCGCCAGCCGCCGGGTCTGGCTGCGCGGCGCCCGCACCGGCCAGTGGGCGCTGCTGCTCAGCTTCGGCGCGGGCGCCGCGGGGCTCGACGACTCGGTGCTGCCCGGGACCGTCCTCGACGCGGACGTGCACGCGTATCGGGGGGCGGGGCAGCTGCGCGCGCTCGTCGGGGCCGAGCACGGTCCCGCGGTGCGGCTCGCGCCCGGCGACGCGGTCACGGGCGGTGGACCCGCCGGCGCCGTGGGCGGGAACCCGCTCACCGGCCCCGTGGGCGTGGCCCGCGCGGCCCGGCTGTTCGGCGAGCTGCTCGCCGCGGACCCGTGGGCCGAGCGGATGCCGGTGGTGCTCGTCGGTGCGCCGCTGCTCCCCGGCGAGGGGCCCGACGGTCGGGACCGGTGGTGGTTCCGCGGCGAGGACGGCGCCGCCGTCCCGCTCTGCCTCGGGGTCGAGGCATGGGAGGTGCTGGCCCGGTCCGTCGGCGACCCCGTCGAGGTCATGGGGGAGTGGACCCGCGACGGGTTCCGGCCGCTCGGCCTGCTGCCGCACCCCCTGGACCCGGTGTTCTCGCCGCTGGCCCGGTCCTCGGACGTCCCCGTCCCGAGGATGGCCGGGGGCGGGGCGGCCGCCCCGACGGCGGGGTCGCCCGAGCCCGCGCCCGACGTCGCGTGGGACGCGCTGGTGACCACGGCGCTGCTCGGCACCGCCCGCCGGCCCCTGCCCGCCGACCTGCCGACCGCCCTGGCCGCGCTGGCTGCCGCGGAGCGCGACAGCGGCCTGGCCGTCCTCGCCGCGGCCGCCGGCGCGTGCACGGCCCGGCGCGCGGGGCACCGGCCGCCGACGTGTCCGCCGCCGGTCGTCGCTCCGCGCCAGCTCCTCGACTTCGCCCCCGACCCGGCCCAGGTGACGCTCGCGCGGCTGCTGGGAACCGGCGAGCGGGCGGCCGTCGACGACTGGCTTCGCTCCTGCGCGCACCACCGGCTCGGGGTCCGTCCCCGGCTGTGGTGCTCGCTGGCGGACGCCGCCACCCGCCCGCGCGGTCCCGACCGCCGCCTGGTGGCCGCCGTGCTGGGCGAGCGCGGGCTCGCCGTCGCCGCCCGGCACCGGCGCTGGCGGGCGCTGCTCCAGGCGGCGCCGCCGCGCCCCGACCGGCCGACCCCGTCCACCTCCCCGCTCCCGGAGGGCCCATGACCATCCCGCTGCCCGACCCGGCCCGGCCGGTGCTGCGCCCGCATCCCGAGCACGAGCACGCGGCGGAGCTGGCCGCCCTGGCCCGCGGCGACGACCGGCCGCGCCCACCGGGCTGGCGCCTCTCGCCGCAGGCGGTCGTGACGTACCTCGTCGGAGGCACGCTGCCCGACGGCACCGTGGTGCTGCCGAAGTACGTCGGCTCGCGACGGCTCATGGAGGTCGCCGTCGCCACCCTGGCCACCGACCGGGCACTGCTGCTGCTCGGGGTGCCGGGGACCGCGAAGTCGTGGGTCTCCGAGCACCTCGCAGCCGCGGTCTCCGGCGACTCGACCCTGCTCGTGCAGGGCACCGCGGGGACCGCGGAGGAGTCGATCCGCTACGGCTGGAACTACGCGAGGCTGCTCGCCGAGGGGCCCAGCGAGGCCGCCCTGGTCCCCTCCCCGGTCATGGTGGCGATGCGCAGGGGGTCGCTGACCCGGGTGGAGGAGCTGACCCGGATGCCCGCCGACGTCCAGGACGCGCTGATCACGGTGCTGTCGGAGAAGACCCTGCCGGTCCCCGAGCTGGGCAGCGAGGTGCAGGCTGCGCGCGGGTTCAACCTGGTGGCGACCGCGAACGACCGGGACCGCGGCGTCAACGACCTGTCCGCGGCGCTGCGTCGACGGTTCAACACCGTCGTGCTGCCGCTGCCCGCCACCGAGGAGGAGGAGGTGGGCATCGTCGCCGGCCGGGTCGCGGCGATGGCGGGACCGCTCGAGCTGCCGTCCGCGCCGAGCGCGCTGGAGGAGATCCGACGGGTCGTCAGGGTGTTCCGGGAGCTCCGCTCGGGCGTGACCGCCGACGGTCGCACCGCCGTGAAGTCGCCCTCCGGCACGCTGTCGACGGCCGAGGCGATCTCGGTGGTCACCCAGGGGCTGGCCCTCGCGGCGCACTTCGGCGACGGCCGGCTGTCGGCGGCCGACCTGGCGGCCGGGCTCGTCGGCGCGGTGGTGAAGGACCCGCTCGCCGACGCGGTCGTGTGGCAGGAGTACCTCGAGGCCGTGGTGCGCGAGCGGCCGGGCTGGTCCGAGCTGTACGCCGCGTGCCGCGCGGCCTCGCCGTGACCGGGACGGACCCCGGCGCGCCCGTCGTGGCGGTGCTCGGCATCCGCCACCACGGCCCCGGCTCGGCGCGGTCGCTGCTGCGGGCCCTCGACGAGCTGCGCCCCGATGCCGTCCTCGTCGAGGGCCCCGGCGACGCCGACCCCCTGCTGGCCGCCGCCGCCAGCCCCGCGATGCAGCCGCCGGTGGCGCTGCTCGCCTATGCCGCCGACGAGCCGGGGACGGCGTCCTTCTGGCCGTTCGCGGTGTACTCCCCGGAGTGGCAGGCGATGACCTGGGCGCTCCGGGAGGGCGTGCCGGTGCGCTTCTGCGACCTGCCGGCCGCGGTCTCGCTGGCGCTCGCCGAGCGCGACGGCCGACCGCCGCGCCGGGCTCGACACCGGGACCCGCTGGCGGAGCTGGCCGCCGCCGCGGGCCAGGACGACACGGAGCGCTGGTGGGACGACCTCGTGGAGTCCCGGCTCGACGGCACGTCGCCGTTCCCGGTCCTGCTCGAGGCGATGGCCGAGCTGCGGCGGGACCCCGGCGACCCCGGCGACCCCGGCGACCCCGACGACCCCGACGACCCCGACGACACGGGCGACCCGGGGGAGCAGGGCGACCGTGGCGAGGCGGTGCGGGAGGCGTGGATGCGGCAGTGCGTGCGCCGCACCCTGCGCGAGGGACACCGCCGGGTCGCCGTCGTCTGCGGGGCCTGGCACGCGCCCGCGCTCGCCGGCCCGCTGCCGCCGGCCGCACCCGATGCGCGGCTGCTGCGCGGGCTGCCGCGGCGCCGCGTCCGGCTGACCTGGGTGCCGTGGAGCCATTCGCGGCTGGCCGCGGGCACCGGCTACGGCGCCGGGGTGGCCTCGCCCGGCTGGTACCACCACCTGTGGACCGCCCCCGACCGGCCGGTGACCCGGTGGCTGACCTCGGTGGCGCACGCGCTCCGCGAGCGGGACCTGCCGGTCTCCACCGCCCACGTGATCGACGCGGTGCGGCTGGCGGACGGGCTCGCGGGGCTGCGCGGGCGGCCGCTCCCCGGGCTGGACGAGGTCGACGAGGCCACCCGAGCCGTCCTGTGCGGCGGCGAGGAGACGCTGGCCCGCTTCGTCACCGAGCACCTGGTCGTCGGCGAGGCCCTCGGCGCCGTCCCCGACGACGTACCCACCGTGCCGCTGGAGGCGGACCTCGCGCGGACCTGCCGGTCGCTGCGGCTGCGGCGCGAGCCCGAGCCGCGCGGGCTGGACCTCGACCTGAGACGCCCGCTCGACCTGGCCCGGTCCCGGCTGCTGCACCGGCTCTCGCTGCTGGACCTCGGCTGGGCGGTGCCCGCGGCCGCCGGAGCCCGCGGCACCGGCACGTTCCGCGAGACGTGGCGGCTGGAGTGGCGACCGGAGCTGGCCGTCGCGGTGGTCGAGGCGTCGCTGTGGGGCACGACCGTCGCCACGGCGGCGGCCGCGCGGGTCGTGGACGCGGCGGCGTCCGCAGGGCTCGGCCGGCTGACCGCGATGCTGGGGAGCTGCCTGGACGCCGACCTGCCCGCGGCCTGGGCGGCCCTGCTCGAGGCGGTGGAGCGACGGGCCGCCTCCGACGTCGACGTCGTGCACCTGATGGAGGCGCTGCCGGCGCTGGCCCGGGCGCAGCGGTACGGCGACGTGCGGGGCACCGACGTGACGGCGTTGAGGCGGGTGGCCGCGACGATG
>JAICLD010000023.1 GCA_025927595.1 Nocardioidaceae bacterium | reverse complement strand
GGCACGAGCAGCCGAGCCGTGGGGTGTGACCTACGGCGGGGTGGACCTCGGCCGCGTCCCGCTCGACGCCGTACGTCGTCGGATCCTCGTCAGCGACACCTCGAGCCAGCTGTTCTCCGGGTCGCTGCAGGACGCCGTGGATCCCCACGGCGTGCTGGGACGCGAGCAGGCCGAGGACGTGCTGCGGACCGCGGCCGCCGAGGACGTCTACGACGCGCTGCCCGGCGGCTGGGGAGGCGAGCTCGAGGAGCGTGGGCGAGGCCTGTCCGGCGGTCAGCGGCAGCGGATCGTGCTGGCCCGGGCACTCGCCGCCGACCCGCAGGTCCTGGTCCTCGTCGAGCCGACCTCCGCCGTGGACGCCCACACCGAGGCGAAGATCGCCGAGCGGGTGGCGGCGTACCGACGCGGGCGCACCACCGTCGTCACGACGGTCTCGCCGCTCTGGCTGCACCACGCCGACCACGTCGTCCTGCTGTCGGGCGGCCGCGTGGTGGCGGAGGGCACGCACGAGGACCTCCTCGCGAGCGAGCCGGCCTACCGCCAGGTCGTCGTCCGGAGCATGGAGGAGAGCCATGCCTGACCTGCTGGCGACCTCGGCGCAGACGTGGCGGGACCGGACGCTCGACCCGCCGGTGCTCCCGCCGGAGCTCGCGGCGCCGCCCCGCGACGCGCCGCCGTCCGCGCGGGTCCGCGCGCTGCGGGGACGGCACCGCCTGCGCCGGGAGCGGGCCGAACGGGTCTACGCGGAGTCCCGGAGCCCCGAGCGGGGGTGGCCGGTCGCCGACGACCGCATGGTGGTCCGCGTGGTCGCCGCGCTGATCCGGCAGCGGCGCCGAGCCTTCGCGGCCCTGCTGGTGTTCAACGCCCTGGCGGCCGTGGCGGCGCTCGTCGTGCCGCGCCTCCTCGGCGCGCTCATCGACCGGGTCACCGCGTCCGGCCCGGCCTCGGGCGTGGGGTCGCTGGCGCTGGTCATCGTCGCGGTGGTCGTGGCGCAGGCGGCGCTCACCTTCGCCGGTCAGCTCACCTCGACGCTGTTCGGGCAGGACCTGTTGGCCTCGATGCGCGAGTACGTCGTCGAGACGATCCTGCGGCTGCCGCTGAGCCGCGTCGAGGGGGCCAGCACGGGGGACCTGGTCACCCGGGTCACCCGCGACGTGGGGACGATGAGCCGGGCGGTCCAGTACGGCCTGCCGATGGCCGTCATCACGTCCCTCACCGTCGTGCTGTCGGTGGGCGCGATGCTGCTCAACTCGGTCCTGCTCGCCGCCCCGGCGCTGCTCGTCATCTCCACGTCTGCCATCCAGGTGCGGCGCTACCTCCGCCGGGCCTCGAAGTGCTACATCGCCGAGGGAGCGACGTACTCGCGGATCAACACGACGCTGACCGAGACCGTCGAGGGCGCCCGAACGGTCGAGGCCCTGGGTCTCGCCGACCGACGGGTCCGGGCGCAGGAGGACGACGTCGCGGTGTCGGCGCAGGCCGAGCGCTACGGCTTGACGCTGCGGAACCTCCTGTTCACGGTCATCGACGTGGCGTTCAACGCACCCCGGGTGATCACCGTGCTCGTGGGGGCGTGGGGCTACTGGCACGGCCACGTCACCCTCGGACAGATCACTGCCGCCGTGCTGTACGTCGAGGCGCTGTCGGGACCGCTGGACCGACTGGTGAGCGAGGTGGACCGGCTCCAGGTCGGGGCCGCCTCGACCGCACGGCTGCTCGGCATCGCCACGGTCCCGCCGGACCGGCAGCCCGGCACCGCGGTCCCGGACGGCCCCGAGCTGGTCGGGGAGAACCTGCGCTTCGCCTACCGGGCCGGTCACGACGTCCTCCACGGGGTGGACTTCCGGCCGCGCGTGGGCGAGCGGCTCGCCGTCGTCGGGCCGAGCGGCTCGGGCAAGTCCACGCTCGGCCGGCTGCTCGCGGGGATCAACGGGCCGCGCACCGGATCGGTGCGGATCGGCGGCGTCGACCTCGTCTCGCTGCCGCTCGAGCAGCTGCGCGACGAGGTCGCGCTCGTCACCCAGGAGCACCACGTCTTCGTCGGCTCGGTGCGGGACAACATCGTGCTCGGCCGCGAGACGGCCGACGACGAGGCGGTGTGGGCGGCACTGGCCGCGGTCGGGTCCGCGGACTGGGTGCGCCGGCTGCCGGCCGGACTCGAGACCCGGGTCGGGTCGGGGAACCTGGCCCTGACCCCTGCTCAGGCGCAGCAGGTGGCGATGGCGCGGCTGGTCATCGCGGACCCGCACACGCTGGTGCTCGACGAGGCCACGTCGCTCATCGACCCGCAGACCGCGCGGTCGCTGGAGGGGTCGGTTCACGCGCTGCTCGTCGGCCGCACGGTCATCGCGATCGCGCACCGGCTGCACACCGCCCATGACGCCGACCGGATCGCGGTCGTCGACGACGGACGGATCGTGGAGCTCGGCACGCATGACGAGCTGGTGGCCGTGGACGGCGAGTACGCCGCCCTCTGGCGAGCCTGGACGAGCTGAGGGACGGGCCACGGTCGCCCGCCCGCACTGCCGAGGTGGCAGCGCGGGCGGGCGGCGGGCTCAGGCTCAGGCTCCGAAGCCGGAGTCCAGCACCATCGACCGGATCGCGGAGAACTCCGCGCTCGTGTTGAGGTGCAGGTTGCACGACCCGGCGTGCGTCGGGTTGTAGTAGAACGCGCCCGCGAACTGGCTCTTGTGCGAGTCGATGAACGCGTGCGCCGCGTTGATCCATGCCGCGCGGCCCGAGAAGGCGTTGCTGGCGAACTCCGCCACGACCAGCTGCTTGTGGTGCTGGTTTGAGAACGCGAGGATCTCCTGGACGCGGTTCGCGAAGCTCAGGTTGGACGTCCCACAACCGAACCGGTTGTACGCCTCACCGGCGACGTAGTCGACGTACGCGTCGCCCGGGTACCACTTGGCGCCGTACGTCTTGTCCGAGGACCGGACGCGGAACGACTGGCTGGTGACGTTCCACACCCACTTGACGCTGGTCGCCCCCTGCCGGTTGAAGACGCTGACGACGTGCTTCCACGCGGCGATGAAGCTCGCGGCCGTGCCCATGTGGATGTTCTGCTTCGCCATCGGCTCGTGGGAGAACGACACCATCACGTTCTTGCCCTTGAGCGCGTTGGCCCACCGCTTGAGGTTGGCGTCCTGGCCGCCGGAGGCGACCTGGCTCCAGTTGACGGTGCTCTCGATGTTCACCAGCTCGGCGACCCGGGCGGGCCCGGACAGCTTGCCGTACAGGTGGTCCGCGAGGTTGGTGCCCACGCGGCTCTGCAGGCCGGCGCGGTCACCGGACGCGCCGATGACGATGTGGCCGGCCGCCTGGGCCGGTGCCGCGAGGCCGACGCCTCCGGCGACGGCGGCGGTGAGCGTGGCGATGCCGACGCGCAGCGCGAGGTTTCGCGAGCGGTGGCCGGCGGGTCGGCTGGCGCGCGGGCGCGCGACAGCTCGGAGTGCATGCAGCATGGGGGAGCTCCTGTTCCGGACCGCCTACCGGGTTAGCTGACGGGTGCGGGCAGGAAAAGGGATGCCCTACAGCACAAGGCTGACTAACCCCAGAAACCATGGGTCCCCGGCTCCGTGACAGTATTGTGTACCGACACGGATTCGGCGGGGGCGCAGTGCGGCCGGGTGGCCACGCGGGCCGCGCCCCGGGGAAGGATAGTTAAGACTTCGCGAAAGCGCACTTCGAGGCTCCACCGCTCTGTACCAGGGCGGCGCTGCGGCGTGCCCGGGCCGAGCCCGCGTCAGTCGGCGGCCGCCGCCGGTCGGGCCTGCAGCCCCGCGTCGATCTCCGCCAGCGCCTCCCGCAGGGTCACGGTCGGGGTCCAGCCCCAGCCGTGGGCGCGCCCGGCCAGGACCCGGCCGGTCCAGGCCGGGCGGTCCTCCCACACCGGTTCGACGCCGAGCGCCCGAGCCACCGTCCCGTAGTAGTCACGGGCCGTGGCCGGCCCCGCGGCGACGTTCACGACCGTGCAGCCACCTTCGACGGGCCCGGCGCCCGGGTCTTCCGAGGCCGCGACGCGACCCGCCGCCACGTCCGCGGCGAGCGCGGCGAGGTCGTCGAGGTGGACCCACGCGAAGCTCTGCCCGGGCACGACGTGCCGGGCCGGCTCGTGGTCGCGGACGGCGGCCGGCCGCAGGGAGTTCCAGATGGAGCTGGGGCCCGGACCGAGCACCGCGGGCGGCCGCAGGATCACGCGGGTGATGCCGTCGACCTCGGCCAGGGCGGCGTCCGTGTCGCGCTTGGTCACGGCGTAGTCGTCCGCGTCGTCGCCGACCAGCGGCGAGTCCTCGTCCACGTCGCCGGCCGCGGGCGAGCGGTCGTAGACCGCGGCGGTCGAGATGTGCACCAGGCGCTCGACGCCCGCGTCGCGGGCCGCCCGGGCGAGGACCGGCGTGCCTTCGACCGCCACCTGGTGCTGGGTCTCGCGGTCGGTCCCCATCGGGTGGACGGTCGTGACGACGGCGTCCGCACCCGCGACCACGGTCGCCGCGACGGCCGGGTCGTGGAAGTCGCCGATCCGCTCCTCGACGCCAGGCAGCCGTGGGGCGGTGCCCACGCGCCGTACGAGCGCCCGGACCCTCGCGCCGCGCTCGACCAGCGCACGGCAGATGCGGGCGCCGACGAGCCCGTTGCCCCCGGTCACCACGACGACGGGGGCCGCCGGATCCGCGACGTCGTCCGTCATGCGTCGGCGCTCACGGCTCGTGGCGGCGGCTGACCGGTCCCCGGCGCAGCGCCCGCAGGAGCTGACGCGGCACCGACCGCGGTCGGAGGACGGGTGAACGGCCGGACGCGCCGTCCCGCATCCCCGCGACGGTCTCGGCGAGCACGCTGAGCGCGTCGACCGACGGCGCCCAGCCCAGCTCGCGCGCTGCGCGGGAGGTGTCCAGCAGCGGGACCGCGAAGCCGAGGTCGAGCCAGCCCGGGTCGACCGGCTGCAGCCGGGCGTGCCAGGACAGGGACACCACGGCGCGGAGCACGGTGGACGGCACCTGCACGTGCCGGGCGCCGAGGACCTCGGCGATCGAGGCGGTGGTGACGGCCGGCTCCGCGGAGAGGTTGAACGGTCCTGGTGCGCGGGTCTCGAGGATGCGGTGGACGGCGGTCGCCACGTCGTCGGCGTGCACCACCGGGATGGTCAGGCGGCGGTCCAGGGGCAGCACGGGGAGGTGCCCGAGGACGCCGGCAGGCACGATCCCGGGCAGCGCGTAGCGGGTGAGGGCACTGCCGGCGTTGCGCTGCCCGATGATCCCGGGGCGCAGCCGGGTCACGACCCGGTCCGGGTGGGAGCGTCGGTGGGCGTCGAGCAGCCGCTCCGCCATCGACTTGTGCCGGCTGTAGGGCGAGGTGGGCACGCCGTCGGTGGGCCAGCTCTCGTCGACCGGGCTGTCGTCGTGCTTCGGGGAGTAGGCACCCACCGAGGACATGTGCACGAGGTGCGGCACGTCGGCGGCCGCGACGGCGTCCAGCACCCGCCGGGTGCCGCCGACCCCCAGCGCCTCGAGGTAGTCGACGTCGTGCGAGGGCTGGAAGCCCCACGCGAGGTGGACGACCGCATCGGCACCGTGGAAGGCCTCGCGCAGCGCCGCGGTGGCGGCGTCGTCGGTCAGGTCCACCGACCTCCAGGACACAGCGTCGTACGGCGGCCCCGACTCGCTCGGGAGGCGGCGTGCGACGCCGAGCACGTCGTGCTCACCGGCCTCCACCAGCCGCCGCAGGACCGCCGACCCGACGTTGCCGGACGCCCCGGTCACCACGACCCGCACGAGGACCTCCTCCACGACCGGCGCCACCGTGGCGCGACAGCCCCGAGGTGCCCGGCACCCGGGCGATCATGCCTGGGCCGGAAATACCGGCCGGCCTCGTGGCGTTGTCCTCCCGATGCCTGCCACTGCCCACGAGCGGATGCTCGACATCAGCACCATCTACCACGAGCCGGACATCGGAGCGTACCCGCGGGCGGCGGCGGTCCTGGGCCGGTTCCCGGGCGCCGATCTCGTCGAGGTCCCCTCCCACCAGGACATCCCGGAGCTGTACGGCAACGCCGGAGGCGTCCGCGACTGGGTGCGCAACAAGCGTGGCGTCCTGGTGCTCGGCGCCAAGAAGAGCCTGACGGCGCGGCCCAACGGTCGCTCCAGCGACTTCATCGCGCCCTCGACGTCGAACGGGTGCGCGATGGCGTGCTCCTACTGCTACGTCCCCCGCCGCAAGGGGTACGCGAACCCGATCACGGTGTTCGTCAACATCGAGCGGATCCTGGGCTACCTGGAGCGGCACGCCGGTCGACAGGGGCCGAAGCCCGAGCCGAACCAGTGCGACGGCGTCGACTGGGTCTACGACATCGGGGAGAACGGCGACTGCTCCGTCGACGCGATCGTCTCCGACAACGTCCGCGACCTCGTCGACCTCTTCGGCAGGCTGCCGAACGCCAAGGCCAGCTTCGCGACCAAGTACGTCAACCGCGACCTGCTCGACTACGACCCGCGCGGTGGCACCCGGGTGCGCTTCTCCCTGATGCCGGACGACATCTCACGCCGGCTCGACCTGCGCACGTCGAGGGTCTCCGAGCGCATCGCGGCGATCGACGACTTCGTCGCGGCGGGCTACGAGGTGCACCTCAACTTCAGCCCGGTCGTCGTGCACGAGGGCTGGCTGGAGGGGTGGACGGCGCTGCTGGACGAGATCGACTCGACCATCGGCGCCGCCGCCAAGAGCCAGCTGGCCTGCGAGGTCATCATGCTGACCCACAACGCGGAGCTGCACGAGGTGAACCTCGGGTGGCACCCGCGCGGCGAGGAGCTGATCTGGCGGCCCGACCTGCAGCAGCCCAAGCGCAGCCAGAGCGGTCAGCTCAACGTGCGCTACCGCAACGGCTGGAAGGGCCGCTGGGTCGACCAGCTGACCGACCTGATCGCCGAGCGGATGCCCTACTGCCGGGTGCGCTACGCGTTCTGAGCAGGCTCAGGAGGCGCCGAGCCGCGCCTCGTCCCGGGTCGGCGAGAACAGCTCCACGGGATTGCCCGACGGGTCCTCGACGACCACCTGCCGGCCGCCCACACCCTCGATCACCGGGGTCCTGAGGTGGACGCCAGCTTCCCGGAGTGCTTCCACCACCCGGTCGAGGTCGTCGACCTCGACCATGAACCTGTTCCACCCGCCGGGCTCCGGACGCGTGCCGTCGGGCAGCTCCTGGCCTCCCCCGCCCTCACGGCTCGGGGCGCTGAGCACCAGGCGCAGATCCCCTCGACCGAGCATCGCGAACGTCGCAGCGGGGTGCATCCGCTCGACGAAGCCGAGGTGCTCGCAGTAGAAGGAGATGGCCTCGTCGACGTCCTCGACGATGTAGCGGATGCTCACGGTCGCCATCGCAGCCTCCCTCGTGCGCTCCTCCAGTATGGCGCCGGCCCACGACCCGCGATACGTCTGCGACCCCTGCGCGGCGTCGACCCTCCCGACCGCAGACGCATCGGGGAGGCTGAGCACCCCTAGACTCGCGCCTCGTGCCGCAGAAGACCTCGCGGCCGCGTCCTCACCGGCTGTGGCGGGAGGCCCCGGTCCGGCAGCTGATGCTGGTGACCCTCCTGGGGTTCACCAGCTTCTGCCTCACGCTCTCGGCGCTGCCGTCCTGGGCGGTGCGAGGAGGGGTCTCGCCCGGACTCGCCGGCAGCGTGACGACCGTGATGCTGCTGACCACCGTCGGCACGCAGCTGCTGCTCCCCGCCGCGCTCCGGCGCTGGGGCACCGCCCGGGTCCTGGCCGCCGGGCTGCTGACGCTCGGGGCACCGGCCCCGCTGCTGGCGCTGTCCCACGACCTGGCGCTGCTGCTCCCCGTCTCGGCGGTGCGGGGCACCGGCTTCGCGGTCCTCACCGTGGTCGGCTCGCTGCTCACCACGGTCGTGGCCCCGGAGGACCGGCACGGGGAGGCCGTCGGTCTCTACGGCCTCGCGATCGCCGTGCCGAACCTCGTGGGCATCCCGGCGGGGGTCGCGCTGACCCAGGCCGGCTCCTTCTGGGCCGTCGCCGTGCTGGGCGCCGCCCCCGTGCTGGGCGTGCCCGCCGCCCTCGCGCTGGGTCGCGGACACCGGCCCGAGCCGGTGCCGACGGTGCTGCCGGGGGAACCCGCCCCGGAGGGTCGCCGCACGGTGCTGCGCGCCATGGTCGCCCCGACAGCCGTGCTCGGTGCCGCGACGCTGGCGGCGGGCGGGCTGGTCACCTTCCTGCCGATCGTGCTCGCGAGCCGGTCCGCCACCGCGGTCGTGGCGCTGCTGCTGTTCGGGCTGACGTCCGCGGTCTCCCGCTGGCGCGTCGGCGTGCTCGTGGACCGGTTCGGGCTGGCGCTGCTGCTGCCCGGCTCGGTCGTCGCGTCGGTCGCCGGGATGGCGCTGGTGGCCGCCGGTCTGCACACCGGGTCCCACGGGCTGGTGCTCGCCGGCGCCTTCGTCTTCGGCGCCGGCTACGGCGGGGTGCTCAACGCGACGCTCGTCGTCGCCTTCGCCCGGGCGGGGGCCGCCGGCACGACGACGGCCAGCTCGCTGTGGAACGCGGCGTTCGACTCGGGCACCGCCGTCGGCGCGGTCCTGCTGGGCGCCCTGGTCTCGGCCGGTGTCGCCGTCCCGGCGGCCTTCCTCGTCACGGCCGTGCTCATGCTGGCGACCCTGCTGGTCGTGCCGCGGCGGTGACCCCGCCGACGACCCCGCCGACGACCCCGCCGACGACCCCGCCGACGACCCCGCGGAGGCAGCCTCCGACCGGATCAGACTGCCCTCAACAAACTGTTGACGATGAGACGTGGGTCACATAGCCTTCCACGACCTGGTAACGGTTTTCCGCTTGGCGGAAAGCCGAGGCCCCCACAGTGAGAAGGTGTGACATGACCCCAGCCCCGGTCGCCTCCCGCGCCACCCGAGCCCGTGCCACGCACCCGGTCGACGAGGTCCTGCCGATCGGCAAGCTGGCCGTCTACGGCTTCCAGCACGTGCTGGCGTTCTACGCCGGTGCCGTGATCGTGCCGATCCTGCTCGCCAGTGCGATCGGGCTCTCCGAGCGGCAGCTGATCCACCTGATCAACGCCGACCTGTTCACCTGCGGGATCGCCTCGATCATCCAGTCCATCGGCTTCTGGAAGGTCGGGGTGCGGCTGCCCCTGCTCCAGGGAGTCACCTTCACGGCCGTCTCGCCGATGATCGCGATCGGGGCGGCGGCCGGCAACGGCACCGACGGCCTGCTGACGATCTACGGAGCGGTGATCGTCGCCGGCCTGTTCACGTTCCTGATCGCGCCGTACTTCAGTCGGCTGATCCGGTTCTTCCCACCCGTGGTCACCGGGTCGGTGATCACGATCATCGGGATCGCGCTCCTGCCGGTCGCGGCCGCGGACGCCGCCGGTGGCGCCGGGCCAACCCTGGACCCGACGAGCGGCAAGAACCTGGCCTACGCCCTCGGCACCCTCGCCCTCATCGTGGTGATCCAGCGGGTCTTCAAGGGCTTCATGGCCACCGTCGCCGTGCTGCTGGGCCTGGTCGTCGGCACCCTGGTCGCGTGGTCGCTCGGGGACGCGCACTTCGGGTCCGTCGGCGGCTCGAGCTGGGTAGGCGCCACGACTCCCTTCTACTTCGGCTGGCCGAGGTTCTCCGTCGCTGCGATCATCTCGATGATCGTCGTGATGGTGATCACCGCCGTCGAGACCACCGGGGACGTCTTCGCGACCGGGGAGATCGTGGAGAAGCGGGTCGGGCGCGAGGACATCGCGAGGGCACTGCGTGCGGACGGCGTCGCGACGACCATCGGGGGCATCTTCAACTCCTTCCCCTACACGTGCTTCGCCGAGAACGTGGGCCTGGTGCGGCTCACCCGGGTCAAGAGCCGGTACGTCGTCGCCGCCGCGGGCACGATCATGATCGTGATCGGGCTGATCCCCAAGGCCGGCGCGATCGTCGCGGGGATCCCGCACCCGGTCCTGGGCGGCGCGGCCCTGGCGATGTTCGCGACCGTGGCGGTCGTCGGCTTCCAGACCCTGTCCCGGGTGGACTTCCACGACCACCGCAACGTCGTGATCGTCGCGACCAGCATCGGTCTCGCGATGTACGTCACCGCCCAGCCCGACGTGGCCAAGGCCGTCCCCAGCTGGGCCCAGATCATCCTCGGCAGCGGCATCACCCTCGGCAGCATCACCGCGATCGTGCTCAACTTCGTCTTCCACCACGTCGGCAAGGACTTCGGGCCGGCTGTCGCCGGGCAGCCGGGCGACACCGTGCGGCTCGACGAGGTCAACGAGATGGCGCGCGAGGAGTTCGTGCAGACGTTCTCGGGACTCTTCCAGGGGCCGGAGTGGGTGGTGGCGCGGGCCTACGACCTGCGTCCGTTCCGGGACACCCAGAACCTGCGGCGGGCCTTCCAGGAGTCGCTGTTCAGCGCCTCGCCGGAGGAGCAGCGCGAGCTCATCGACGCCTACCCGGACCTGGGGTCGGCCCTGGTGGTCGAGGGCCTCACCGGCGAGGAGTCCCTTCGCGACCAGTCCGCCCGGGGCCTCAACCGGCTCGGGGACGTCGAGCACGAGGAGCTGTCCGCGGTGACCCGGGCCTACCGGGACCGGTTCGGGTTCCCGCTGGTGGTCTGCGTCCGTGACGTCGACTCCTTCGACAAGGTCGTCGAACAGGGCCGTGAGCGCCTCGGCAACGCGGAGACCCAGGAGCACGCGGCCGCGCTGCTGGAGATCGCGAAGATCGCCGGTCACCGGTTCGACGACTTCCTGGCCGAGGCCAACCCCATCCACGCCGCCCGGACCCGCTGGGTCGAGAAGCGTGCCCGAGGAATGCTGGAGTCCCAGTGACGAGCGACGAGGTGAGCGCCATGACGACGCAGCGGACCGACCTCACGGTGACGGTCAACGGGCGACCCGTGCCGCTGACGGACGTCGCTGCGCACACGACCGCCCTCGACTGGCTGCGCGACCAGGGGCTGACCGGATGCAAGGAGGGCTGCGCCGAAGGCGAGTGCGGCGCCTGCTCGGTCCTGGTGGCCAGGCCCGGCCTGGACACCCCCACCGAGTGGACGCCGCTCAACGCCTGCCTGATGCCGGCCGCCTCCCTCGGCGGCCAGGAGGTCGTCACGGCCGAGGGGCTGGGGACACCGGACCGGCTGCACCCCGTCCAGCGGGAGATGGCCGTGCGCGGCGGGTCCCAGTGCGGCTACTGCACCCCCGGCTTCGTGTGCAGCATGGCCGCGGAGTACTACCGTCGCGGTCGCTGCACGGGCGCCCCGGGTCCGGACGGAGCCGGGGACATGCACGAGCACGGTCCCAACGGCTTCGACCTGCACGCGCTCAGCGGGAACCTGTGCCGGTGCACCGGCTACCGGCCGATCCGCGACGCGGCGTACGCACTGGGCGAGCCGGAGGACGACGACCGGCTCGCGGCCCGGCTCGACGCGCCGCCGCCCGAGCCGGTCCCGGCCCGCGTCGCACGAGCCGGCGCCGAGCTCGTCCGCCCGGCAGACCTCGCCGAGGCGCTCCGGATCCTGGCCGAGCGGCCCGACGCGACGCTGGTCGCGGGCTCCACCGACTGGGGCGTCGAGGTCAACCTCCGCGGCTCGCGCGCGGCGCTGACCGTCGCGGTCGACCGGCTGCCGGAGCTGCGGGCCTTCTCGGTCACCGACGAGTGGGTCGAGATCGGTGCGGCCCTGAGCCTGACCGAGGCGGAGCGCCGGCTCGACGGCCGGGTGCCGCTGCTCGCCGAGATGTTCCCGCAGTTCGCGTCCCGCCTGATCCGCAACGGGGCCACGATCGGCGGGAACCTCGGCACCGGGTCCCCCATCGGGGACACCCCGCCAGCGCTGCTGGCGCTGGACGCGGACGTCGTGCTCACCTCGGCCGAGGGCGAGCGGCAGGTGCCCGTGGCGGAGTACTTCACCGGCTACCGGCAGAGCGTGCGGCGTGCGGACGAGCTGATCCGCGCGGTGCGGGTGCCGCTGCCGCTGGCCCGGCTGACCGCGTTCCACAAGATCGCCAAGCGGCGCTTCGACGACATCTCGAGCGTGGCCGTCGGCTTCGCCCTCGACGTGGAGGACGGCGTCGTACGTCGTGCCCGCATCGGCCTCGGCGGCGTCGCCGCCACGCCGATCCGGGCTCGTGCGACCGAGGCGGCGCTCACCGGCCGGCCCTGGCGCGAGGACGTCGTACGACGGGCCGCGGAGGTCATGGCCGGGGAGGGCACGCCGCTCGACGACCACCGGGCCAGCGCCGCCTACCGGTCCGCGATGCTGGGTCAGGCGCTGCTCAAGCTGTACGCGCACGACACGAGCCTCGAAGGAGTCGGAGCATGAGCGCACTGTCGGAACGGCCGCAGAACCCGCTCGTCGGCCTCGCGGTGCCGCACGAGAGCGCGGACCTGCACGTCACGGGCGAGGCGCTCTACACCGACGACCTCGTGCAGCGCACCAAGGACGTCCTGCACGCCCACCCGGTGCAGGCGCCGCACGCGCACGCCCGGATCGCCTCGCTGCGCACCGAGCCGGCCTACGCCGTGCCGGGTGTCGTCCGCGTGCTCACGGCGGACGACGTCCCCGGGGTCAACGACGCGGGCGTCAAGCACGACGAGCCGCTGTTCCCCACCGAGGTCATGTTCCACGGGCACGCCGTCTGCTGGGTGCTCGCGGACAGCATCGAGGCGGCCCGGCTGGGCGCCGCGGCGGTCCAGGTCGGCTACGAGCCGCTGCCCTCACTCGTCACCGTGCGGGAGGCGATCGAGGCGGGCAGCTTCCAGGGTGGCCAGCCGCACATGGCGCGCGGGGACGTGGAGCGGGCGTTCGAGGAGTCGGACCACGTCTTCAGCGGGGAGCTCGAGTTCGCCGGCCAGGAGCACTTCTACCTGGAGACGCACGCCTCGCTGGCCCTCGTCGACGAGAACGGGCAGGTGTTCGTGCAGAGCAGCACCCAGCACCCGAGCGAGACCCAGGAGATCGTCGCGCACGTCCTCGGTCGGCACAGCCACGACGTGACCGTGCAGTGCCTGCGGATGGGCGGCGGCTTCGGCGGCAAGGAGATGCAGCCGCACGGGTTCGCCGCAATCGCCGCGTTGGGGGCGACGCTCACCGGCCGCCCCGTGCGCCTGCGGCTGAACCGCGCGCAGGACATGACGATGTCGGGGAAGCGCCACGGCTTCCACGCCGAGTGGCGGGTGGGCTTCGACGCGCACGGGCTGCTGCAGGCGCTCGACGCGACGCTGACCTCCGACGGCGGTTGGAGCCTCGACCTGTCCGAGCCGGTGCTGGCGCGAGCCCTGTGCCACGTCGACAACGCGTACTGGATCCCGAACGTGCGCGTGAACGGCCGGATCTCGAAGACCAACAAGACCTCGCAGACGGCGTTCCGCGGCTTCGGCGGCCCGCAGGGCATGCTCGTGCTCGAGGACGTCCTGGGCCGGTGCGCGCCGCTGCTGGGCATCGACGCCGACGAGCTGCGACGCCGCAACCTCTACACGCACGGTCAGACGACGCCGTACGGCCAGGTCGTCGGCCACCCCGAGCGCCTGCACGCCGCGTGGGAGCAGGTGCACGCGTCGAGCGACTTCGTGGCCCGCACCGAGGACGTCGCCCTGTTCAACCGGGCGCACCCGCACACCAAGCGCGGCCTGGCGATCACCCCGGTCAAGTTCGGCATCTCGTTCAACCTCACGGCGTTCAACCAGGCCGGTGCCCTCGTCCACGTCTACAAGGACGGGTCGGTGCTGATCAACCACGGCGGCACCGAGATGGGCCAGGGCCTGCACACGAAGATGCTGCAGGTGGCGGCCACCACGCTCGGCGTACCACTGGCGAAGGTGCGCCTGGCCCCGACCCGCACCGACAAGGTGCCGAACACCTCGGCGACCGCGGCGAGCTCCGGTGCGGACCTCAACGGCGCCGCGGTCAAGAACGCCTGCGAGCAGATCCGGGAACGGCTCTGCCAGGTGGCGGCGACCAGGCTCGGCGTGAGTCCCGGCGACGTGCGGTTCGTCGACGGCCAGGCGCGGGCGATCGCGTCCTCGAGCGAGCGCGTGCCGTGGGAGGAGATCGTCCACGACGCCTACTTCCAGCGCGTGCAGCTCTTCGCGGCCGGCTTCTACCGGACCGAGGGGATCCACTGGGACTCCTCGATCTTCCAGGGCGAGCCGTTCAAGTACTTCGCGTACGGCGCCGCCGCCGCCGAGGTCGAGGTGGACGGCTTCACCGGCGCCTACCGGCTGCGCCGGGTCGACATCGTGCACGACGTCGGTGACAGCCTCTCGCCGCTGGTCGACGTCGGCCAGATCGAGGGCGGGTTCGTGCAGGGCGCCGGCTGGCTCACGCTCGAGGACCTCCGGTGGGACGAGAGCGACGGGCCCGGCCGCGGCCGGCTGCTGACGCAGGCCGCCAGCACCTACAAGCTGCCGAGCCTCTCGGAGATGCCCGAGGAGTTCAACGTCGCGCTGCTCCAGCACGCTCCGGAGGAGGGGGCCGTCTACGGCTCCAAGGCCGTCGGCGAGCCGCCGCTGATGCTGGCGTTCTCGGTCCGCGAGGCGCTGCGGCAGGCCGCGGCCGCCTTCGGGCCCGTGGGTACGTCGGTGGACCTGGCGTCCCCCGCGACGCCCGAGGCGGTGTTCTGGGCCGTGCAGCAGGCTCGAGGTGCTGCCCAGGGGGCCCCGGAGCACGGCCACGTGGTGGAGGGCGCGCCGGGCGTGGTCCCCGACCAGCCGGCCGAGGGCGCGCCGGAGTACGAGCCGGAGTCCGAGCGCGTGCAGCACGAGCTCAGCACGACCTGAGAGGGAGCGGTCATGGAGTGGGCGGAGGCGGTCACGCACCTGCGCGGCGCACGCCGGCCAGGGGTCCTGGTCACGCTGGCGGCCGTGCGCGGGCACTCCCCGCGGGCGGCCGGCGCCAAGATGGTGGTCGCGGCTGACCGGACCTGGGGCACGGTCGGCGGCGGCAACCTCGAGGCGGTGGCGGTCGAGCGGGCGCGGGAGCTGATGGGCGCGTCGGCGGCGGAGCCGGAGCTGCTGACGGTCGCGCTGTCGGACAAGGCGCCCTACCGGCACGGTGTGCAGTGCTGCGGCGGCGAGGTCACGATCCTGCTCGAGCCGCTGCCCGTCGTCCCCGCCGTCGCGGTCTTCGGCGTCGGGCACGTGGGGCTGGAGCTGGCGCGCGTCCTGTCCCGCCACGACCTCGACCTGCACCTGGTCGACACCCGCCCCGACCAGCTCGCACCGGAGCGGCTCGCGGTGCTGGAGCCCGCCGTCGCCCGCGTGCACGTGCACCAGGTGCCGGTGCTGCCCGAGCTGCTCCTCGGGGAGCTGCCGCAGGGCAGCCACGTGCTGGTGATGACCCACGACCACGCCGAGGACGCCGCCCTGTGCGACGCCGCCCTGCGCACGACCCACCTCGCCTCGGTCGGGCTGATCGGCTCGGCGGCGAAGTGGGCCCGGTTCCGCCGCACGCTCGCCGAGGCGGGCCACTCCCCCGAGGCCGTCGCCCGGATCACCACCCCCATCGGGCTCCCCGCGATCACCGGCAAGGACCCCGCGACGGTCGCGGTCAGCGTCGCGGCCGCCCTGCTGCTGGAGCTCCAGCACGAGCGCGGGGAGGTGCCTACCCGGGCCGAGGAGCCGTCGCGGTGACGCTGTACCGCGGGACCGTCCTCGACACACCGGACGACCCCTTCACCGGCGGTTCGCTGCGGGCCGACGCCGACGCCGGCCTGCTCGTGCGCGACGGGGTGGTCCGCGAGCGGGCGGGGTTCGCCGGGCTGGCCGCGCGCCACCGTGAGGAGGAGGTGGTCGACCTCACCGGCGGGCTCCTGCTGCCCGGGTTCGTCGACACGCACGTGCACTTCCCGCAGGTCCGGGCGATCGGCGGCCTCGGGCTCCCGCTGCTGGACTGGCTCGAGCGGTGCGCCCTCCCCGAGGAGGCCCGGCTGGCCGACCCGTCGTACGCCCGCTCGGTGGCCCGGGACTTCGTCTCCGGCCTGGTGCAGGCGGGCACGACCACGGCGCTCGTCTTCGGCGCCCACTTCGCGCCGGCGGTGGACGCGCTGTTCACCGAGGCCGCCCGGGTCGGGCTCCGGGTCACCAGCGGGCTGGTGGTCAGCGACCGGCTCCTGCGCGAGGAGCTGCTGACCACGCCGGAGCGCGCGTACGACGAGGGGCTGGCCCTCGCCCGTCGCTGGCACGGCGTGGGACGCGCCCGCTACGCCGTCATCCCGCGGTTCTCGCTGTCGTGCGGCGACGAGCTCCTGGCATCGTGCCGCGCCGTGCGCGACGAGGTCGACGGCGCCTACGTCACCTCGCACATCAACGAGAACGTCCGCGAGATAGCGACGGTGGCTCGGCTGTTCGACCTCAGCCACTACCTGGAGACCTACGACCGGCACGGGCTCGTCGGCCGGCACACCGTCCTGGCCCACAACGTGCACCCCACCGACGCCGAGCTCAAGGTGCTCGCCGAGCGGGGAGCGAGCGTGGCGCACTGCCCGAGCAGCAACTCCGCCCTCGGCAGCGGCCTGTTCCCGCTCACGCGCCACCTCGCGTACGGCGTCCACGTCGCCCTGGGCTCCGACGTGGGCGCCGGCACCGGCTTCTCGCTGCTCAAGGAGGGACTGCAGGCCTACTTCCTGCAGCAGCTGCTCAGCGAGCAGGGCTACGCGCTGGCTGCGGTGCACCTGCTGCACCTCGCCTCGGCCGCCGGCGCCCGGGCCCTCGGCCTCGCCGACCGGGTCGGCGACCTCGGCGTCGGGAAGCGCTTCGACGCCCAGTGGCTGCGGCCGCTCCCAGGCACCACGCTGGACGTCGCGCTGCGGCACGCGTCGGAACCCGAGGACGCGCTCGCGAAGGCCTTCGCGCTCGGCACGACGGCCGACGTCGCCGCCGTGTGGGTCGACGGCGACGAGGTCGGCTCGCGGGCGCGCGAGGTCGGCGCCGGGGCCGGAGCCCGCTGACACCCCGGATCTCGGGCTACTGTCGCTAATGTCCGTTTTATCCATCAGCCGAACGGTCGAGTTCCCCACGTCTTGGGACCAGGACCCTTGAGCGGCCCGGCGCCCCTGCCGACGTACCCGGTGTCAGCGCCCGCCCGGCCGAGAGAAGCCCACCATGGACACCACCCGCAGGTCCGCCGCCACCTTCAGCCAGCAGATCGTCGTCGAGACCTGCGACCTCGACGGTACGACGGCCCCCGTCCCCAGCGAGCTGCGCTACGACTCGGCCAACCCCTACGCGGCCACGATCTGCTTCCGCACCGAGCTCGGCGACGTGGTGTGGACCTTCTCCCGCGAGCTCCTGGTCGAGGGCCTCCTCGAGCCCGCCGGCGACGGCGACGTGCACGTGTGGCCCTGCCTGGACGACGCGGGACGCTTCGTCGTCGTGCTCGAGCTCTGCGCCCCGGTCGGGGACGCGCTCGTGCACCTGCGCCCGGAGGACGTCACGAGCTTCACCGAGCGGTCCCTCGCCGCGGTCCCCGCCGGCACCGAGTCCGCCCACCTCGACCTCGACGCGCTCGTCGCCGACCTGCTGTCGGCCACCGAGGACCACTGAGCCCGGGCAGCCCCCACGGCACTTCCGGCCCCCGGCCGCGTCGTGTAGAACACCAGGGTGACTGCCCGACGCCGGCCGCGCTGGTCCGAGCTCCGGCCGCTGCTCCAGCCGCGAACCGTCCCCGGCACCCTCACCGACCGACGGCTGGCCGCCGCCGCGTCCATCGCCGACCTGCGCCTGCTGGCGCGCCGCAGGGCGCCGCGCGCCGTCTTCGACTACACCGACGGCGCCGCCGGTGACGAGCTGTCCCTGAGCCGCTCGCGCGACGCCTACGCCCGGGTGGAGTTCCGCCCGACCGTCCTGCGCGACGTCTCCGCCGTCGACACCGCCACCACGGTCCTGGGCCGCCCCTCGGCCCTGCCGCTGGTCCTCGGACCCACCGGCTTCACCCGGATGATGCACACCGAGGGCGAGCCCGCGGTGGCCCGCGTGGCCGCTCGGGCCGGGATCCCCTACGCCCTCTCGACGATGGGCACGACCTCAGTCGAGCGGCTCGCCGACGCCGTACCGGGGGGACGACGGTGGTTCCAGCTGTACCTCTGGCGCGACCGTGGCGCCAGCCGGGACTTCGTCGCCCGCGCGCGCGACTGCGGCTACGAGACGCTGGTGCTCACCGTCGACACCCCCGTCGCCGGCCCGCGGCTGCGCGACGTCCGCAACGGCCTCACGATCCCGCCGACGCTGGCCCTGCGCACCTTCGCCGAGGGCGCGCTGCACCCGGCCTGGTGGTTCGACCTGCTCACCACCGAGCCGCTGGAGTTCGCCTCGCTGAACCGGTTCGACGGCACCGTCGCCGAGCTCGCGGCGCGGATGTTCGACCCCGCGGCCACCATGGCCGACCTGTCCTGGCTCCGGTCCGCGTGGGACGGCCCGCTCGTCGTCAAGGGGGTCCAGACGGTCGCCGACGCCCGGGCCGTGGTCGGCGCGGGGGCCGACGCCGTGGTCGTGTCCAACCACGGCGGCCGCCAGCTCGACCGCGCGCCCACCCCGCTGGAGACGCTGCCGTCGGTCGTCGACGCCGTCGGCGACCGCGCCGAGGTGTACGTCGACGGGGGTATCCTCTCCGGCGGCGACGTCGTCGCCGCGGTCGCCGCCGGGGCCCGCGCCGCGCTGGTGGGCAGGGCCTACCTGTACGGCCTGATGGCCGGCGGGGAGCGCGGCGTCCAGCGCGCGGCGGACATCCTGCGTGAGGAGGTCCGGGTCACGATGGCCCTGCTCGGGGTCACCCGGGTCGCGGACCTGGGTCGCGACCATGTACGCCTGCGCGGGGACTCCGGTAGTTTCCGGCCATGGACGTCGTGGAGTACACCCCCACCCGGGACCGGTACACCTATACCTTCGGCGGCGCGGCGCCGGTGATGCGGGTCCGCCCCGGGACCGTCCTGCGGCTGTGGTCCGACGACGCGTTCGGGGGCGCCCTGCGCAGCGTCGACGACCTCTCGAGCGCGAAGGTCGACCTGCGGTTCGTCAACCCGCAGACGGGGCCGTTCCACGTCGAGGGCGCCGAGCCCGGCGACACCCTCGCGCTGCACCTGGTGTCCCTCGAGCCGGCGCGGGACTGGGGCGCCTCGGCCGCCATCCCGTTCTTCGGCGGCATGACGGGCACCGACCGGGTGGTGACCCTCCAGGACCCGCTGCCGGACACCACCTGGATCTACGAGCTCGACCGGGAGCGCCACACGGTCGCCTTCTCGGCCCGGCACAGCGACCACCGCATCGAGCTGCCCGTCGAGCCGATGCTGGGCACGGTCGGCCTCGCCCCGGCGGGTGGCGAGGTGCGCTCCTCGCTCGTGCCCGACCGGTTCGGCGGCAACATGGACACGCCGCAGATGCGTGCCGGGTCGACGGTCTTCCTCGGGGTCAACGTCGAGGGCGCCCTGTTCTCGGTCGGGGACGGGCACTACCGCCAGGGCGAGGGCGAGGCCTGCGGCACCGCCGTCGAGGGCGCGATGACGACCACCCTCATCGTCGACCTGGTCAAGGGCCGGGCGCCCGGCTGGCCACGCATCGAGGACGACGACCACTGGATGACCGTCGGGTCGAGCCGGCCGATGGAGGACTCCTGGCGGATCGCCAACGCCGAGCTCGTGCGCTGGGTGGCCGAGCTCCACGGACTGCACCCGATGGACGCCTACCAGCTGTGCTCGCAGGTCGCGGAGGTCCCGGTCGCCAACGTCGTCGACGCCAACTACAGCGTCGTGGTCAAGGTCGCCAAGGCGCTGCTGCCTGCTGCCGACGCGTACGACGCCATCCACGCCGACCTGCGGCAGCGAGCCCGCTCCCTCTGACCGCCACCTCCGCACCCCAGAAGGGCTCCTCATGGATCTCCAGCTCTCCGGCAGCCGTGTCCTCGTCACCGGCGGCACCCGCGGCATCGGCAGGGCCGTCGTCGAGGCGTTCCTCGACGAGGGCGCCACCGTCGGGTTCTGTGCCCGCGACGCCGACGAGGTCGCCGCGACCGAGGACGCGCTGCGCGCCCGCGGCACCGTCGCGGGTGCGACCCTCGACGTCGCCGACGGCGAGGCCCTGGCCGCGTGGGTGGAGCGGTCCGCGCAGGACTTCGGCGGGCTCGACGTCGTGGTGGCCAACGTGAGCGCGTTGGCGATCACCGACACCGAGGAGAGCTGGCGGGCCAGCCTCGACATCGACCTGATGCACACCGTGCGGCTGGTGCGAGCGGCGCTGCCGCACCTCGAGCGCAGCGAGGCGGCGTCGATCATCGCGGTCTCGAGCGTCTCCGGGCGCGAGTCGGACTTCGCGTCCGGGCCCTACGGCACCGCCAAGACCGCGATCATCGGCTACGTCCACGGGCTCGCCATGCAGCTGGCGCCCCAGGGGATCCGCGCCAACACCGTCTCCCCCGGGAACACCTACTTCGAGGGCGGCGTCTGGGCCGGCATCGAGACCGGCGCGCCGGACCTGTACGCCAGCGCGATGGCGTTGAACCCGACCGGACACATGGGAACCCCCGAGGACGTCGCCGGCCCGGTGGTGTTCCTGGCCAGTCCGCGGAGCAGCCGGGTCAGCGGGACCAACCTCGTCGTGGACGGCGCCCTGACGCGCGGCATCCAGCTGTGAGCGCCGCCGGTCCAGACCAGTAGCGGCCGCGTCGACGACGTACCGGCGCGGCTTGCCCGGGTATGCCCGATATGACTATCGGACGGCTGCGAACTCCTGCGGCAGGTCGCGCCGCCGCCCTCAAGCGGGGCGTCCGGACGACCGAGGACCCAGGTGCCGGCCCGCTCCGGGGCCCCGTCACGGAAGAGGTTCCCATGCAGATCCCCCGCCAGGGCGCCCCGAGCGTCACCCAGCAGGTGCTGGCCGAGGTCGCGACCGTCGAGGGCGTCCTGGTGCCGGTGCGGGCCGAGCTGGCGTACGACGCGGCGGACCCGTACGCGGTGACGATGGCCTTCGACACCGGTGTGGCGGCGGTGTCCTGGACCTTCGCTCGTGACCTGCTCGTCCAGGGCCTGTCCGCACCGGCCGGCGACGGCGACGTGCGGGTCGTGCCGACCGTGGACGAGGACGGCGCCGCTCGGGTGACGGTCGAGCTGAGGGCCCCGGGGGGCCGGGCACCCGTCGAGCTGCCGGCGGAGGACCTGCGCCGGTTCCTCGACCGCACCCTGTCCGTCGTACCGGCGGACGAGGAGTGCGCACACGTCGACCTGGACACCGTGATCGCGGGCATCCTCTCCTCCAGCCGCATCTGAGTGGGCGTGGCCCTTGCACCGGGCCATCGACTTCTACTGCGGCAAGCTCGGCTTTCGGATCGATGTCGACGTGCAGCCCAGCGAGGGTGTGCGCAGCGGAGCTCTCCGACGACGACCCGAAGGTCGGCGTAGCCTCGATGCATGACGCGGGTCGCGTTGATCCTGCTGGTTGCGTTCGCTCTGGCGGCGTGCACGTCCGGTGGCTCCGCGGTCTCCCGCTCAGCCGCAGGACCTGGGCCTGGGACCCCGTCGTCGACAACCTCCCGCGGACCGGCTGCGGGATGCCGGGCCGGCTACCCGTCCAGGCTGCTGCCACCGTGGGCGAGGTCGGGCTTCTCGGCACCGGAGGCGTCGGTGCCGTACGTCCTGAGTGACAGGGGCGACATGGCGGCCATCGTGTGGGCCTCGCACCGCCCGCTGACGGCCCCGGCGATGGCAGGCAGGAACTACAAGATCCTCTGGGTGGC
>JAICLD010000022.1 GCA_025927595.1 Nocardioidaceae bacterium | reverse complement strand
CGGGGACGGGACCTGCAAGGACCGGGCCCGGGCCCAGGCGGGCGGAGCGCTGACGTTCCGCTACGGATGGGAGTGGCCGAGCCGCGCGCAGTGGGCCGGCGGTCAGCACTACGGCTACTGCTGGGTGCCGGCGTGAGCCGGTCGAGCCCTCAGAAGCCGAGCCGGCGCAGCTGCTTGGGGTCGCGCTGCCAGTCCTTTGCGATCTTCACGTGCAGGTCGAGGTAGACCGGCGTGCCGAGCAGCGCCTCGATCTGGCGGCGGGCCTCGCTGCCCACCTCGCGCAGCCGGCTGCCCTGGTGGCCGATCACGATGCCCTTCTGCGAGGAGCGCTCCACGAACAGGTTCGCGTGGACGTCCAGCAGCGGCCGGTCCGCGTCGCGCCCCTCGCGCAGCCCCATCTCCTCCACCACGACGGCGATGGAGTGCGGCAGCTCGTCCCGCACGCCCTCCAGGGCGGCCTCGCGGATCAGCTCGGCGACCAGCGTCTCCTCCGGCGCGTCGGTGAGGTCGCCGTCGGGGTAGAGCGCCGGGCCCTCGGGAAGCTGCGCCACGAGGAGGTCGGCCAGCAGGTGGACCTGGTGCCCCGACTGCGCCGACACCGGGACCACCTCCTGCCACACCGTGTCGGTCTCCTCACCCAGCCGGGCGATCGCGAGCAGGTGCTCGGCCAGCCGCTGCGGCGTGACGAGGTCGGTCTTGGTGGCCACCGCCACCTTCGTCGTACGACGCACCTTGGCCAGCTCGGTCACGAGGAACCGGTCGCCGGGGCCGACCTTCTCGTCGGCCGGGAAGCAGGCCGCGACCACGTCGACCTCGGCCCAGGTGGTCGTGACCAGGTCGTTGAGCCGCTCGCCGAGCAGCGTCCGGGGCCGGTGCAGTCCCGGGGTGTCCACCAGCACCAGCTGGGCGTCCGGCCGGTGCACGATGCCTCGGACCACCGTCCTCGTGGTCTGCGGCTTCGAGGAGGTGATCGTGACCTTGGCGCCCACCAGGGCGTTCGTCAGCGTCGACTTGCCGGCGTTGGGCCGGCCGACGAAGGACGCGAAGCCGCTGCGGAACTCGGGCACGCTTCGGATTGTGTCACCCCGGTCAGCTGAGCCAGGTCGGGCGCAGCGGGAAGTGGGCGTTCCCGTCGGCGTCCGGCTTGACCGCGAGGACCTGGTGCAGCTGGATCTCGTTGCGCTCGAAGGACAGCCGCGAGCCGGCCATGTAGAGGCCCCACACCTTGGCCGTGCCCTCGCCGACCTCCCGGACGCACTCGTCCCAGTTCGCCCGGAGGTTCTCGCACCATCCCTTGAGCGTGAGGGCGTAGTGCTCGCGCAGGTTCTCCTCGTGCCGCACCTCCAGGCCGAGGTTCTGCATCTCGGTGATGATCCTCCCGGACCCGGTGAGCTCGCCGTCGGGGAAGACGTAGCGGTCGATGAACGCGCCGGTGTCGGTGGAGGTGTTGTCCGGCCGGGTGATGCAGTGGTTGAGCAGCCGGCCGCCGGGCACCAGCCTGTCCCGCAGGAACCCGAAGTAGGCGGGATACTGCCGGATCCCGATGTGCTCGGTGAGCCCGATCGAGCTGACCGCGTCGAAGCCGGTGTCGTGGACCTCGCGGTAGTCCCCGTAGCGCACCTCGGCGACGTCGTCGAGGCCGTCGCGCTTGATCGCGTCCTGCGCCCACGCGGCCTGCTCACGGGACAGGGTGATGCCCACGACCTCGACGCCGTAGTTCCTCGCGGCGTGCCGGACCATGCCGCCCCAGCCGCTGCCGACGTCGAGCAGCCGCATCCCGGGCCGCAGCCCGAGCTTGCGCGCCACCAGGTCGTACTTGGCCTCCTGGGCCTCCTCGAGCGTGGCGTGCTCGTCGGGGAAGCACGCGCAGGTGTAGGTCATGGAGGGCCCGAGCACCATCTCGTAGAACCGGTTCGAGACGTCGTAGTGGTGGTGGATCGCCTCCGCGTCGCGGCCCTTGGAGTGCCGGAACCCCTCGAGGAGCCGGCGCCACTTCGGCAGCGCCTCCTGTGGCGGGGGCGGCGGCGGCTTCAGCGTGCTCCAGCCCAGCCCGCGCACGATCCTCAGCGCCTCCGCGGGCGACGGGATCCGGAACCCGGACTCGCGCTGCAGCAGCAGCATGGCCTCGTAGGGGTTCCCGGGGTGGGTGCCCTCGAGCAGCAGGTCCCCCGAGACGTAGGCCCGGGCCATCCCCAGGTCGCCCGGCGCGGTGAGCAGGTAGGACAGGCCCCGCTCGGTGGCCAGGTGCAGGTGGACCGGCGAGTCCGGGCGGCCCGCGCTGCTGCCGTCGTAGGCCGTGAAGTGGAACGGGACGCCGTCCGGCATCAGCCGGGTGATCGCCTCGCCGATCGAGATGCGCGCGACGGGACGGTTCAGAGTGCTCGTCATCGACGATTCACCGCCTTCTCGTAGAGGCCCGTGAGCCTGTGGTCTGGGTCGGTCTGCTGCTTGACCCTGCGTTGGTTGGCGACGCCGTACAGCCGGTCGAAGGTCTCCCGGTCGTAGTAGGCGTCGGAGTACAGCGACTTGTGGCCGCCGAGCTGGGTGACCCGCGCCTCGACGGCGCGGTTGACGTCGCCGTCACGGGCGCCGGCCTCGATCGGGACGGTCCCCCAGAAGCCGACGTTGACGTACGTCGCGCCCGGCTCGAGCGGGTACGACGGCCAGGCGCGGCTCGCGCGCAGCGGGCACAGCCACACCGGCCGCATCCCGACCTCGGCGTCGAACCAGCGCAGGAAGTCGGGCGTGCGCGCGACCGGGACCTCGATGTCCTGGATCACCCGCTCCCGCTCCGGCTTCCCGCGGAGCCGGTCGATCCGGGCCGCCACGTGGTAGCGGTTCTCCAGCGCGATGATCCGGCTGTACACGTCGCTGCGACGCCACCGCCGCGGCCACAGCCGGCGGACCCGTCGGTCGTGCAGGCCGAAGGCTCCCGAGCACCAGAACCAGTCGGTGTCCCACCGCCACAGGTAGTCGTACATCGTGAGGGTGTCGGTCTCCCGGTGCTGGAGCGACCGGAAGTACGGCACCGTCCCCGTGTAGTCCGACGGCCGGCCGGCCGGCTCGTCGCTCCAGGTGGCCAGCGTGAGGTACGCCTCGCGCGGGTCGAAGACCACGCCGTCGAGCCCGTCGACGCGGACCCCCTCGTACCGGCCGTCCTCGACGACCGCCTCGACGGCCTTGGCCAGCGAGTCCAGGTCGTCGAAGCGCACGTGGCGCAGCGCGACGTACCCCGGCACCGGCTCCAGCTCGATCCGGAGCCGGGTGGCGTAGCCGAGCGAGCCGTAGGAGTTGGGGAACGCGTCGAACAGGTCCTCCCCCGGCCGGGTGGTCACCACCTCGCCGGCCCCGGTGAGCACGTCCATCTCGAGCACCGACTCGTGCGGCAGGCCGTTGCGGAAGGAGGTCGACTCGATGCCGAGCCCGGTGACCGCTCCACCGAGGGTGATGCTGCGCAGCTGCGGGACGACCAGGGGGATCAGGCCGTGCGGCAGGGTGACGTCGACGAGGTCCTCGTAGGTGCACATGCCCTGCACGTCGGCGGTCCGCCCCTGCGCGTCCACCGCCACCACGCCGGCGAGGCCCGAGACGTCGAGGCCCGGGACCTGGGTGGCCGTGCGGGCCCGGAAGAGGTTCGAGGTGCGCTTGGCCAGCCGGACCGGAGCGCCCTTCGGGATCGCGTCGTACGACGCCCGCAACCGTGCCACCGCCCCGGCGTGGGCCTCCCACCCGACCACGTCACTCACACGTCCCAACCTATCGCCCCTCGCCGACGCCGCGACCGGGGGACCCGCCGGCGGCCGCCCGGGGCGCCGGTCAGGACTCGACGGAGGCGACCACCGTGCCGTCGGGCCGGCCGAGGTGCACGGGGACGCCGGGCCCGGCCAGGTCGCGCACCGCGGCGAGGTCGGCCTCGTCCGGGCCGGCCGTGTCCCCGAGCACCACGACGGCCTCGAGGCCGCGGGCGCCGCTGGTGACCGCCATCGCGACCGCTACCTGGACGGCGCTGAGCCGCAGCGACGGCAGCGCGACCGTCGCGGCGGCGTAGGTGCGCCCGTCCCGGTCGCGCAGGCAGGCGCCCTCGGCCGCCCGCGTGCGAGCGCGGGTGCTGCGCGCGAGCGTGACGAGCTTGCGGTCCTCGGGGTCGGTCAGCGGGTGCGGGTCAGCCGGCATGGTGCTCAGGGTAGGACCCGGCGTTCTCGCTCCCGGCACCGTCGCGACGCTCCGGCTCCAGGACGCTCACCAGGACCGTGCCGATCCGGTTGCGGCGGCCGGTGGAGGCCTCGGCCTCGAACCTCAGGCCGTCGACCTCGGCGACCGAGCCGGGGATCGGGACGCGGCCGAGGTGCTTGGCCATGAGGCCGCCGACACTGTCCACGTCGTCGTCCTCGACCGAGACGCCGGTGACCTCCTCGAGGTCGTCCACGGGGTAGCGGGAGCTGACCCGCACGCTGCCGTTGCCGAGCCGCTCGACGTCGACCTTGGCGACGTCGTACTCGTCGGTGATCTCCCCGACGATCTCCTCCAGCACGTCCTCGATCGTCACCAGGCCCGCGGTCCCGCCGTACTCGTCGACCACCACGGCGACGTGCTTGCGCTCGGCCTGCATCTCGCGCAGCAGGGCGTCGACGGGCTTGGAGTCCGGGACGTAGAGGACCGGGCGCATCACCTGCTCCACCCGCTCGGTCGACTCGGCCTCGTGCCGGTCGAAGACCCGCCTGGTGAGGTCCTTGAGGTAGGCGAACCCCACGACGTCGTCCAGGCTCTCCCCGACCACCGGGATCCGCGAGTAGCCGCTGCGCAGCGCCAGCGACATCGCCTGCCGCAGCGTCTTGGTGCGCTCGATGAACACGACGTCGGTGCGCGGCACCATCACCTCCCGCGCGAGCGTGTCGCCGAGCTCGAAGACCGAGTGGATCATCTGCCGCTCGCCGGACTCGATGACGCTGCTGGCCTCGGCGAGGTCGACGAGCTCGCGGAGCTCGGCCTCCGAGGCGAACGGGCCCTCGCTGAAGCCGCGGCCGGGCGTGAGCGCGTTGCCGACCACGATCAGCAGGCGGGGCACCGGGCCGAGCACCCGGGTGGCGGCGATCAGCGGTCCCGAGGAGAGCAGAGCCACGCGCTCGGAGTGCTGACGGCCGAGGGTGCGGGGCGCCACCCCGATGACGACGAACGACACGACGAGCATGATTGCGAGGGACGCGACCATCGCCCACCAGCGACCGCCGACCGTCTCCGGGCCGGACTGGGACCCGCCGCGGGTGACGAACAGGTCGAGCATCGCCACGGTGACGAGGATGATCGCGGCGATCTCGCTGAGCATCCGCAGGAACAGCGCGGTGTTGAGGTAGCGGGGCGGGTCGTCGACGATGACGAGCAGCCGACTCGACCGGGCCACGCCCTGGCCGGCGATCTCCTCCGCCCGGGCCTTGGAGAACGACGAGAGCGCCGCGTCGGCGCTGCTGAAGAGTCCCGCGACGACCGCGAGGACGGCTGCCACCACGAGCAGCCAGATGTCGACGACGCTCATGGCCGGTCCGCGCGCTCCCCCGCGGTCGCGCGGTCGCGCGCCCACTCCTCGAGCAGCCGCGCCTGGAGGCCGAACATCTCGCGGTGCTCGTCGGGCTCGGCGTGGTCGTAGCCCAGCAGGTGCAGGATCCCGTGCACCGTGAGCAGCCACACCTCGTCGCGCTCGGGGTGGCCGGCCTCCTCGGCCTGACGCCGGGCCACGGCCGGGCAGAGCACCAGGTCGCCGAGCACGCCCTCCTCGGGCTCCTCGTTGACCAGGCCCGGTCGCAGCTCGTCCATCGGGAACGCGAGCACGTCGGTCGGACCGGTCTTCTCCATCCACTGCTCGTTGAGCTCGGCGATGGTGGCCTCGTCCACGAGCTTGACGCACAGCTCGGCCATCGGGTGCACGCGCATCCGGTCCAGCACGAACCGCGAGAGCCGGGACAGCTCCGCGAGGTCGGTGCCGCCGCCGGCCTCGTCGAGGACCTCGATGCTCATCGGGGGGTCATCCGGTGCTCAGCGCTCCTCGCGGCGGGTGCTGCGCGGCCCGCGTCGTTGGGTGTCCGGTGCGAGCTCGCCGGCCGCGGCCGACGTACGGCGCGCCTCGTAGTCGTCGTACGCCGCGACGATGTGGCCGACGAGCCGGTGCCGCACCACGTCGTGGGAGGTCAGCCGGTTGAACGACACGTCCTCGATGCTGGTGAGGATGTCCTCGACCACACGCAGGCCGCTGCGGGTCCCCGACGGCAGGTCCACCTGGGTGACGTCCCCGGTCACCACCATCTTCGAGCCGAAGCCGAGCCGGGTCAGGAACATCTTCATCTGCTCGGGAGAGGTGTTCTGGGCCTCGTCGAGGATGATGAAGGCGTCGTTGAGGGTGTTGTGGGTCACGAGGAAGTCGTCGGTGACGTACAGCGAGTCCTCGGCGGCCACCTGGATGCAGACGGTCTCCTCCTCGCCGGCCGGCTCGATGCTGTCGATGAACCGCACGGGGCGGCCGCCCCCCGTCTCGTCGTACACAGCGCGCTTGCGTGCCAGGCGGAACGGGCTCTGGCCGGCGGGCAGCCGGATGTCGACGGTGTCCGCGCCGCTGCGATGGGCGACCCCACCCAGCGAGCGCACCAGCCAGACCACGTCGTCCCGCAAGCGAGGCGACGTCGTCGTGTACTGCACGCGGCAGGCCCGGCCACCCTGGGCGACCGGGTCCCCGTCCCTGTCGAGGAGGCCCTGCAGCAGGTGCAGGCGCACCCGGGCCGAGTTGAGCTGGTAGACGTCGGGCACGAACCTCGTGGAGGGCCCCGTGCCGGCCAGCCCGAGGTCCCGCAGCGCGGTGGTGACGGGGCTCGCGACGACGACGGCCCCGCGATGTCGGGAGCGGTTGCGCAGCTCGGGGTCCGCGGTGCTGGACGAGGGCGTCGTCGACGGCGTGCGGCAGCCCTCCCCCAGCAGCAGCCCGAGCTCGTACGGGTCGACGGGCACGTCCTGAGGCACGAGCTCGACGGGCTCGACCAGGGGGACCTCGTAGCGGCGGACGTGGCCGCGCCGCAGCCGTCCCACCATGTCCCGGACGGGCAGCGTCCGCTGCCCCCCGTCGCGCTTGTCCTCGGGGGTGCGCACCGTCCACAGGTGTTCGCCGCAGCACAGGGTCGAGGCACCGTCCTGGGTCGTGACCCGGAAGACCTGCCTGCGCCCCTGCGGGTAGACGCCCAGCACCGGGGTGGGCAGCCCGTTCCGCCCGACCACCAGGTCGCCCACGTGCAGCGACCCGATCGGGCGGAACCCCTCGGGCGTCGCCACCGGCGTGTCCACTGGTTGCGCACGTCCACGCATGTAGGCCAGCGGCGCCACCTCGATGGTGTTCGCCGCGAGCAGCTTCGGGATCGACTCCGGGTCGAGCATGTCGTGCAGCGCGTCGTAGAGCGGCCGCAGGTAGGGATCGATCTTCTCGCTCAGCGTGCCGGGCAGGAAGCCGAGCCGCTCCCCCGCCTCCACCGCCGGGCGGGTCAGGATGATCCGGTTGACGTTCTTGGACTGCAGCGCCTGCACCGCCTTGGCCATCGCGAGGTAGGTCTTGCCGGTGCCGGCGGGGCCGATGCCGAACGTGACCGTGTGCCTGTCGATGGACTCGACGTAGCGCTTCTGGTTCAGCGTCTTCGGACGGATCGTGCGGCCGCGGTTGGACAGGATGTTCAGCGACAGGACGTCGGCGGGGCGCTCGGTGGTCTCCGTGCGCAGGATGCCGATCGCGCGCTCGACGGTCTCGCTGGTGACGCCCTGGCCGGTGCGGATGATCGTGACGAGCTCGTCGAGCAGCCGCTCCACCAGGGCGACCTCGGCGGGCTCCCCGCGCAGCGTCACCTGGTTGCCGCGCACGTGCACGTCGGCAGAGAAGGCCTTCTCGATCAGGTCGAGGTGCTCGTCGCGCGGGCCGAGCAGGGCGACCATGGGGATGCTGCTCGGCACCACGACCGTGTGGCCGGGTCGGTCGGCCGCCGACATGTCGCCTGCGGCGTCGGAGGGGGAGTCTGCTCCTGCGTCTGGTCCTGCCTCTGGAACGGTCTCGTGTCCACGGGTGGGTTCGCTCATGGGCGGCGCGGGGCCGACCTCCCGGTCTGGTCGCGGTGACTGGCGGGGCCCAGTTTACGCCGACGACCCCACCCGGCCGCTTCCCCGGACGGCCCGCGACGGGGCCGCTAGAGTGCCCGCATGCCGCTGCAGGACGAGCAGGAGGGTCCGGGGGACCCCGACGACGGCGAGCTCGGGCTCATCGAGCCGGAGGACTTCCTGCCGCACCACCCCTTCCCGCTCGACGCGCAGCGCATGGGGATCGACCGCTGGAGCGACGACGCGGCGATGATCGCGGTCGCCGCCTCGCTGGACCCCGCCAAGACCTCGCACCGGCTGATCGCGTGGCTGATGCTGCTCGCGATCACGGGGTGGCTGGCCGCCACCCTGTGGTTCGAGCTCACCTGACCGCACCGCACCGCACCGGAGCGGCGCGGGGCGGGCACTCCGGTCGTCAGCCGGGCGGCCAGCCCATCGACCGGCCCCCCAGCACGTGCAGGTGCGCGTGGAACACCGTCTGGTGCGCGGCCGGCCCCGTGTTGAGCACCAGGCGGTAGCCGTCGCCGAGCCCCTCGGCGGCGGCCACCGACGCCGCGGCGGCCACCAGGTCGACGAGCACGGTCGGCTCCGCGGCGGCGAGAGCGGCCGCGTCCGGTTGGTGGTGACGCGGGATCACCAGCACGTGGGTCGGCGCCTGCGGCTCGATGTCGCGGAACGCGACCGTCGTCGGGGTCTCGTGCACGACGTCGGCGGGTACGTCGCCGGACACGATCCGGCAGAACAGGCAGTCCTCGTGCGGTGCCGGGTCGGGAGCCATGGGGTCACTGTAGGGCCGGCCGGCCGCGACGACGTACGACGCGTGTCAACCGCTCGGCCGGGCTGCGCGTGACACTAGCGTGGAGACCACCTTGCCCGTCCCGACCGCACCCGGAGGTGCCATGGGGCTCGTCGCCGGCCGGTGGGACGCCGACACGGCGGTCGAGCAGCTGTACGCCGGCCACTACCGCGCCCTGGTCCGGCTGTCGGTGCTCCTCGTGCGCGACCCCGAGACCGCCGAGGAGGTCGTGCAGGACTCCTTCGTCGCGATGCACGGCCGGTGGCGCTCCCTGCGTGAGCCGGACAAGGCCCTGGCCTACCTGCGGCAGACCGTGGTGAACCGGTCCCGCTCGGTCCTGCGCCGTCGCGGGGTCCAGTCCCGCCACGCCCCTGGCCCGCTCCCCGACCTGCCCGGCGCCGACGAGCACGCGCTCGCCGCCGACCGCCGGGACCGCGTGCTCGAGGCGCTGCGCGCCCTGCCCGCCCGGCAGCGCGAGGTGATCGCCCTGCGCTACTACCTCGACCTGTCCGAGGCCGACATCGCCGACGCCCTCGGCATCTCCCGAGGAGCGGTCAAGGTCCACGCCTCCCGCGGCGTCGCCGCCCTGCGCACCCTGATGGAGGACGTCTCATGAGGCCCGACGAGCACGACACCGACCTGCGCCGGCTCCTCGACGACGCCGTGGCCGACGTGGAGCCGCGGCACGGCGTCGAGGCGATCCGGTCGCGCACGGCCGCGTCGAGGAGCCGCCGGCCGTGGACGTGGGCGGCGGGAGGCGCGGTGGCGGCCACCGCCGCGACCATCGCCGCGGTCAGCGTCCTGTCCTCGGGCCTGGGGCCGTCCGGCGGCGCGGGCCCCGCCCCGGCACCGAGCGACACGACCTCCCTGCGCACCGTGTCGGTGTACTTCGTCGGCGGCGACGGCACCCGGCTGTTCAGCGAGCAGCGGCGGGTGCTCGCGTCCGTCGCGCTGCAGGAGGCGCTGACCGACGCGGTCCGGGGCGTCGCGTTCGACCCCGACTACACCTCTGCGTGGCCGTCGGGCCACATGCTCCGGGGCGCGCGGATGGGGCACGGCGTGATCACGATCCGCCTCGACGGCAGCGCCCGGGCACGTCCCCAGGGGATGAGCCGGGCCGTGGCGAACGCCGCGGTGCAGCAGCTGGTCCTCACCGCCCAGGACGCGACCCGGAGCCGGGTCCCGGTCCGGTTCCTCCTCGACGGGGGGCCGGCGCGCACCGTGCTCGGCGTCCCCGTGGCCCCGGAGGTCGCGGGGCGCCGTGACGACAGCGTGCTGGCCGCCGTGTCGGTGCGCAGCCCGGCGCAGGGCGCGACGGTCACGAGCCCGTTCACGGTGACCGGCAGGGCCTCCGCGTTCGAGGCCAACGTCCAGTGGGAGCTGACGCAGGGCGACACGGTGGTGCGGCGCGGCTTCACGACCGCGCGGGAGTGCTGCACGCTGTCCCCGTACTCCTTCCGGGTCTCGGCCCCGCCCGGCGTGTACACGCTGACGGTGCACGACGAGGACCCCTCCGGCCGGGAGGGTGTCGGCCGGTCCGTGGACACCAAGTCCGTCACCGTGCGGTGACGTCGAGGCCCTGCCTCAGGCGCCGGGAGGCGCGGGTGGGACGCCTCAGCGCCAGCGGGTCCGGGAGAGCAGGGCGGCGGTCGCCGCGACGCCGGCCGTCGAGGTGCGCAGCACCGACGACCCGAGCCGGACCGGCTCGGCCCCCACGGCCGCGAACGCGGCGAGCTCGTCCTCGGCGATCCCGCCCTCGGGGCCGACCACGACGACGATCTCGCCGCGACCGGGCAGCGGGAGGTCGGCCAGGGGCCCCGAGGCAGCCTCGTGCAGCACGACCGGGACGGACGCCGCCCGCAGCAGCGCGGCCACCTCCGCGGTCGACACCAGGTCGGTGACCTCGGGGAACCAGGACCGTCGCGCCTGCTTGGCGGCCTCGCGCGCGGTCGAGCGCCAGCGTGCGAGCGCCTTGGCACGCTTCTCGCCGCGCCAGACCGACACCGACCGGGCCGCCGCCCACGGCACGACGACGTCGACGCCGACCTCCGTCAGCATCTCCACGGCCAGCTCACCCCGGTCCCCCTTCGGGATCGCCTGCACGACGACGACGCGCGGCATCTCGGGCTCCGTCACGGCGACCGCCTCGACCGTCCCCGCCAGCGCCGTGGCGGCGGTCTCGGTGACCTGCACGGTCGCGGACGTGCCCGCGCCGTCGGTGAGCACCACGCGCTCCTCGACGCGGGTGCGGCGCACGACGACCGCGTGCCGGGCCTCCTCGCCCGTCAGCTCGATTCGGTCACCGACCGCGGCGCCGGTCACCGACGGCTCGAGGAAGACCGGAAGGCTCACCGCGGCCTCAGCGGGGGTTGAACGCGTCGCGGAGCCGGTCGAAGACCGACTTGTGCGGGGCGCTGACCTGGCCGTCGGGGGACTCCTCGTCCCGCAGCGCCGCCAGCTCCTGGAGCAGCTGCTCCTGCCGGTCGTCGAGCCGGGTCGGGGTCTCCACGACGATCCGCACGACGAGGTCCCCGCGTCCGGTGCCGCGCAGCGAGGGGATGCCGCGGGCGCCGAGCACGGTCTCGGTGCCGGACTGGGTGCCGCGGGGGATCTCGAGGGCCACCGTCCGCTCCACGTCCGACCCCGGCTCCGCGACGTCCGCCTCCAGGGTCGGCAGCTCGATCGTCGTGCCGAGCGCCGCCGCGGTCATCGGCACGGTGACGCTGCACAGCAGGTCCGCCCCGTGCCGGGTGAAGACCGGGTGGTCGCGGACCTGCATCTCGACGTACAGGTCGCCCGCCGGGCCGCCACCGGGGCCGACCTCGCCCTGGCCGGCGAGCTGCACCCGGGTGCCGGAGTCCACGCCGGCGGGGATCTTGACGGTCAGCGTCCGGCGCGACCGGACCCGACCGTCGCCGGAGCACTCCCGGCACGGCTCGGGGATGATCGTCCCGAACCCCCGGCACGCCGCGCACGGCCGCATGGTGCGGATCTCGCCGAGGAAGGAGCGCTGCACGTTGACGGTCTCGCCCCGGCCGCCGCAGGTCTCGCAGGTCACCGGGCGGGTGCCGGGCGCCGCGCCCTCGCCGTGGCAGGTCGAGCACAGCACGGCCGTGTCCACCTTGAGCTCGCGGGTGGTGCCGAAGGCGGCGTCCGCGAGGTCCACCTCGAGCCGGATCAGCGCGTCCTGACCGCGACGGGTGCGGGGTCGGGGGCCCCGGCCGGCCTGTCCCCCGCCGGCGGCGCCGCTGCCGCCGAAGAAGGCGTCCATGATGTCGGTGAACGAGAAGCCGGCCCCGGCTCCGGCCCCCATCCCGCCGTTGAACGGGTCCCCACCGAGGTCGTACATCCGACGCTTCTCGGGGTCGGAGAGCACCTCGTAGGCGTGCGAGACGGACTTGAACCGCTCCTCGCTCGAGGGGTCGGGGTTCACGTCCGGGTGCAGCTGCCGGGCGAGCCTGCGGTAGGCCTTCTTGATCGCGTCGCCGTCGGCGTCACGCGACACCCCGAGCGTGTCGTACAGGTCCTGGCTCACAACCGATCTCTCATCCTTCGTCGAGGATCCGGGAGACGTAGCGCGCGACCGCGCGCACCGTCGCCATCGTCCCTGGGTAGTCCATGCGGGTCGGCCCCACGATGCCGAGCGTGGCCAGCGCCTCCTCGCCCGGGCCGTAGCCGGTGGCCACGACGGAGGTCGACGCCAGCTCCTGGTAGGGGCCCTCGTGCCCGATCCGCACCGTCACCTGGGACGGCGACGTGGCCTCGCCGAGGAGCTTGAGCAGCACGACGTGCTCCTCGAGCGCCTCCAGCATGGGCCGGATCGCGAGGTCGAACCCCTCCCCGAAGCGGGCGAGGTTGGCGGTGCCCCCGACCGCGACCCGCTCGTCGGAGCGGTGGTCCGACATCGCCTCCACGAGCGAGGCGACGAGCAGCGCGACGGGCCCACGGCGGCCCTGCTCGAACTCGTCGGGCAGCGCGATGAGCGAGGCGGACGCGTCGGCCAGCCGCTCCCCCACGACGGTGCCGTTGAGCCGCGTCCGGACGTCGGCGACCTGCTCGTCGTCCAGCTCCTCGGGCAGCTCCACCACCCGCTGCTCGACCCGGCCGGTCGACAGGATCAGCACCAGCAGCACCCGCGACGAGGTGAGCGGCACGACCTCGACGTGCCGCACCGTGGAACGCGACAGGGTCGGGTACTGCACGATCGCGACCTGCCGGGTCAGCTGGGCCAGCAGCCGGACGCTGCGCTGCACGACGTCGTCGAGGTCGATCGCGCCCTCCAGGAGGGTGGCGATGGCCCGCTTCTCCGCAGCGCTGAGCGGCTTCACCTGGCTCAGCCGGTCGACGAACAGCCGGTAGCCCTTGTCGGTGGGGATCCGGCCGGCGCTGGTGTGCGGCTGGGTGATGAACCCCTCCTCCTCCAGCGCGGCCATGTCGTTGCGCACGGTCGCCGGCGAGACGCCGAGCTGGTGGCGCTCCACCAGCGCACGGGACCCCACCGGCTCCTGGGTCGCGACGTAGTCCTCGACGATCGCCCGGAGCACTGCGAGCCTGCGGTCCTCGACCATGCCCCGCCTCCTCGCCCGCCCGTCGATCCCTGGCACTCATGCGTTCAGAGTGCCAATGCTACTAGGCTCCTCACCATGCCGGACAGCTCGCGGGACCGCGGCCTCGTCGAGATCGGCGACCGCTGCTGGGTGCTGCGGGCGGAGCCCGACGTCAGCGTCGGCCTGGTCGGCGGCGAGGCCGGCCTGCTGCTCGTCGACACCGGCCCCTCCGACGTCGAGGCGCGCCGCGCGGTGGAGCAGGTGCGCCGGTTGGGGGCCGGCGACGTGGTCGCCGTGTTCCACACCCACGGGCACCGCGCCCACACCTCCGGCGACGTCGTCGTCTCCGAGGCGTACGACGGGCCGCCGGTCGTGGCGCACGAGCAGGCCGACGTCACCGCGAGCCGCGTCCCCGCGCCGACCCGGACGTTCTCCTCCGCCCGGGTCGTCGACCTCGGCGACCGGCAGGTGGAGCTGCTGCACCCCGGGCGCGGGCACACCGCCGGCGACGCGGTGGCGCGGGTGCCGGACGCGGACGTCCTCTTCTCCGGTGACCTGGTCGAGGAGTCCGCATCGCGCTCGGCCGTGCCCGGGTTCGGGGCCGACTGCTTCCCCCTGGAATGGCCGGGCGCGCTCGACCTCGTGATCGCGCTGCTCACCACGTCCAGCGCGGTCGTTCCGGGGCACGGCGCACCGGTGGACCGCGGGTTCATCGAGCGCCAGCGCGACGCGATCGGCGTGGTGGCCGAGACGGTGCGCGACCTCGCCACGCGGGGCGTCCCGGCGTCGGAGGCGGTCGCGAGCGCCCAGTGGCCCTACCCCGCGGAGCACCTCGGGCACGCCGTGCGCCGCGGCTACGAGCAGCTGCCCCGCAGCGCCCGCTCGCTGCCGCTCATCTGACGCGGCCCGACCATCGCTCCTGACCGCTCCAGCACCGGCCGCGGCCGGCGGCGCGCGACCACAGCCAGACGCCGAGGAGCAGGAGCAGCAGCAGCGGCAGGTGGGTGACCACCACGAGGACGAGCAGGCCCGTGAGCGCGATGCGCAGCAGCCACGGCTCGCGCCACGACCGGCTCGGCGGGACGGACGTCGTGGCGCGGGTCGCACCGGCGGCCGTGTGGGGGCGGGAGGCGGTGGCCGGTCCGTGCAGCGGCGGAAGGTCCGCGAACAGCGGCCACAGCTCCGAGGCGGTACGGGCCGTCAGCGCGCGCCCGGACCGCTCGTCGTGCTCCTCACGGGTGAGCCGTCCGGCCGCGTAGTGCTCCCCGAGCGCGGAGACGGCACCCTCGCGCTCGACGTCGCCGATCCGGGGCTCCGGACGGGTCGGGCCGCTCATGACGCGCCGCTCCCGGACCCGGCTCCCTCGACGGGACCCTCGTCGTCGCCCTCGTCGCCCTCGTCGCCCTCGTCGCCCTCGTCGCCCTCGTCGCCCTCGTCGCCCTCCGCGAGGATCCCGTAGAGCCGGCGGCGCGTGTCGGCGAGGATCTCGGCGGCCTCCGCGCGCTGCTGGCGGCTGCCGGAGACGACGACCTGCCACACCGCGCCCATCACCTGTCCGATGACCGGCTTGAGGTCGCCGTGCGCCTCCTCCTGCGGCCGCTCGAAGTCGTGCCAGGTGGCGGCGAGCTCCTCGGGGTGCTCCTCGACGTAGCGGCGGCCCTCCTCGGAGAGCCGGAGCAGCCGGCGGCCCTGGCCGTCGTGGCCCTCGACGAGCCCCTCGTCCTCCAGCTGCGGGACGGTCGGGTACACCGAGCCCGGGCTCGGCTTCCACGCGCCTCCGCTGCGCTCGGCGATCTGCTGGATGATCTGGTAGCCGTTCATCGGCTCGACGGCGAGCACGTCGAGGATCGCCGCGCGGACGTCGCCGCGGCGGGCGCGCGGGCCCCGCGGCGAGCCGGTGCCCATCGGGCCGCGCCCGGACCCCGGGTGCCCGCCGCCCTGGGCGAGGTCGATGAGGCCCTGCACCCAGGGCGGCGGCCCGCCGCCCGCCCACGAACCCCGGCCGCGCGGGCCACCGACCCACGGACCGCGACCGTGCGGGCCGCCGGGCCGGCGGGAGCTCCAGGGCTGGTCCCAGGGACCGGTGTCGTCGTTCATGGGGAACCTCCAGGGGTCGGACCGCGAGCGATACGCTGCGATGTTCTGCGATAGGTCGACGATATATCGCTCACACCTCTCTCGCAAGGTCCTTCACCCCTGTCGGGGCGCCTGCGTGCCTCCGCGCCGGCCCCCGGCTACGGTGCGGCGATGCCCGCCTTCCCCGACCGGTACGGCGCCGACGTCCTGTCCACCGACTGGCGCGCCCCCCGCCGCGGCCGCGCGGTCGAGATCGACGCCGACAGGGGCCTCGTCGTCGAGGAGGTCACCACCGACTGGTGCGGCGAGATCGTCGCGGTCGAGCGGGACCTGATGACCGTCACCCTCGAGGACCGGCGCGGCCGCCGGCGCACCTTCCCGCTCGGCCCGGGCTTCCTCCTCGAAGGGGTGCCGGTGGTCCTCGTGCCGCCGACGCGCCGCGGGCCCGCGGCGCCGACCCGGACGGCGTCGGGCTCGGTCGCGGTCCCCGGCACGGCCGCCCGGGTCGCCCGGGCCAGCCGGATCTTCGTCGAGGGTCGGCACGACGCCGAGCTGGTGGAGAAGGTCTGGGGCGACGACCTGCGGCTGGAGGGCGTGGTCGTGGAGTACCTCGAGGGCGTCGACGACCTGCCCGAGCAGCTGCGTGACTTCCGGCCCGGACCGGACCGGCGCGCCGGGGTGCTGGTCGACCACCTCGTCGCCGGCTCCAAGGAGAGCCGGATCGCCGCCGCGGTCGCGAGGAGCCCGGTCGGGCCACACGTCCTCGTCGTCGGGCACCCGTTCATCGACGTCTGGGAGGGGGTCAAGCCCGCAGCCCTCGGCATCGCCGCCTGGCCACGGGTGCCGCGCGGCGTCGACTGGAAGAAGGGCGTCTGCCAGAGGCTCGGCTGGCCGCACCGCGACCAGGCCGACGTCGCCCGGGCCTGGAAGCACATCCTGTCCCGGGTCGGCTCCTACGCCGACCTCGAGCCGAGCCTGCTCGGTCGGGTCGAGGAGCTCATCGACTTCGTCACCGCACCGGGCTCCTGACCCGAACCGACCGGCCCGTTCGGGTCTCGTGCGGACCATCCGGGCTCTGCTTGGATCGGCCCATGACCACGGGACCCGACACCCCACCGCCGTACCAGCAGCAGGCGCCCGGCTACCCACCGCCCGGCTACGCGCCGCCCGGATACCGGGCCCGCCCGCCCATGCGGCCCGACGAGGAGAAGATGTGGGCGGTCGCCGCCCACCTGGGACCGCTCGTGCTCGGCCTGGTCGCTCCGCTGGTGGTCTGGCTGGTCTTCAAGGACCGCAGCGCCTACCTGGACCGCACGGGCAAGGAGGCGCTCAACATGCAGATCTCCTACCTGGTCTACGGCCTGGTCTCCGGCTTCGCGATCATCCTGCTCGTCGGCCTGGTGCTGTTCCCGGTGGTGATGCTGGCGTGGCTGGTGCTGATGATCGTGGCGACCACGCGGGTCGTGAACCACGAGGACTACCGCTACCCGCTGATCTTCCGTCTGGTCAGCTGAGCAGGTCCCGCACGACGGCGTCGGCCAGCAGCCGGCCCGGGAGGGTCAGCACCGCGCGACCCCGGGCCAGCAGGGCCGGCTCCACCAGCCCGCGACGCACCTGCTCGGGCAGGCGGACGCGGCCGGCCGGGTCGAGGACGTCCACCGGGAGCCCGCGCCGCAGCCGGGTCTCGAGGAGCACCCGCTCGACCCGGCGGGTCTCGGTGTCCAGCAGCTCCCGGCCGTGCGCCGGGCTGGCGTCCTCGGCGATGCGCGCCGCGTAGGCGGCCGGGTGCTTGACGTTCCACCACCGGACCCCGCCGACGTGCGAGTGGGCGCCCGGACCGACTCCCCACCAGTCACCGCCCGTCCAGTAGAGCAGGTTGTGCCGACAGGCGGCCTCGGGCGTCCGCGCCCAGTTCGAGACCTCGTACCAGCGGTGGCCCGCGCGCTCCAGCGCCGCGTCGGCGAGCAGGTACTTGTCGGCGAGGTCGTCGTCGTCGGTCATCGGGACCTCGCCGCGGCGCACCCGCCGGGCCAGCGCAGTCCCGTCCTCGACGATCAGCGCGTAGGCGGAGAGATGGTCCGGCTGGCAGGCGAGGGCCGCCTCGAGGGAGGACCGCCAGTCCTCGAGGGTCTCTCCGGGGGTGCCGTAGATCAGGTCGAGGCTCACCTGCTCGAACCCGGCCCGGCGGGCCCACCGGACCACGCGCGGCACCCGGTCGGGGTCGTGGGTGCGGTCCAGCACCCGCAGCACGTGCCGCACCGAGGACTGCATCCCGAACGAGACGCGCGTGACCCCGCCCTCGCGCAGCCGCTCCAGCGCGGCGGCGTCCACCGAGTCCGGGTTGGACTCCGTGGTGACCTCCGCGCCGGCGACCAGCCCGAACTCGGCGTCGACCGCGGCCACGACGCGGGCGAGGTCCTCGGGCGGGAGCAGCGTGGGCGTCCCGCCGCCGAAGAAGACGGTGTGCACGGGAACGTCGACGTCGCCCAGGACGCGCCGGGCCCGGCGGACCTCCGCGACCGCGGCGTCGACGTACGTCGACCGGGAGGCGCCGGGCAGGCTGCCGAGCTCGTCGGCGGTGTAGGTGTTGAAGTCGCAGTAGCCGCAGCGCACCGAGCAGAACGGCACGTGCACGTAGAACCCGAACGGCCGGGTGCCCACGCCCTCGAGGGCCCAGGCGGGGAGGGAGCCGTCACGCGGGGCGGGCTCCCCCTCGGGCAGGACGGACGGCACCGCGCCATGCTGCCACGCGGGTGGGAGCACTCAGGCGTAGAGCCCCTCGATCTCGCTCCGGTAGCGCTCCTCCACCGCCTTGCGCCGCACCTTCAGCGACGGGGTGAGCTCGCCGGACTCCACGGTCAGGTCGTGGTCGAGGATCAGCCACCTCTTGATCGACTCCCAGCGGTTCACCCGGGCGTTGAGCGTCTCGACGTACCCGGCCACCATCTCGTGCACCTCCGGTGAGGAGACCACCTCGGCGTAGGGGCGGCCGGCCATGCCGTTCTGCTCGGCCCAGGACTCCATCGCCTCCGGGTCGAGCGTGACCAGCGCGACGCAGAAGCTCCGCTCGTTGCCCTGCACGACCATCTGGCCGGCGTAGGGACAGATCGCCTTGAACTGCGACTCGATGGCGGCGGGGGCGACGTACTTGCCGCCGGAGGTCTTGAACAGGTCCTTCTTGCGGTCGGTGATCGTCAGGTAGCCGTCGGCGTCGAGCCGGCCGATGTCACCGGTGTGCAGCCAGCCGTCGTCGGCGAGCACCTCGGCGGTCTGCTCCGGCTGCCGGTGGTAGCCCTCCATCACGCCGGGGCCCTTGACGAGGACCTCGCCGTCGTCGGCGATCCGGACCTCGCTGCCGGGCATGACGGGCCCGACGGTGCCGAACCGGTTGTCGTCGGGATGGTTCACGAAGGTCCCGGCGGACGTCTCGGTCAGCCCGTACCCCTCGAGGACCAGGATCCCGGCGGCGTGGAACCACTCCGCGATGTCGCGGTTGAGGGCGGCGGCACCGGAGATGAAGAACCGCACCCGTCCGCCGAACCGCTCCCGGATCCGGGAGAACACGAGGCGGTCGTAGACCGCGTGCTGCTTGGCCAGCAGGAACGGCACCGGCCTGCCCTCGCGCTCGAGCCGGTCCTTCTCCAGCCCGACCTTGAACGCCTGCTGGAACAGCCTCTCCTTGAGGCCGCCCTCCGCGGCCTGCATGGTGACGATCCGGCCGTGCGCCTTCTCGAAGATCCGCGGCGCCGCGCCCATGAACGTCGGGCGGACCACGGCGAGGTTGTCGATGATCCGGTCGACCCGCCCGTCCACCGCGGTCGGGAAGCCGATCGCGAGCTGGGTGGACAGCAGCACCTTGCCGAACGAGTGCGCCATCGGCAGCCACAGGAACTGCAGGTCGTCCTCGTCGAGGATGCGCAGCGCCGCGATCGCGGCGCCCTCGTAGGTCCACGAGCTGTGCCGCAGCCGCACCCCCTTCGGCCGGCCGGTGGTGCCCGAGGTGTAGATCAGCGTGGCGAGCGAGTCCGGGCGGGTGGCGGCCACCCGCTCCTCGACCGCGTCGGGGCGCTCGGAGAGCAGTGCCTGCCCGAGCCGCTCGAGCTCCTCGAGCCCCACCACCCAGTCGTCCGGCTCCGGCTCCGCGGAGGCGTCGAAGGTCACGACCCTCTCCAGGAGCGGCAGCGCGGCGCGGCACTCACGCAGCTTGGCGACCTGCGCGTCGTCCTCGGCGAAGACCACCCGGCACTCGGAGTCGGCCAGGATGAAGCCGACGTCCTCGGTGATGGTCGAGGGGTACACCGTCGTGGTGGCCGCACCCGCGCACATCACCGCCAGGTCGGCCAGGATCCACTCGTAGCGGGTCCCCGACGCGATCCCGACCCGCTGCTCCGGCGCGACGCCCAGGGCGACCAGTCCCGCGGCCAGCCGGGTCACCCGCTCCCCCGCCTCACGCCAGGTCACCGACTCCCAGGTGCCTCCGCGCGGGTACCGGTAGGCCTCCCGGTCGGCGCTCGCCCCGACCCGGTCCAGGAACTGGCGCCCCACCCCGGGCGGGCGGCTCTCGACGACGGTCAGGTCGGGCGTCTCGACGGCTCTGCCGGTCATCGTTCTCCTGCTCCCGTCGTGTGCGCGACGACGCCCTGCGGTTGCAGGACAACGTAGATCACGACGGCCGTCCGCGCGCCGGTAGCCCCGGCGCGCCGGCCCCCAGCCGGTCCCGCGCCGCCGCGTAAGCGTCGCCGGGCAGGCCGTCGACCTCGAGCAGCCCGGGCAGCAGCGACCGCTGCGTGGTGAGCGCCGCGAACAGGGTGGCGACGGTGACGCCGTGCCGAGGGCGGTCCTCGACGACGATCTCGTCGCCGGCCGCCACGACGCCCTCGCGGAGCACCCGCAGGTAGGGCCCCGGACGAGCCTCCTCGGTGAACCGCCGCGCCCAGCCCGAGGAGTCGGCACCGCACCGGCGAAGCCAGTTGACGAACACGACGCACGGGATCCGGACCAGCACCGGGGACAGGACCGCGGTGCCGACGCGCCAGCGCTCGCCCAGCACCGCGGCATTGACGTCCAGGCCGGCGGTCGTCAGGTTCTCGCCGAACGACCCGGACGGCAGCGGCACCCCGAGCCGCTGCGACCATGCCTGCAGGTCCTCGGCCGCGAACGCGTAGACGGCCTGGCGCTCCCCGCCGTGGAAGGCGGTGTCGACGACGTGGTCGCCGGCCAGCCCGAGACGGTGCACCGCGACCGGACCGGCGACCGGCCGCTTGTCGATGCCGGTCCGCCGCAGCCGGCCCGCCCACTCCCCGTCGACGGCCCGGCCGACGTTGACCGAGACGAGGTGCGCACCCATGGCACCCAGTGTCCCGTGCGGCCGGGCGCCACGGGTCGCGGCCCCGCCCGCGTCAGTCCTGCACCGCTTTCGCGATGGCCACGGAGGCGGTGATCCACTCCTGGTCCTCGGGGCTGAGCGGACGGTCCTCGCGCACCGCGTCCTCCAGGCTCCACAGCACGTGGTGCAGCTCGCGCACCACGACCCAGTCGCGGGCGCGGTGCTCGTCGAGCAGGGCGGCGTCGACGATGGTGTGGAAGCGGCGCCGGACGGCGTCGCGGACGTCCCCCGACGCCACCACCTCGTCCCACCGGTTCCCGAGCATGGGCGCGACCTCGTAGTGCGGGTCGCCGGCCATCGGCTTCGGGTCGATCACCAGCCACGGCTCCCGGTCACCGGCCAGCACGTTCTCGTAGTGCAGGTCCCCGTGGATCATCCGGGCGTCGGTGGCGTCGTCCGCGACGAAGGCCCGCCCCAGGGCGACCGCCTGCTCGACCAGTCGTCTGGGGACGGGTGCGTCCGGGCGCAGCGCCGCGAGCCGGTCGGTCCACACGTCGACGTACGACGAGAGCCGGCGCAGCTGCGGCGGCGGCTCGAGGTGCAGGCGCCGGTAGAGCCCGGCGACCACCTCGCAGGCCTCCAGGTCCCACAGGGACGTGAGGTCCCGGTCCGCGTGCAGCCGCTCGAGCAGCAGCGCCCAGCGGCGCGGGTCCGCCCGCAGGAGCCGGACGGTGCCGTTGCCCTGCCAGTGCCGCAGGGCGAGGTGCTCGTACCGGCCCTCGTCGTGCGGGAACCCGACCTTGAGGACCGCCGGCGCGCCGTCGCGGCCGTGCACCGGTACGACGAGGGCGCAGGAGCCGTGCGTCGGCTCGCCGTCGACCGACAGCTCCCACTCGTCGAGGAGCTCCGCGACCAGGCGGGGCAGCCGGTCCAGGAAGCCGGCGAAGTCGGCGCTGCGCCCGGCGGCGACGAAGGATGCCGGGAGCCTCACCGCTACCTCTTCGCCCGGTCCCCGGGGCCGGTGTCGGAGGACAGCGCGGCGATGAACGCCTCCTGGGGGACCTCGACCCGGCCGACCATCTTCATCCGCTTCTTGCCCTCCTTCTGCTTCTCGAGCAGCTTGCGCTTGCGGGTGATGTCGCCGCCGTAGCACTTGGCCAGCACGTCCTTGCGGATCGCGCGGATGGT
>JAICLD010000221.1 GCA_025927595.1 Nocardioidaceae bacterium | reverse complement strand
GGCGGACGCGGACCGGCGAGGACGTCGACGGCGTGCTCTCGGTCGACCCGGTGGCCCTGGCCCACGTCATGCGCGGGACCGGCCCGATCGCGGTCCCCGGCGGCCGGCTCACCGCCGACGACGCGGTACGGACCCTGCTCAGCTCCGTCTACGCGCGGCTCCCGGACCCGCAGGACCAGAACGCCTACTTCCAGGTGGTCGCCCGCCGGGTCTTCGACGCGGTGTCCTCCGGCCAGGGCCGCCCGGTCACCGTGCTGTCCCAGCTGGCCACGTCGGTCCAAGAGGGCCGGGTGCTGCTGTGGTCGGCGCACCGCAGCGAGCAGGCGCTGATCGAGCCCACCGACCTCGGCGGGTCGCTGGTCACCCACGGCGGGTCCGCGCCCAGGGTCGGGGTGTTCCTCGACGACGGCGGCGCCTCCAAGCTCGACTTCTACCTCGGGTACGACGTCGAGGTGACCTCGCACGCCTGCTCCGCCCAGCGCCAGCTGCTCACGGTGACGCTGCACCTGCGCTCGCGGGTGCCGAAGAGCACGGCCGAGCTGCCCGACTACGTGGTCAACCACACCCCCGGCCTCAAGCGCGGGGTGATCCGGCTGACGGTCTTCACCTACGCCCCCGTCGACGGCCGCTTCGACGGCTCCACCCTCGACGGGAGGGCCAACCCGCTCTCGCCGCGGCGCCACGAGGGCCGCACAGTCGTCGCGCAGACCGTCGACGTCCGGCCCGGCGCGGTGCACACGCTCACCTGGCAGATGGCCGGCGGCCGCGGCCAGCTGGGCCGGACGCAGCTGCGGGTCACGCCCGGCGTGCACAGCTCCGGGCTCGGGGCGGTCACCGACTCGGCCTGCTGAGCCTGCGTGCGGACCTGCGTGCTGGGGGCAGCGCCCCCGGCCGCGTCGTGTGGGTCCTCTCACGCCGTCCCCGCTTGCATCTGCTAGCAGCGGCGCGCACGATGGAGGCATGGCCAAGTTCGGAGTCGGAAGGACCGTCGAGACCCTCGGCGACTACCTGCGCGAGCAGCGGGTGGCGGCGTCCCTGTCGCTGCGCCAGCTCGCCGAGCAGACCGGCGTCTCGAACCCGTACCTGAGCCAGATCGAACGCGGCCTGCGGCGCCCCTCGGCCGAGGTGCTCCAGCAGCTCGCGAAGGGCTTGCGGATCAGCGCGGAGACGCTCTACGTCCGCGCCGGGATCCTCAACCTCGACGACAGCGAGGTCCGCTCGGTGGAGCTCGCGATCCTCGCGGACTCCGGCCTGACCGAACGCCAGAAGCAGTCGCTGCTCGACGTCTACCAGTCGTTCCGGGCGGCGAACGAGCCGAGCGGCTCGCCCACGAACCCCACCACCCAGGAGGAAGCCGACCATGGCTAGGACCACCAGCAGCACCCAGACCCTGCTCGACCCGACCCGCCCGTTCTACGCCGCCGTCGGCGGCGTCGACGTCGCCGTCGCGATCGCGCGCACCGGCCTCACCGAGGCGCAGACCCGCCTGGAGCAGGCGCAGAGCCGGCTCTCGCGCGTCGAGCTCGAGCCCAAGGCACTGCCCGGCAAGGCGCAGTCCCTGGTCGCCGGCACCGTCGACGACCTCACCCAGCAGTACGCCGACCTGGCCGCCCGCGGCCGCACCCTGGTCGGCCGGATCCGCCGCCAGCAGTCCACGCAGGAGGTCGCGGCCGAGGCCAAGCAGACCGTCTCCCGCGCCAAGACGACGCGCACCCAGGCCACCAAGGCCGCCCGCACCACGCGCAGCTCGGCCAAGGCCACCGGCACCACCGCCCGCAAGACCGCCGGTGCCGCCACCAAGGCCACCAAGGACGCCGCCGCCAAGACCGGCACCGGCCCCCGGAAGTGAGCACCGCCGGAGCCGTCCGACCCCGGACGGCTCCGGCGAACCCCGGGCCACCGGTGGCGACGGTCGCTAGACTCGCCCGGTGAGCTCCCTCTTCGCCGTCGCCGTCAGCGTCCGGATGCTGATCTCGCTGGCGCTCTTCGTCGTCCAGGTGTGGGCGTTCGTGGACGCGGCGTCGCGCCGCCCGCAGGCCTTCGTCGCCGCGGACAAGATGACCAAGCCGGCGTGGCTGATCATCCTCGGCATCGCGCTCCTGGCGCACGTGCTGTTCGCTGGCGCGCCGTTCCACATCCTCAACCTGGCCGGAGCCGTCGCGTGCATCGTCTACATCGTCGACGCCCGGCCGGCCATCCGCAGCCTCACCCGCTGACCGCCCTGGTGACGCGCAGCGACGGGATGGGCCCCGGACGGGGGAGCGTGCGGTGACCGCGGTCGACGACCGCCCCGCCACGGGGCGCCGCGTCGGCGAGCGGCCGCGCATCGGCCGGCGGGTCAGGGCGATGCTGGCCGCCACCGCGCTGGCCGACCTCGCCGTGCTGTTCTTCTCGGTGCTGCTGGCCTGGAACCTGCGCGTGCTCGTCGACGTCTGGTGGGCGCCGCGCGTCCCGATCGGCGGGCTGCTGCTCGGCTCCGGGCTGCTCATCCTCGTGCTGTGGCTATTCGTGCTCGCCGTCCAGGGCGGCTACAGCGTCCGCAACTTCGGCGCCGGCCCCGACGAGTTCCGGGTCGTCGGGCTGGCCTCGGTGATCACCGTCGGGCTGGTCGGGCTGACCTGCTACCTCTTCGAGCTGCCGCTCTCCCGCGGCTTCGTGATCTTCTCCTTCGTCGTCGGCACCCCGCTGCTGCTCCTCGAGCGGTACGTCGTCCGGCTCTCCGTCCACGCCGCCCGGCGCCACGGCCGGCTGCTGCACCGGGCCGTCGTCATCGGGGGGCCGTCGGGGATCGCCGAGGTCGTGGAGTCGCTGCAGCGCAACCGCGGCGTCGGCTACCACGTCGTCGGGGCCTGCCTGCCGGACGGGATCAGCGTGGAGCCGGAGCGGTTCCCGGTGCCGCTGCTCGGCCGGGTCGAGGACACCCGCGAGGTCTGCGACCGGCTCGCGGCCGACACGGTGATCGTCGCGCGCGGCGGGTTCGAGAGCGCACGGGAGCTGCGCCGGGTGGCCTGGCAGCTCGAGGGCACGAGCGTCGACCTCGTCGTCGTCCCCAGCCTCACGGACGTGGCCGGGCCGCGGATCCACATGCGCCCGGTCGCCGGGCTGCCGCTGCTGCACGTCGAGCAGCCGCAGGCCGGCAACGCCAGCGGCGTGTCCAAGCGGCTCTTCGACATCACGCTGGCCGGCATCGCGCTCGTCGTGCTGTCGCCCCTGTTCGCGGTGGTGGCGTCCGTCGTCAAGCTCCAGGACGGCGGCCCGGTGTTCTTCCGGCAGGCGCGGGTCGGCCGGGGCGGCCGGCGGTTCGGCATGCTGAAGTTCCGCTCGATGGTGCCCGACGCCGAGGCCCGGCTCGCCGAGCTGGCCGCGGACAACGAGTCCGACGGGGTGCTGTTCAAGATCCGGGCGGACCCGCGGATCACCCGCGCGGGCCGGTTCATGCGCCGCTACTCCGTCGACGAGCTGCCCCAGCTGGTCAACGTGCTGCGCGGCGACATGAGCCTGGTCGGGCCGCGCCCGCCGCTGCCCTCGGAGGTGGACCGCTACGCCGACGACGTGCACCGCCGGCTGCTGGTGCGCCCGGGCCTCACGGGCCTGTGGCAGGTCTCCGGCCGGTCCTCGTTGAGCTGGGACGAGTCGGTGCGGCTCGACCTCTACTACGTCGACAACTGGTCGATGACCAGCGACCTGGTGATCATCGCCAAGACCGTCCGCGCCGTGGTCGGCTCCTCGGGCGCGTACTGAGCGCGCCTACTGAGCGCGCCGGTTGACGGCTCCGGCTGAGGGTTTGCCGGGGGACCGCCCCGGGAACTGCGAGCCCGTGGTCCGCCTCCGCACCGTGTCGCCGAGCTCACCGGGCTGGGCCCGGCGCCGGGTCGGCACGGGGTTCACCTACCGCGACCAGCACGGCGAGCGGGTCGGCGCTCAGGACGTGGAGCGGATCCGCTCGCTGGCGATCCCGCCCGCGTGGCAGGACGTGTGGATCTGCCCCTACCCCAACGGGCACATCCAGGCCGTCGGCACCGACGCGGCCGGCCGCCGGCAGTACCTCTACCACCCGGACTGGCGCACCAAGCGCGACCAGCAGAAGTTCCAGCGGGTCTCCAAGGTCGCCGCCGAGCTCAGCAAGACCCGGGCGTCCGTGCTGGAGCACCTGGCCCTCGACGGGATGCCGCTCGAGCGCGCCGCCGCCACCGCCGTACGCCTCCTGGACCTGGGGTACTTCCGGATCGGCAACGACGCGTACGTCGACGAGAACGGCGGCTTCGGGCTCACCACGCTCGAGCGCCGCCACGTGCGTCGGCACCGCGACCGGCTGGTGTTCTGCTTCGTCGGCAAGTCCGGCGTCGAGCACTGCATCGAGATCGACGACCCGCTGTCGGTGGCGGCCGTCGAGACGATGCGGCGGCGGCGCAGCAAGGAGGCGCGGCTGATGGCCTACCAGGAGGGCCGTCGGTGGTCGCCGCTGGACTCCGCGCGGGTCAACGAGTACCTGCGCACCTCCACCGGGGGCGACATGACCGCCAAGGACTTCCGCACCTGGCACGCCACGGTCCTCGCCGCCGCGGCCCTCGCGACCACCGACGAGCCCGGCGACACCAAGACCTCCCGGCAGCGGGCGGTCCGCAAGGCGATGGTCGAGGTGTCCACGTACCTCGGCAACACCCCGGCGATCGCCAAGGCGTCGTACGTCGACCCGCGGGTGATCGACCAGTACGAGGGCGGCACCACGATCGCCGACGCGGTGCACCGCGAGTACGCCGGCGTCGAGGAGCGCCAGGAGGGTCTGGAGCGGGCCGTGCTCGAGCTGCTCGCCGACGCCTCCTGACCAGCGCCTCTGCCCACGGGCACAGGCCGGGTTCGTACCCGGGACCGATGTGCCGGGACGCGGACCGGCGTTGGCTGGGGGCATGACACCGACGACACCGGCGACACCGGCGACACCGACGACAGCCGGACCCGTGGTCCGCGTCCGCGGGCTGACCAAGACGTACGGCGACCGCGCGGTCGTCGACGGACTCGACCTCGACGTGCTGCCGGGGGAGGTGCTCGGGCTGATCGGGGCCAACGGGGCCGGCAAGACCACGACCGTCGAGTGCCTCCAGGGGCTGCGCCGGCCGGACGCCGGGACGGTCCGGGTGCTCGGGCTGGACCCGCTGCGGGACGCGGACCGGCTGCGCCGGCTCGTCGGC
>JAICLD010000122.1 GCA_025927595.1 Nocardioidaceae bacterium | reverse complement strand
CGCCGCCACGGTCACCGCGACCCCGATCCAGGTCACCAGGTCCCTGCCGGTCGTCATCCCGACCGCGATCACCACCATCCCCAGGACTGCTGCGGCGGTTCCGGCCCAGACGAGCCGGGGTCGCACCTCGTGCGGGTGTCGGTCGTCAGAGGGGTGTGTGCTCACCTCATTGATACTACGCAATGATTGCGAACACGCAAACATTCCCGACGGGGATCACCGGGGGCCGCCGGGGAGTCCCACCTCCACCCGGCGCCGGACCTGGACCGTGCCGTCGGTGCGGAACCGGTACAGCTGGTAGCCCGTGACCAGGCCGCTGCGCCGGTCGATGAACAGCACCGGGAACGACGCCTCCTGCTGCGGCGTGGACCACGGGGTGGAGAAGTGGCCGAGGGTCGGCGTCGCGATCGCGCCGCCGGAGGTGTCCAGCTCCATCACCAGCGTCCACGTGCCGTCGGAGTTCCACACCACCCTCGGCGCGACCTGGCGGTGCCAGTGCCCGTAGAGGAGGGCCGACGCGGGCAGGTCGCGGACGCCGTCGTCGTACGGGCGGGTGCGGCTGCCGCGGTCGTCGAGGAAGCTGCGCATGTCGTCGACCCCGACGAAGGACTGGGCGGCGTACGCCTCGTGCACGAGCACCAGCTGCGGCTGGTCGTGCAGGGCCCGGTCGTAGAGCCTGGCCCCGACCTGCTCCTCGGTCTCGTCGCCGCGCAGCACCGTGGCACCGAACAGCTGGGTGCGCTCCGGGTCGCCGTCGCCCAGCAGCCGGACGCCGCCGACCTCCTGGGTCGCCTCGTCCAGCACGTGCATCCCGGCCTGCCTCATCTGCAGCTCGCTCGTGTCGGACTCGTGGTTGCCCGTCACCGCCGCGACCGGCGCCGGCGAAGGGATCGCGGCCTCGCTCTTGATGCAGCCGCCCTCGGCGGCGGTGCCGTTCGTGGTGAGGTCGCCGGTCACGGCCATGAGGGCGGGGACGCCGGCACCGAACCGCTCGTGCAGCACGTCGACCACGCGCCGCTGCATCCGGATCATCGTGGTGTTGCAGTGCATGTCCGACTCCATCAGCACCGCCACCTCACCCGGTCGCGGCCCGACGACGCGCGACTCCTGGGCGGCCAGCGACGCGTCGGCGACCTCCCGGTAGTGCCGCACCTGCCGCTCCTGCCGGTCGACCAGCGTCTCGACCTTCGGCAGCGCGCCGCCGAGCAGCACCTTGAGCAGGGCGCTGTCCGTCGTGGCCCCCTGTGCCGGCGTGCCGTCCAGCCCCGGGATGGCGTAGACCCCGGCGTCCGCCGCGGCCGCGTCGTTCGGCCACAGCTGCCAGCCGGCCAGCAGCAGGCTCGCCGCCAGGACCGTCACCACCGCCGCCAGGGGGCGTCCCGGGCCGCCCTGCGGGCTCGGCCGCCGCAGCCCCGGGAGCACCAGCAGGAGGACCAGCAGCGTCGTGCCGGTGACCAGCCCGAGCCGCACCTCCGCGAGCAGCCACTCGTGCAGCAGCTCCTTCTCCAGCAGGTCGACGTAGGTCGAGACGGCGCGGGTCGGGTCGTGGAAGAGGCCGGTGTAGAGCTGCAGCATGTGCGGTGTCACGTACGACGCGAGGTCACCGTTGCTGCCGTCGGGGATCCCGGGGCCGTCCACGGTCGCGACGACGCCCAGCGGGCCTCGGGAGCGGGGGACGTAGAGGGTCCCGGCCACGCCGAGCCGCAGCTCGCTGTGGCCGGTCGTGGTGACCCGCAGCGTGACCGGCGTGATCCCGGCGGTCTCGTGCAGCCGGGCCCGGTCGACCGAGCGCGCCACCGCGAGCGGCGCGACGAGCACGCCGGCGACGAGGTAGACGGCGAGCACGCGCAGCGCTCGGACCGCCACCCGGCGCGCCCCGGGCCGACGGCTCCACGCGAGCCGGTCCCGACGCCGTCCTGCCACACCCGGACGCTAGCAAGCGCGGGTCAGCGGACCCGGTAGGCGTCCGCGTCGGCGGTCCGCCACGACATCCCGTGACCCGGTGCGTCCCCCAGCCGCAGCAGGCCGCCGGTCGCCGGCGCCACCCCGTCCAGCAGCAGGTCGGCGATCCGGACGTGGTCGTGGAACCACTCCAGGTGCCGCAGCCGCGGGACCGCTGCCGCCACCGACGCGTGGAGATGGGGTGCGCAGTGGGCGGACACGTCGACGTGGGCGGCGTCCGCCAGCGCCGCGACCCTCAGCCAGCCGGTGATGCCGCCGCACCGCGTGGCGTCCGCCTGGAGGCAGTCCACGGCGTCCGCACCGAGCAGTCGGACCGCCCCCTCGGGCTCGTACACGTACTCCCCCGCCGCGACATCCGCCTCGACCTCGTCCCGGACCCGTCGCAGGCCGGCCAGGTCGTCGGAGCTCACCGGCTCCTCGAACCAGCGGACGTCTGCGTCCGCCAGGCCGCGGAGCCAGCGCACCGCCTGCTTGGGCGTGTAGGCGCCGTTCGCGTCGACGTACAGCTCGACGGAGGGGCCGACCACCGCGCGGGCCGCCCGGACCCGCGCGGTGTCGCGGTCGGTGCGGCGGCCCCAGTCCTCGCCGACCTTGATCTTCACGCGAGGGATCCCCTGCGTCACCCAGCCCTCGAGCTGCTCCGCCTGCTGCCGCTCCGTGTACGTCGTGAAGCCGCCGCTTCCGTAGACCGGGACGGCGTCGCGGAACGCGCCGAGCAGCCGGTGCAGCGGCAGCTCGAGGAGCCGGGCCTTGAGGTCCCACAGTGCGACGTCGACCGCGGACAGGGCCTCCGCGCCGAGGCCCGGAAGGCCGGCGTTGCGCAGCCTGCGACGCATCTGCTCGTGGACGGCCGGCATGTCCAGCGCACTGTGCCCCACGACGGCGCCGGCCAGGACCTCCTCGACGAGGTCCGCGGCGGCCGCGGGCGCGTAGGTCCAGCCGATGCCGAAGCGGTCACCGGCGCCCGCCTCCACGAGCACCAGCGTGGTGGAGTCCCACGCGATCGTGCCGTCGGCCTCCGGGCTGTCGGTGGGCACGGTGTACGCCGAGGCGCTGACCCGCTGCACCGGGACGTCACAGGTCCCGAGCGCGCGGGCCCGCCCCTCGTCGCCGGTCACGGTCGCCTCATCCCTCGTGGTGGGGCAGGAGCTCCTGGGCCTTGGTCTTCAGGCCCTCCTTGATCACGCCCCACCTGTTCTGGTCTCCGCGCAGCAGTGCCTGAGCGGCGTCCTTCATCTGCTCGAAGGTGGCGTGCGGCGGGACCGGTGGCACGTTCGGGTCGGTGTGCACGTCGAGCACCGTGGGCCGGTCGGCGGCCAGCGCCTGCTCCCAGCAGCGGCCGAGCTGCTCGGGGTCGGTGACCGTCTCGGCGCGCAGCCCGAGGCTGGCGGCGAACCCGGCGTAGTCGACGTCGGGCAGCGCCTGCGACTCGACGAGCTTCGGGCTGCCGCCCATGGCCCGCATCTCCCACGTGACCTGGTTGAGGTCGTTGTTGTGCAGCACGGCGACGACCAGGCGCGGGTCGCTCCAGGTCTTCCAGTAGCGCGACACCGTGATCAGCTCCGCGAGACCGTTCATCTGCATGGCGCCGTCGCCCTCGAAGACGATGACCGGCCGGCCGGGATGCGCGAACTTCGCACCGATGCCGTAGGGGACGCCCGGGCCCATCGTGGCCAGGTTGCCCGACAGGCTGCCGCGCATGTTGCCGCGGAACCTGAGCTGACGGGCGTACCAGTTCGCCGACGACCCGCTGTCGGCCGCGACGATCGCGTCGTCGGGCAGCCGCGGGGACAGCTCGCTGAACAGCCGCATCGGGTTCACCGGGTCTGCCGAGACGTGCGCCTCCATGTCCATGGTCTCCCACCAGCGGGCGACCTTGTCCTGGATCCCGTCCTGCCAGGACCGGTCCTCCTTGCGCTTCAGCAGCGGGATCAGCGCCCGCAGCGTCGTGGCGGCGTCCCCGACGAGGTTCACCTCGTAGGGGTAGCGCATCCCGATCATCGTGCCGTCGATGTCGACCTGCACCGCGCGGGCCTGGTCCAGCGGCGGCATGAACTGCGTGTAGGGGAAGCTCGAGCCGACGGTGAGCAGGGTGTCGGCGCCGGACATCATCTCGTAGCTCGGCCGGGTGCCGAGCAGGCCGATCGAGCCGGTGACGTAGGGCAGCTCGTCGGACAGCACGTCCTTGCCCAGGAGCGCCTTGGCGACCCCGGCGCCGAGCAGGTCCGCGACCTCCTCGACCTCGCGCCGGGCTCCCCGCGCGCCGTGACCGACGAGCATGGCGACCTTGGTCCCCGCGTTGAGCAGCTCGGCCGCCCTGCGCACCGCCGCGTCGTCCGGCACGGAGGTGGGCCACTCGATGCCGAGGCTCGAGGGCACCATCTTGAACTCGTGGCCGGGAGGCTCGTAGGTCAGCTCCTGCACGTCACTGGGGATGATCACCGCCGTGGGCGCGCGCCGGGTCATCGCCACCCGGAAGGCCCGGTCCAGCACGTTGGGGAGCTGCTCGGGCACGGTCACCATCTGGACGTAGTCGCTGGCGACGTCCTTGAACAGCGTCAGCAGGTCCACCTCCTGCTGGTAGCTGCCGCCCATCGCCGACCGGCTGGTCTGGCCGACGACCGCGACCACCGGTACACGGTCGAGCTTGGCGTCGTACAGGCCGTTCAGGAGGTGGACCGCCCCTGGTCCGGAGGTCGACATGCACACGCCTGGACGGCCGCTGAACTTGGCGTAGCCGACCGCCTCGAAGGCGCTCATCTCCTCGTGCCGGGACTGGATGAAGCGAGGCTGGTCGTCGGCGCGCCCGAAGGCGCCGAGCAGGCCGTTGATGCCGTCGCCCGGGTAGCCGAAGACCTGCTCGACCCCCCACTCGCGGAGGCGGGACAGCAGGTAGTCGGCGACGGTGGTGGCCATGGACATCTCTCCTTGGTTGTCGTGCGTGGTCTCAGCGGTACGTGTCGGTCAGGGTGGTGCCGTCGACGGGGCCGTCGCGGTAGCCGGCGGCGACCAGCTCGGCGAGGTGGACCGCCTCGTGCCCGCCGCTGTCGAGGTCGTGGATCTGGGTCCGGCACGAGAAGCCGTCGGCGAGCGCGACGGTCCTCGGGTCCGCCTCCCGCAGCCGGGGCAGCAGCACCTGCTCGGCCAGAGCGACGCTGACCTCCCCGTGGCCGGCGGTGAAGCCGAAGTTGCCGGCGAGCCCGCAGCAGCCGGACTCGAGGCGCTCGACGTCCACGCCGGCGGACTCCAGCAGGGCACGGTCGGCGTCCCAGCCGAGCACGGCGTGCTGGTGGCAGTGCACCTGCGCGAGCGCGGTCACGGCGGCCCCCCGGTCCAGCCGCGGCGGCTGCCAGCCGTCGGTGTGCTGGGTGAGCAGCTCGGCGAAGGTGACCGTGTGGTCGCGCAGCCGGTGCACGTCCTGCTCGCCGGGGAACAGCTCCGCGACGTCGCTGCGGAACACCGTCGTGCAGGAGGGCTCGAGGCCCACGACCAGGCCGCCGTCGCGCACGTGCGGCGCCAGCGCCGAGACCGTGCGCCGCAGCACGCGCTTGGCCGTGCCGAGCTGTCCGGTGGAGATCCAGGTGAGGCCGCAGCACACGGGCTCGGTCGGGACCGTGACCTCCCAGCCGGCTCGCTCCAGAACCTCCACGGCGGCCTTCGCGATGTGGGGGGCGAAGGTGTTCGTGAAGGTGTCCGGCCACAGCAGGACGCGGCCGCGGGAGCCGTCGGACCCCGGCGGCCGGTCCTCGGGTCTGCGTCGGGACCACCACTGCTGCAGCGTCTGCTCGGCGAAGAGCGGCACCTCGCGGTCCTCCAGGCCGGCGGCCCGGGTGGCCAGCCGGCCGAGCGGTGGCGTGTGCGTGAGCCGGTTGACGGCCCGTCCCAGGTGCGCCCGGGTCACCAGGGCGGCCGCCACCGGCAGCCATCCGGTGGCGTAGTCGGCGCGTGGCCGCAGCCGGCCGGCGTAGTGGTGCGCGAGGAACTCCGCCTTGTAGGTCGCCATGTCGACCGAGGCCGGGCAGTCGTGCTTGCAGCCCTTGCAGGCGAGGCACAGGTCGAGCGCCTCGCGCACCTCCTCCGACTGCCAGCCGTTCCGGACCGGGCTGTCGCCGTGCCCGTCGAGCATCTCGAACAGCAGCCGGGCGCGACCCCGGGTGGAGTGCTCCTCCTCGCGGGTCACCTGGTACGACGGGCACATGACCGCCCCACCTTGGTGACCGTGCTGCCGGCACTTGCCGACCCCGACGCACCGGTTCGCGGCCTCGCTGAAGGACCCGCCGTCGTGCGGGAACCGGAAGAACAGGTCCTGGGGCTCCGCCGGCGCCCAGTCCTTGCCGAGCCGTAAGTGGGCGTCCAGCGGTGCGGGGCGCACCACCTTGCCGGGGTTCATCCGGTCGGCCGGGTCGAAGAGGTCCTTGACCGCCCCGAAAAGCCCCACGACCTCCGGGCCGAACATCCGCTCGAGCAGCTCGCCGCGCGACTGACCGTCCCCGTGCTCCCCCGACAGGGAGCCGCCGTAGGCGACGCACAGGTCGGCGGCGCGCTCCATGAAGCGGCGGTAGGCCGCGACGCCCTCGGCGGAGTAGAGGTCGAAGGGGATCCTGGTGTGGACGCAGGCCTGCCCGAAGTGGCCGTAGAGGCTGGGGCCGGTGTCGCCGGCGTAGCCGAACTCGCGGTAGAGCGCCGACAGGTCGCGCAGGTAGTCGCCGAGGCGCGGGACCGGGACGGCGGAGTCCTCCCAGCCCTCGAAGGTGTCCGGTCGGTGCGGGACGTGCGCGGTGGCGCCGAGGCCGGACTCGCGCACCAGCCACAGCTCGTGCTCCCGCTCCGGGTCGTCGAAGAAGGCCACGGCGGGGTCGTGCTCGGTGTCGCCGAGCGCCTCGAGCATCGCCCGGGCCCGGGCGTCGGCCTCCTCGGTGTCCTCCCCGCCCATCTGGACCATGAGGTAGCCGCTGCCCTCCGGCAGCTCGTGCACGGCCTCGTCGTTCATGCCCTTGAGCTGCTCGTCGTGCACCAGGTAGTGGTCGACGCCCTCGAGCGCGATGGGCTCGTGCTCCACGACCCGGGGGACCGCGTCCGCGGCGGCGAAGATGTCCGGGTAGCCCAGGACCACGAGCGTCCGGGCCCTCACGACGGGGACCAGCTCGAGCTCCGCGTGCAGCACCGTGACCAGCGTCGACTCGCTGCCGACCAGGAACCGCGCGACGTCGAAGCCCTGCTCGGGCAGCAGCGAGTCGAGGTTGTAGCCGGAGACCCGGCGGGGGATGTCGGGGTAGCGCTCGCGGATGAGGTCACCGTGCTCCTCACGCAGCCGGCGCAGCGTCCGGTAGACGTGCGCGCGCCGGTCACCGCGACGCTCGATCGCGGCGTACTCCTCGTCGTCGGTGCGGCCGCACGTGAACCGGGTGCCGTCGTGGAGCAGCACGTCCAGCGAGACGACGTTGTCCACCACCTTGCCGTTGCGCTGGGCCGTGGCACCGCAGGAGTTGTTCCCGATCATGCCGCCGATCGTGCAGTTCATGTGGGTCGCCGGCTCCGGCCCGAACCGGAGACCGGTGTCGGCGAGGCGCGCGTTCAGGTCGTCGAGCACGATGCCCGGCTCGACGACGCACCGGCGGGCGTCGGCGTCGACCGAGACCACCCGGTGGCAGTACTTCGAGAAGTCGAGGACGACCGCCTCGTTGGTGCACTGGCCGGCCAGGCTGGTGCCACCCCCGCGCGAGACCAGCGGCAGGTCGTGCTCGTGGCAGACGGCGACCGCCTCGACGGCCGCCTCGACGGTCCGGGGCAGCACCACGCCGAGGGGCACCTGCCGGAAGTTCGAGCCGTCCGTCGAGTACGCCGCGCGGGACCCGGCGTCGAACCGGACCTCTCCGTCCACCCGCTCGACCAGCGCGGTGACCGCCCCGGGGAGCGCTGGAAGCTGCGAGAGACCTGTGAGCCCTGCCGGCCCTGCCAGCTCCGCCACGTCGCCCTCCCTGCTCTCGGCCTGCGGTGTGACGCCTCCATTCGTACCCTCATTAGTTGCATTCACGCAAACAAGACCCAACCCGGTATATGGTCGGGGGGTGCCGCCTTCAGACGACCTCGACCTGGCTCCCATGGTGCAGGCCAGCCGCACGTTCGCGGCGGCCGTCATCAGGTCTCTGAGCGCGGTCAGCCACACCGTGAGCGTGCCGCAGCTGCGGGTCCTGGTGATGCTCTCCGAGGTGGGCCGGGCGAACCTCGGCGCGGTGGCGCGCGAGCTCGGCGTCAACGCCTCGAACGCCAGCCGGACCTGTGACCGCCTCGTGCGCAACGAGCTGTTGGAGCGTAGGACGGACCCGCACGACCGTCGGCAGGTCTCGCTCGCCCTGTCCCGGAGCGGTCGCCGGCTCGTGGCGCAGGTGATGGCGCACCGTCGCGACCTGCTCGCCGAGGTCGTCGGGGAGATGTCCCAGCGGGACCAGGAGCGGTTCATGCGGGCGCTCGGCGCGTTCAACGCGGCCGCGACCAGGCTGGCCGCGACCAACGAGTCCGGGACCGCCAACGGTGTCTCCTCCTCCCCCTGGTCCGCATAGTTGCGTATCCGCAACGATCTTGGGTACGACGTCGCGACACCCCTTTTCGTGAGGAGATCGCGGTATGCCCATCTGGCTTCAGGCAGGACTCTGGGGACTGCTCGCAGGCGGAGCCCTGGTTGTGGGGGCCGCGGTCGCCTGGCTCGTCAGCGTCCCGCAGCGGGTCGTGGCGATCATCATGTCCTTCGGCGCCGGGGTGCTCATCTCCGCGTTGGCGTTCGACCTCGTCGACGAGGCCGAGACCAAGGGCGGCCTGGTTCCCACCGTCGTCGGGTTCCTCGGCGGCGCGCTGGTGTACGTCGCGGCCAACGTGTTCCTGGCCAAGAGGGGCGCCAAGGACCGCAAGCGCTCGGAGGGCCAGCAGCCCAGCGAGGCCGACCAGCAGGGCAGCGGCGCGGCGATCGCCGTGGGCGCCCTGCTCGACGGCATCCCGGAGTCCGTGGTGCTCGGCCTGTCCCTGCTCGGCGGAGGCGGGGTGGGCGTCCCGGT
>JAICLD010000040.1 GCA_025927595.1 Nocardioidaceae bacterium | reverse complement strand
GCGGGTTCGGTCCCGCGGCGGTGCTCATCGACCGCTCCGGTCGAGGTGTGTGACGGTGGTGCGCATGCTGGTCCCCCCAGTGGACGTGCCGGACGTCGGTGCCCAGCAGTAGTAGGCGGCCCGTTCCGTCGGCCCGCACTCTCCGCGTACCCACCCGCTCCCGGGACACACGGGCCCGGTGCGGACATTTTTACGGTGTAAGGCTGTCCAGCCCCGTCGCAGCGCTGCCGGACGGGTGGTCACGACACCACCCGGATGGACGTCGCCCCGGGACTTTGGACCCTGGTCCGAGCGGGTGCGCCGATGATCGGGTGTCCCCAGCACTGACCGGCCACCGCGGGGGGCATTCGCGGGGGGTCGCCGAAGAGGGGGACGCCCGACATGAGACTCACGCACGCGCTCACGGCCCTGCTGGCGGCCGCGGCCGCCTCGTCGCTGGCGATCGCACCGGCCGCGGGGGCCACGGCGGCCCCGGCGACGGCGACCGCGCGGACCGCTGCGACCGCAGCGACCGGAGCGACCGGAGCGACCGCACCGGCCGCCGCTCTGGCGGCCCGGGCCGCGGCGATGCCGGGAAGCACGCCGATCAAGAACCGTCCGCAGTTCCACGGCGACTCCGCCGTGGTGGAGGCGGTCGAGCAGGTCGGCAGCCGCGTGGTGGTCGCCGGTCACGGGATCACCAGCTACAGCCAGGGCAACGGGGCCAAGGTGACCTCCACGGGCGCGGGGCTGACCGCCACCGCACCCAACGACCCGACGCGGGTGGCCTGGACCGGCCCCGGAGGTGGCCAGTGGTACTCCCTGCTGCCGGCCTCGGACGGCCAGCACGTGTGGGCGGGCAGCAGCAAGGGCGTGTCCTACTTCGACCTGTCCACCGGCAAGCAGACCTGGACCCGCTCCCTGGGCGGCAAGGTCACCTCGATCGAGCAGGTGCCCGGCACGACGTACCTGGTCGTGGCCGGCTCGTTCCCGGGTGGGATCACGGTGGTCCGGCGCGACACGGGGGCCGACGCGGCGTACACCGTGCCCAAGCTCAACAAGGGTGGCAGCATCCTGCACGCCGACGTCCAGCCCGGCGGCACCCACTGGGTCGGCGTCGGCTCCTTCACGAGCGTGGGCGGCCAGGCCCGGTCCCAGACCGTGATGCTGACCCTGTCGGCCACGTCGGCGAGCGTCACCGCCTGGGACGTGCCGCTCGCGCACGGCCCCGGAGGCGGCACGCCCTGCGGCGCGAAGTACCAGAACTTCCTGCACGACGTCGCGTTCACCCACGACGGGTCCGCGTTCTTCCTGGTGGCCACCGGAGGCTCGAACGCCGGCATGTGCGACGCGGTCAGCCGCTTCGAGACCCGGAACATCTCGCTGACGGCGAAGCCGACGTGGATCACCGGCACCTGCATGGACACGTTCTGGAGCGTCGCGGTGTCGCCGGACGACTCCTACCTGCTGGTCGGCGGCCACTTCAAGTGCATCGGGCGCCACCACCTCCCGGCCACCGGTCAGGACGTCTCGCGGTTCGCGCTGGCGGCGCTCGAGCCGGTCCACGGCGACGTGCTGCCGTGGAAGGCCGACAAGTGCCGGGCCGTCGGGACCCGCGAGATCAGCTGGATCTCCGGGGGGGTGGCGATCGGCTACGACTGCAAGTTCTTCGGCAACAGCGAGTCGATCAACCCCGAGCCGACCCCGCAGGTGACGCGGGACCGGTTCGCGGTGCTGCCGCTGCCGTAGCGACCGCAGGAACGTCCGGGCACGGGACGCCGCCTCACGGGTGCGTCTCGTGCTCGTGCTCCGCGTGGGAGAGCGCCTCGAACTGGAGCGTGGAGTGCTCGACGTCGAAGTCCGTGTCGAGCTCGCGCTGGAGCTCGTCGAGCATCGACCCGAGGTGGCCGTCGTAGAAGCAGCTGTCGTCGACGACGAGGTGCGCGGTCACCACGGGCAGCCCGGTGGCGACCTGGGTGGCGTGCAGGTCGTGGACGTCGTGGACGTGCGGGTGCGACAGCAGCCGGCGTCGTACGTCGCCGAGGTCCAGGCCGCGCGGCGTCGACTCCAGCAGCACGTTGACGCTCTCGGCGAGCAGCCGCAGCGTGCGCGGCACGATCAGCGCCCCGATCACCAGGGACGCGACCGCGTCCGAGCGCTGCCAGCCGCTCAGCGCGATGACGGCGGCGGCCACGAGGACCGCGACCGACCCGAGAGCGTCGTTGACCACCTCGAGGAACGCCGCCCGCGTGTTGAGGTTGGCCGAGCGGCCGCCGGCGAGCACGGCCATGGCGACGAGGTTGCCGGCGAGCCCGACGGCGCCGAAGACGAGCATCGCCGCCGGCGTCACCTCCGGCGGCTGGAGCAGCCGGTGCACCGCCTCGACGAGCACCAGCACGCCGACCGCGAGCAGCACCGCCGCCTGGGCCGCCGCGGCGAGCACCTCGGCGCGCCGGAACCCCCACGTGCGCGCATCGGTCGCCGGCCGGCGGGAGAGCACCGCCGCGAGGACGGCCATGCCCAGGCCGGCCACGTCGGTCAGCACGTGCCCGGCGTCGGCCAGCAGCGCCAGGCTGCCCGAGACCAGGGCGCCGACCACCTCGACGACCAGGACCGCCAGGGTCACCGCGAGGACCGCGACGAGGCGACCGCGCTGGTCGGCGAGGGCCGCCCCACCGTGGTCGTGGCCCCGGTGCGCCTCGGTCACGAGCACCCTCCCCGCCGTCCGCCGCTGGCCGGGCCAGCGTAGCCAGGCCCGTCTGCGAGACTGGCGGCGTGCGAGTCTCCGCGAAGTCCGACTACGCCCTGCGGGCCCTGATCGTCCTGGCCGGTCACCAGGACGGCGCCCCGGTGAGCGCCGAGGAGCTGGGCCGGCTCCAGGAGATCCCGCACGGCTTCCTCCAGGCCATCCTCGCCGACCTGCGTCGGGCCGGCGTCGTGATGAGCCAGCGCGGTCAGTCCGGCGGCTGGCGGCTGGCGCGTGACGCCGACACGGTCAGCGTCGCCGACGTCATCCGTGCCGTCGACGGCCCGCTGGTCAGCGTGTACGGGCTGCGACCGGAGGCGGTCCGCTACAACGGGTCGGCGGAGGTGCTCCAGCACGTCTGGATCGCCGCTCGCAGCAGCCTGCGCGACGTCTTCGAGCAGGTCAGCATCCAGGCGCTCGCCGACGGCCGGCTGCCGCGCGCGGTCACCTCGCGCACCCAGTCCGAGGATGCCTGGCAGCCGCACTGAGCCCTGCGCCGCCCCGCAGGGGCCCGAGTGGTCTCACCCGACCGCGTGCTCGACCACCCACTCCACGAACGGGCGTCCCGCCCGCCAGTCGGCGCGCACCTGCTCGACCAGGTCGGGGGAGAAGATGACCGGCTCGAAGCCGTAGGAGCGGCCCAGCGTCATCGTGCGGTGCCGCAGGAGGCCGATCCGCGGGTGGCTCGCGTCGTACCCGCGCGGGCTGGTCCGCAGGGTCTCGCCGCCGAGCTCCCAGCCCCGACGGACGAGCCGGTCGACCACCCGGCTCAGCTGCGGGCCGGTGCGGTCGTCGGCGATCGCGGCCCGGATCGAGGCGAGCCGCTCCCGCTCGGCGTAGTAGAAGCCGACCCCGACCCGGACCCCCGGGGCGCCGACCTGCAGGTAGTACCCGGTGGCCGGGCCCGCCGCGACGAACGCCCCCTGGTGGTCCTTGTAGGGCGTCTTGTCCCTGGCGAACCGGACGTCGCGGTAGGGACGGTAGATCTTGGCGGCGCCGAACTCGGGCTCGAGCGCGGCCGTCAGCGCGGTCATCGGCGCCCGGACGGCGGTCTCGTACACCTCGCGGTGGGCGGTCCAGAAGGACCGGGTGTTGTCCAGCTCGAGGTCGTCGTAGAAGTCGAGCGCGGCCTCGGGGAAGCCCTCGAACGCCCCGCTCACGAGACGAACGCGGTGATCGGGTCCTCGCGCAGCACGCAGCCGATCCGGTCGAGGTACGTCGTCCGCATCGCCGGCAGGTCGTCCAGCGGGCACCAGCGCACGTCGCGGCACTCGTCGTCGGCGGGGCGGGCCTCGCCCTCGAGGTAGCGGCAGGCGAAGACGTGGTCGAGGTACGACGCCCGGTCGCCGTTCACGTGGGTCGTCGTCGGCAGCGCCTGGACCATGGCCAGCCGCTCGACGACCACGTGCACGCCGGTCTCCTCGAGCACCTCGCGGCGGGCCGCGACTCCCGGGTGCTCCCCGGGGTCGACGATGCCGGTCACCGGCGTCCACTCACCGGTGTCGGAGCGCTGGACGAGGAGGATCTCGGCGTCGCGGCGGACCACGGCGGTGACACCGGGGAGCCAGAGCTCCGCGGTCCCGATGCGGCGGCGCAGCTCGACGATGAAGTCGGGGATCGGCACCCCGCCAGGCTAGGCGCAGGAACCGCGCCGTCGGCGCACCGGTCCTGCTTGACTGTCCCGGTGAGCAGCGCGTCGACCTGGCTGCCCGAGGGCTGGCGGCACCCGCAGCGGGTGCCGCTCCGCACGGGCCACCACCTCCGCCCGATCCGTCCCGAGGACACCGCGCTGGACCTCGTCGCGGTCCACGGCTCCCGCGATCGGCTGTTCTCGATCTACGGCCGGGCCTGGGGCTGGCCGCCCGAGGCGATGACCGCGGAGCAGGACCGGGAGGACCTGCAGCACCACGCCGACGAGATGGAGGCCCACGAGTCGTTCAACTACGCCGTGCTCGACGCCGACGAGACGGCGCTGCTGGGCTGCGTGTACCTCGACCCGCCGGAGAAGGTGGGCGGTGCGGACGCCGAGATCTCCTGGTGGGTGGTCGACGAGTGCGTCGGGACGGAGCTGGAGGCCGCGCTCGACGAGCTCGTGCCCCGCTGGGTCGCCGAGGACTGGCCGCTGGAGCGCCCCAGGTACGTCGGCCGCGACCTGACCTGGGACGAGTGGCTGGCGCTGGACGACCTGCCGCGAACCGAACGTGACGGCTGGAGCGGATGACGAGACTCGAACTCGCGACATCGACCTTGGGAAGGTCGCGCTCTACCAACTGAGCTACATCCGCACGCCCCGCAGCGGGGACGACGCAGATAGTACTGGATCGCCTTGGTCGCGAGCACGACGCGGTCCCGGACGTCGGCGGGCCGCTGCGACGGCGCGCGCATCCGTCTGCGGTCGCCCCACTCGTGAAGCCGTCCGGAGCGCAGACGAATCGGGAGGATAGGTTGAGGGCTGTGCTGCTCTCCGACCGCGACATCCTCCGCGAGATCGACGCCGGCCGCGTGGCGCTCGATCCCTTCGACGACGCGATGGTGCAGCCCTCGAGCGTCGACGTGCGGCTGGACCGGTTCTTCCGCGTCTTCGAGAACCACAAGTACCCGCACATCGACCCGGCGGCCGACCAGCCCGACCTCACGCGTGAGGTCGAGCCCCAGGGTGCCGAGCCGTTCATCCTGCACCCGGGGGAGTTCGTGCTCGGGTCGACGTACGAGGTGGTGACGCTGCCCGACGACGTGGCCGCCCGGCTCGAGGGCAAGTCGTCACTGGGCCGGCTGGGCCTGCTCACCCACTCGACGGCCGGGTTCATCGACCCCGGCTTCTCCGGCCACGTGACGCTCGAGCTGTCGAACGTCGCGACGCTGCCGATCAAGCTGTGGCCGGGGATGAAGATCGGCCAGCTCTGCTTCTTCCGGCTGTCCTCGCCCTCGCAGCACCCCTACGGCTCGGAGAAGTACGGCTCGCGCTACCAGGGGCAGCGCGGCCCGACGCCGTCACGGTCCCACCTCGGCTTCCACCGCACGCAGGTCTGAGCCGGGGCGGCTGGGCCGCCCGCGCCGCACGGTCAGGTGTCGAGGCGGTCGGCGAGCCGGTGCAGCTGCCGGGCGAGCGCGTGGCGTCCGTGCGGACGGCGTGGTCCCGCGACGCGCGGCCGCTCGGCGTCGGCGAGCCGCTCCGCGATCCGGGCGGCGGCGAGGTCCGAGGTGAGGCGGCTGTAGTCGGTCATGGCGGAGTTCCTCTCGGGTGGGTCGTCGGGGCGTGGGGCGGGGGCTCAGCGCTGCTGGAGGTGGACGTCGCCGCTGACGGTGCGGGCGTGCAGCTCGACGAAGTCCTGGCCCTCGGCCGGCTCCCCCGCGCCGTGGAGGTCGGAGCGGACGCTCCCGGTCATGCTCGTGATGTCGGTCCACACCGGGAGCCCGGTGGGGACACCGACCCGGATGTCGCCGGAGACGTTGCGGGCGTCGAGCCGGCCGCGGTGGAGCAGGTCGACGACCAGGTCGCCCGAGGCGGTGGTCAGGGACAGGTCGCGCTGCGCCTCCCGGACCCGGAGGTCGCCCGAGCCCGACTTCGCCGAGACCGGCTCGTCGGCGACGACCAGGACGACGTCGCCGGACCCGGTCGCCACCTGCACGGGGGCGTGGGAGCGGTCCACGGTGACGTCGCCGGAGCCGCTCTTGACCTGCAGCGGGCCGCGTACGACGTCGACGGTGACGTCGCCGGACCCGGTCTCGACCAGCGTCTGGGCGCCGAGCTCCTCGATCCGGACGTCGCCGGACCCGGCCTTGACCCAGGTCTCGCCGAGCCGGCCGTCGACGCGGAGGTCGGCCGAGCCGAGCTTGGTCGAGAGCCGGCTGTCGTGCGGCATCGTGACGTGGACGGTGAGGTCGCGCGACGACCCGCCGAAGAACCCGCGACCGCCCTTCGGGCCGATGACGGTGATCCTGCCGCCGTGCTGGTCGACGGCGACCTGGTCCGCCTCGTCGCCGGAGACGTCGACGACGGTCTCGAGGACGTCCGCGGTCGCGACGACGAGGTCGCCGGAGCGCAGCTCCACGTGGAGCGAGACGGGTCCGGGGGTGCTGAGGGTTCGCTGCATGACGGGCTCCTGAGGGTGTGCGGGGTCACCCGCCCGACGTACGCCGGGCGGATGGGGTGGGAGGTGGGGGTGCGCGGGCCGGCCTAGACCCAGCCGGTCATCCGCTTGGGGGTGTGGGTGCGCGAGGGAAGGCCCTCGGCGAACGGGAGGCTGGAGAGGTCGACGTCGACGGTGACGGCCCGCTCGCGGGTGGCGGCGCGGACCACGTTGACGATCCAGCCGTTGAGGGAGTGACCTCCCTTGGCGGCGAGCTCCTCGGCGCGGTACTTCACCGACTCCGGCAGCCGCAGGGTGATCCGGGCGGTACCGCCGTCGTCCCCGTCGTCCTCGGCGGCCTCACCGGCTCCGGAGGGCCCGGCGGCCGAGGCCGCGCCCGGTGCCGGGGCCCCGCCCGGGGGGGCCGTGGCCATCGTCGGCACGTCCACGACCAGCTCCGGCTCGCGGCCGCGCAGCCGGACCTCGACGGACCCGGCGCCGAGCTCCCCCGTGATCTCCGCGGCGGCCTGGGACAGCAGCTCCATCAGCGCCATCCGCATCGCCGGGTCCAGCGCGAGGGTGAGCCGCTCGGCGGCCGCCCGCGCCTCCGGGCCACCGGCGTCGGCGGCCGCGGCGAGGTCGTGGCGGAGGCTGTCGACATACGGCGTGATGTCCATGCGCACCACGTTGACACCATCCATGGTGTCATGTCAAGGCCCGAGAGACGTCGACTGACGTCAATAGTGCGTCAGTCCGGCGTCACGGCGCGGCCATGCCGACGTCAGAAGGCGCCGATGCCGTTCGGGGTGCCCAGGCCGGTCGGCCCGTCCCAGCCGGCCCGGGCGGTGCACCACTGCGGCGTCGGGCAGGTCCCGTTGCTGCCGCTCGTCACGTCGAACAGGCTCCCGGGGCTCTGGTACGGGTAGGCGTTGGCGTCATTGTCCGTCCGCCCCGACAGGGCGTAGACGGAGGCGATGATCGGCGCGGCCTCGCTGGTCCCGCCGAACTGGCCCCACGTCGAGCTCTTGGTGGTGGTCGGGTAGTAGACGGCCAGCCCGCCCTTGGCCGGGTCCGCCGCGGCCGCGACGTCGGCCATCGCCCGCTTCGCGCAGCCGGTGCCGACCTTCGCCGCGTCCGGGAGCGCGGCATTCAGCGTCGAGCAGCCGGAGCCGGTCCCGTTCCACACCGTCTCGGCCCAGCCCCTGCTCGTGCCCGACGCCTTGACGAGCGAGGTGCCGCCGACCGCCGTCACGTGGGACGACGAGGCCGGGTAGCTGCCGCCCTGGTAGCCGTCGTCTCCCGTGGAGGCGGTCACCGCGATGCCGGAGTGGTCGTAGTAGTGGCCGTAGGTCGAGTCCGACGCGTCGGAGCCGCCGTAGCTGTTCGAGATCGCGGCCGGCTTCTGGGTCGCAGCCCAGGAGACGGCCGTCCCGAGGTCGGCGAAGGAGGCGCTGCGCGCCTGCACCACGAGGATCGTGCAGTCCGGACAGGCGGCGGAGACCGCGTCCACGTCGAGCGCCTGCTCCTGGTCCCAGCCGGTGTTCGTCCGCGGGGACGACGTGCCGCCGGTCTGGTTGCGGATCCTCAGGCAGCCGTTCGCCGTCGTGCAGGCGGGAAGGCCGAACTGGGAGCGGTAGACCGCGAGGTCCCGCTCGAGGTTGGGGTAGCCGTAGGCGTCCACGATCGCGACCGTGCGGCCGGCGGCCGAGGCCCCGGCGAGCTTGTAGGCGTCACGGAGCCCGGCCGGGGTGAGCCCGGTGCTCGGAGGGGCCGCGGACTTCGGAGCGACGCCGGTGCTGTCCACGAGCTTGACGGCGCTGCAGCTCGCCTCGCCCTTGGAGAGCTGGGCGCGGCACACGCGCTGCCCGTGCAGGCCGTGGGAGCCGGCGGCGTCGGCTGCGGGCACGCCGGCCACCAGCGCCGACAGCAGCAGGGTCCCCGCACCCAGGGCGGAGAGAAGAGTTCGCTCGGTCACCGACGGCTCCTCGGGCTGGACGGTCCTCCGGTGGCACTCGTGCCGCCACCTGTCGGAGGACATGCCACCCCAGATCCGGTCCCGGCGCCAGACCCGGTGGGCTGCCGATCTTCGCCGTGCACGAACCTGCAAGGGTGACCGGCGGCTGCCGCAGGTCCGCCGTCGGTCAGTCCCGGCGGTCCCGGTCGGTGGTCTCCTCGGCGGCCCCCGACTCGACCTCCGGGTCGGGCTCGACGCCGGCGGCCGCGTCGGCGCCGACGTCCCGGTGCGCGGTGACGGTCTCGGCGGTCACCGTGACGTCCCCGGGCTCGGGCTCGGCCCGCAGCTCGACCGGCGTGCCCCCGTCGGCCCCGGGGCGCGCGACCGAGGCCAGCAGCAGCTGGGCCACGTCGAGCACCTCGACCTCCTCACGGGCGGTGCCGCCCGCCTGGAGCGAGGTGAGCCCGTCGGAGAGCATGACCCGGCAGAACGGGCAGGCGACCGCGATCTGGTCGGCGCCGGTCTCCACGGCCTCGGTGGAGCGGTTCATGTTGATCCGCTCCCCGAGCTTCTCCTCCATCCACATCCGGGCACCGCCGGCGCCGCAGCAGAAGGACCGCTCGCTGTTGCGCGGCATCTCCTTGAGGTCGGCGTCCGGGATCACCGCCAGCAGCTCGCGCGGCGGCGAGTACACCTGGTTGTGCCGGCCGAGGTAGCAGGGGTCGTGGTAGGTGATGCTGCGGCGCGGGGCGGCGGTCGCCCCGTTCCCCGACGGGGCCGCCGACGGGGCCACCGGCGTGAGCCGGCCCTCCCGGACCAGCCGGTTCAGCAGCTGGGTGTGGTGCACGACCTCGAGCTCGACGCCGAGCTGGGAGTACTCGTTCTTCAGCGTGTTGAAGCAGTGCGCGCAGGTGCTGACCACCTTCTTCACCTTGGTCTCGCGGAACACCTCGGCGTTCTGCATCGCGAGCTGCTGGAACACGAACTCGTTGCCGGAGCGGCGCGCCGGGTCGCCGGTGCAGGTCTCGCCGTCGCCCAGCACCGCGAACGAGACCCCGGCCAGGTCGAGCAGCTCCGCGACCGCGCGGGTGGTCTTCTTCGCCCGGTCCTCGTAGGCGCCCGCGCACCCCACCCAGAACAGCCAGTCCACCTCGTCGAGGTCGTCGGGGTCGCCGGGGCGGCCGCCGCCGACCTGCTTCACCTCGAACGGGAGGTCCTTGGCCCAGTCCATCCGTGCGTTGGGCGACATGTTCCAGGGGTTGCCCTTGGTCTCCAGGCCCTTGAACAGCTGGTTCAGCTCGCTCGGGAAGCTGGACTCCACCAGCACCTGGTAGCGCCGCATGTCCATGATGTGGTCGACGTGCTCGATGTCGACCGGGCACTGCTGGACGCAGGCACCGCAGGACGTGCACGACCACAGCACGTCGGGGTCGATCACCGCCCCGCCGCTGGGCGCCCAGGGGTCGCCCTCGGTGGCGCCGACCAGCTCGCGCTCCGCCTCGGCCCTCACCGGCTCGGGGAGCCCGTCGCGGTCCGCCTCGTCCGCGAGCAGGTACGGCGCCTTCGCGTAGGCGTGGTCGCGCAGGTTCGTGATCAGCAGCTTGGGCGACAGCGGCTTCTCGGTGTTCCAGGCCGGGCACTGGCTCTGGCAGCGGCCGCACTCGGTGCAGGTGGTGAAGTCGAGGATGCCCTTCCAGGCGAAGTCCTCGACCTTGCCGACCCCCAGCGGGGCGTCCTCGTCGAGGTCCTCGATGTTCTCGAAGTCGATCGGGGCGCCGCCGGCCATCATCGGCTGCAGTCCGCCGAGCGACGTACGCCCGTCGGCGTGGCGCTTGAACCAGATGTTGAAGAAGACCGCGAACCGGTGCCAGGCCACCCCCATCGTGAGGTTCTGCGAGAGCACGATCATCCAGGTGAAGGAGATGACGATCTTCACCATCGCCACGAGGTAGACGAGGGTGGCGAGGGTGGACTCGGACAGGCCGGACAGGGCCTCGCCGATCCAGAACGAGAACGGGTAGTGGAACGCGCTCGCGGTGCCGCCGGGGTCGGCGCCGTACTGGGAGATGGCGTACTCGGCGCCGCGCAGCAGCGCGATGCACAGGCCGACGCCGAGGATCACCGCCTCGACGAAGTACCCCTGCCACATCGTCGAGCCGAAGAAGCGGCCCTCGACGCCACGGCTGCGGTCCCGGGGGCGGGTCAGCCGGTAGACGATGAAGGCCACGATCGCGACCAGCATCGCGGTGGTGAACAGCTCCGAGACCCACTCGAAGAGGAACCAGTGGCCGATCAGCGGCAGCGCGAAGTGGGCGTCGAAGAGCTGGCCGAAGGCCGTGACGAGGGTCAGGAACAGCAGCCCGAAGCCGATGAAGACGAACCAGTGGCCGATCCCCACCGCGGTCCACTGGAGCATCCGGGTGTGGCCGAGGGTCTCCCTCAGCATGGTCGCCCAGCGCGCCCCCTGGTGGTCCGTGCGCCCGGCCGCCGGCTGCCCGACCCGGATGGTCGCCAGGATCCTGCGGATCGCCAGGACGAACAGCGTGATGCCCACGGCCGTGACGGCCAGCGACACCACGATGGCGAAGATCTGCATCGGTGCTCCTGTGGATCAGGGGGAGGCTGCGTGCGTGCAGAGCGTAGCCGCGGCCGACCCCAGCGCGCCGCCGCCGGGGGCCGGCTGCCCGGTGCCATGATCGCGGGGTGTCGTTCCTCCGGGTCGTGGTGGTCGTCGCGGCGACGACCGTGACCGCCGCCGCACTCACGTCGTGCGGGTCCCCGGAGACGCCGGACGCGACGCGGGTGGCCCGGCGGTTCGCCGACGCCGTGGGCTCCGGCGCCTCGGGCTCGGGGGCCGCGGCGGCGTGCCGGTACCTCGCGCCCGCCACCAGGTCCGAGCTCGAGCAGTCGGCCGGGAAGCCGTGCCCCGCCGCCCTGGTCGAGGAGGACCTGCCCCGGACGGGTGCGGTGCTGGGGGCGACCGCGTACGGGACGATGGCCCAGGTCCGGCTCAGCGGCGACACGATGTTCCTCGCCCGGTTCCGCGGCGGGTGGAGGGTCATGGCCGCCGGATGCACGCCGAAGCCGGGGCACCCCTACGACTGCACGCTCCGGGGGGGATGATGCGCGCGGTGTTCGTGGCCTACCTCGTCGTCATCGTCGCCGGGCTCGCCTACGTCGTCGTCGTCGCCGCCGTGCACCACTAGGGAGCGACATGCGCAGGTTCGTCAAGGAGAACGCGCTCAGCCTGTTCTTCGGCGTCATCTTCCTCGCCGCGCTGGCGGGGCAGGCGATCTCGGGCTGGCACCAGTTCGACGACGACCAGGTGGCGAGCAGCCTCGGTCAGGTCTCCTTCGGCCGTTACCTCACCTCGGCCGACTTCGTCGCGGACGTGGCCGAGAACTGGCAGAGCGAGTACCTCCAGTTCCTGCTGTACATCTCCGCGACGGTCTGGTTCGTGCAGAAGGGGTCCCCGGAGTCCAAGCAGCCGGGCAAGGAGGGCCTCGAGAGCCCCGAGGACCAGAAGATCGGTGCGCACGCAGGGCCTGACTCCCCGGTGTGGGCCAGGACCGGCGGGGCCAGGACCCTGGTCTTCTCGTGGTCCCTGACCGGCGTCATGGGCCTGATCTTCGTCGCCTCCTGGTTCGCCCAGTCGCTGGGCGGGTGGGCGTCGTTGAACGAGACCCGGCTGGAACGGCTGCAGGACCCGCTGGCGTGGCGGCAGTACCTCACCGACGCCGACTTCTGGTCCCGCACCACCCAGAACTGGCAGTCGGAGTTCCTCGCGGTCGGGTCCATGGCCGTGCTCAGCATCTACCTGCGCCAGCGGGGCTCGCCGGAGAGCAAGCCGGTCGGCGAGGCGCACGCCTCGACCGGCACCGACGGCTGACGTCCCGGCCGCCGCGGGGTCTCACCGGCCCCGCAGCCGGCTGGTCAGCGCGCGTGCCGTGCGCCTGGTCGCCGTCGCCACCACGGCGGGGTCGGCGACCGCGTCCGCCGGGTAGGTGACCGCGACCCCGGCGACCGGGTGACCGGTGTGGTCCGACACGACCGCGGCGACCGAGGCGAAGCCGGGGGTCACCTCGCCGTCCTCCGTCGCGTAGCCGCGCTGCCGGGTGTCGGAGAGCAGGGCCCGCAGCGCCGTCGGGCTCGCCGGCCCGCCGCCGTGCCGGTCGACGAACGCCGCCCGGTCGGGGTAGAGGGCTCGGACCTGTGCCGGCGGCAGGGCCGAGAGGATCGCGCGACCGCTGGCGGTGAGGGAGGCGGGCAGCCGCACGCCGACGTCGGTGACCAGGGGCGGCCGCCCCGGGGCGCGCTCCTCCAGCACGTACAGCACGTCACGCCCGTGCAGCACCGCGAGGTGGGCGCTCTGCCCGAGCTCGTCCACGAGCAGGGCCAGGGGCCGGCGGGCGATCCGCTGCAGGGGCTCCTGCCGCGTGTAGCCGGACCCCACCTCGAACGCCGCCACGCCGAGGCCGTAGCGGTGCTCCTCAGGGAGGTGGACGACGAAGCCCTCCTCGACCATGGCCGCCACCAGGTGGTAGGCCGTGGACCGGGGCAGGCCGACCTCGGCCGCGAGCCGGTCCAGCGTCACCGCCTCCGGCTGGGTGGCCAGGTAGCGCAGCACCCGCAGCGCGCGCGTCGCCGCCGGCACCTGTCCCATGGACGCAGAACCTAGCCTCAGGGCTCGGGCCCCCCGCCGCGGCCGAGCCCACAGATCGGCGGCTGCGGTGCCGATGAGGGAGGCGGCGGCTCCCGACCGGGCACGCCGCGACCTCTCGGAAAGGCCCCACTGTGCCCGTCCCCGCCGTCCCCGCCGTCCCCGCCGCTCCCGTCCGCACCGTCCCGCGCCGGCTCCCCGTGCGGCTGCTGCTCGCGCTGCTCTGCTGCGTGGCGCTGGTCCCGACCTGGTCGGCGCCGGCCCAGGCGGCCTTCCCGACCCGGAACCAGTGGCTCGCCGACGTGGACGCGGCGATGTACGGCTCGAAGGTCTACCTCCAGCGACAGGTCGACGCCGGGGGGCCGGGCCTCGCGGTCAACCTCGACATCGACAACACGTCGCTGGCCAGCCACTACGACTACGGGCAGCCCGTCGGCCGGGTCCAGCGGTTCGCGGCCTTCGCGCGCAGCCGCGGCGTGGTGCTGCTGTTCGACACCGGCCGGGTCAAGGGGGGCGGACGCCTGCTCCGGGCGATGCGTCAGCTGCGCGAGGCCGGCTACGACGTCGGGGAGATCTGCGGTCGGACGAGCTCCGCCGAGACGCTGACGCACAGCAAGCAGCGCTGCCGGCAGCACTTCGTCGACGAGGGCTACCAGATCGTCGCGAACGTGGGCAACCGCAGCACCGACTTCGTCGGCGGCAACTACCGGCGCGGCTTCCGGCTGCCGAGCTACGACAACCAGCTGGCCTGATCCGGGGTCTCGGATCCGAGACGGCGGTCGCCGGGCAGCGCTGGCGCCGGCGCCCGTGGCCGGGTGGAATGGCGACGTGAACCCGTCCTCCCCTGTCACCGTCGGCACCGCACCGCTCTCGTTCGCCGAGGTGGTGGCCGTCGCCCGCGACGGAGCTGCGGTGCGGCTCGGCGAGGACGCGGTCGCCGCCATCGAGCGGTCCCGCCGCGCCGTCGAGACGCTGGCGGCCGCCGCGACTCCGACGTACGGCATCTCGACGGGGTTCGGCGCGCTGGCCACCCGGCACATCCCGACCGAGCTCCGCGCGCAGCTCCAGCGGTCCCTGGTCCGCTCGCACGCCGCCGGCAGCGGCCCCGAGGTGGAGCGCGAGGTGACGCGGGCGCTGATGCTGCTGCGGCTCTCGACGCTGGCCACCGGGCACACCGGCATCCGTTTGGAGACCGCACGCACGCTCGCCGGGATGCTCGCCCACGGGATCACGCCGGTCGTCCACGAGTACGGCTCCCTCGGCTGCTCCGGCGACCTCGCGCCGCTCGCCCACTGCGCCCTCGCGCTGATCGGCGAGGGGGAGGTCACCGACGCCGACGGCGTACGTCGTCCCGCCGCCGTCGCGCTCAGCGAGGCCGGGCTGTCCCCGGTGCGGCTGGAGGCGAAGGAGGGGCTGGCGCTGATCAACGGCACCGACGGGATGCTCGGGATGCTGGTCCTGGCCGTCACCGACCTGCGGATGCTGCTCAAGGCGGCCGACGTCACCGCCGCGATGAGCGTCGAGGCCCAGCTCGCCACCGACCGGGTGTTCGCCGCGGACCTGCAGGCGCTGCGACCACACCCGGGACAGGCCGCGTCGGCGGAGAACCTCACGCGGATCCTCGCCGGCTCGGGCGTCGTGGCCAGCCACCGCGGACCCGACTGCAACCGCGTGCAGGACGCCTACTCGCTGCGCTGCTCGCCGCAGGTGCACGGCGCCGCCCGTGACACCGTCGAGCACGCAGCGGTGGTGGCGTCGAGGGAGCTGGCGTCGGCGGTCGACAACCCGGTCGTGCTGGACGACGGCCGCGTGGAGTCCAACGGCAACTTCCACGGCGCACCTGTCGCCTACGTGCTGGACTTCCTCGCGATCGTGGCCGCCGACGTCGCGTCCATCGCCGAGCGGCGCACCGACCGGTTCCTCGACAGGGCCCGCAGCCACGGGCTGCCGCCGTTCCTGGCCGACGACCCCGGCGTCGACTCCGGCCACATGATCGCCCAGTACACGCAGGCGGCGATCGTCTCGGAGCTGAAGCGGCTGGCGAACCCCGCGAGCGTCGACTCCATCCCGAGCAGCGCCATGCAGGAGGACCACGTGTCGATGGGCTGGTCCGCGGCCCGCAAGCTGCGGCGCTCGGTGGACGGGCTGGCGCGCGTCGTGGCGGTGGAGTACCTCACCGCGGCCCGTGCCCTGGACCTGCGCGCGCCCCTGGAGCCGTCGCCGGCGACCGGTGCCGCGCTCGCCCTGCTCCGCCGCAACGTCGAGGGGCCGGGTCCGGACCGGTTCCTCGCCCCCGAGATCGAGCATGCCTACGACGACGTACGCAGTGGCGCGCTGGTGCGCGCCGTCGAGGACACCATTGGAGAGCTGTCATGACCCACCCCCACCCCCACCACGATTCGTCTGCGACCGCCCCGCAGGCCGGACCCGCCACACCGCAGACGAAGGGGGCGGGGGAGCGGGTGGTCCGCGCACCGCGGGGCCCCGAGCTGTCCGCGAAGTCGTGGCAGACCGAGGCGCCGCTGCGGATGCTGATGAACAACCTCGACCCCGAGAACGCGGAGAACCCCGCCGAGCTCGTCGTGTACGGCGGCACCGGCAAGGCGGCGCGCAGCTGGGAGGCCTTCGACGCGATCGTCCGCACCCTTCGCACCCTGGAGTCCGACGAGACGCTGCTCGTGCAGAGCGGCAAGCCGGTGGGTGTGCTGCGCACGCACGAGTGGGCTCCGCGGGTGCTGATCGCCAACTCCAACCTGGTCGGCGACTGGGCCAACTGGGAGGAGTTCCGGCGCCTGGAGCACCTCGGGCTGACGATGTACGGCCAGATGACCGCCGGCTCGTGGATCTACATCGGCACCCAGGGCATCCTCCAAGGCACCTTCGAGACCTTCGCCGCCGTGGCGGACAAGCGGTTCGGGGGAACGCTCGCCGGCACCATCACGCTGACCGCCGGGCTCGGCGGCATGGGCGGCGCGCAGCCGCTGGCTGTGACGATGAACGACGGCGTGGTGATCTGCGTCGAGTGCGACCAGGCCCGGATCAGCCGGCGGATCGAGCACCGCTACCTCGACGTGCAGGCGCCCTCGCTGGAGGAGGCGGTGGCGATGGCCGTCGAGGCCCGCGACGCGCGCACGCCGCTGTCGATCGGCGTGCTCGGCAACGCCGCCGAGCTGGTGCCGGCGCTGCTCGAGCGGGGCGCCCCGATCGACGTCGTCACCGACCAGACCTCCGCGCACGACCCGCTGTACTACCTGCCCGTCGGCACCGCGTTCGAGGACTGGGACAGCGAGCGCAAGGCCGACCCGGTCGGGTTCACCAAGCGCGCGCAGGCCTCCATGGCCGCCCACGTGCGGGCCATGGTGGAGTTCCAGGACCGTGGCGCCGAGGTGTTCGACTACGGCAACTCGATCCGCGACGAGGCCCGCAAGGGCGGCTACGACCGGGCCTTCGAGTTCCCCGGCTTCGTCCCGGCGTACATCCGGCCGCTGTTCTGCGAGGGGAAGGGCCCGTTCCGGTGGGCGGCGCTCTCCGGTGACCCGGCCGACATCGCGGCGACGGACAGGGCGATCCTCGAGCTGTTCCCCGACAACGAGCGGCTGCGGAAGTGGATCACGATGGCCGGCGAGCGGGTGCAGGTCCAGGGCCTGCCGGCACGGATCTGCTGGCTCGGGTACGGCGAGCGGCACCGCGCCGGGCTCAGGTTC
>JAICLD010000162.1 GCA_025927595.1 Nocardioidaceae bacterium | reverse complement strand
TTCCGGCCCGCTGCCTCGGCGCCGTCTGCGGCGTCGGCCTGGCGCCGCCCGACCAGTTCGACGGCGACATCCGCGACGGCATGGGCGAGGAGAACGTCCGGGAGTACACCGCGGCCTTCGAGGGCCGTGAGGCGCTGACGTCGGTCCTGGAGGAGCTCTCCCCGGGGGTGTTCGCGGCGACCGCCGAGGACGTCGCGACCTCGCTGGGCAGCCTGGTCCCGCCCGTGGACGCGGCGGCGCTGACCGGTGAGCTGGCCGAGACGATCGCGGCGGGGTTCCGGCACGCCGGTCGCCAGGGCATCGTCGGGTGGCTCGAGGACGACCTCACCCACACCCGGCCGTGGGGCTTCGACGTGCGGGAGGTCGACGTACCCGTCGCGGTGTGGCAGGGCACCGAGGACCGGATGGTGCCGTTCGCGCACGCGCGCTGGCTGGCGGCGAACGTGCCCGGCGCCCGCGCGCACCTCGAGGAGGGCGAGGGCCACCTCTCGCTGCTTGCGCAGCTGCCCCGGATCCTCGACGACCTGCTGGACCTCGCCGGCCCCCTCCCCCGCTGACCCTCCTCCCTCCGCGGCGCTCCAAACGCTCGGGGCTACATCTCCTCGTGGGTGTCGGGGTCGCCGCCGAAGAGCCGGCCGTCGGGACGGTCCAGCGCGGAGATCGCGGCGACCTCGTGCTCCGACAGCTCGAAGCCGAACACGTCGAGGTTGGCCCGCTGGCGCTCCGGCGTCGCGGACTTCGGGATCGGGACCGACCCCAGCTGCACGTGCCAGCGGACGATCACCTGGCCGGGCGTGACGCCGTGCCGCTCGGCGGCGTCGGCCACCGCGGGCTCGGCGAACGGGGCGTTGCGCTTGCCCATCGGGCTCCATGCCTCGGTGCGGATCCCCAGCCGCTCGTGCACCGCCCGCATCCCGGCCTGGGTGAAGTACGGGTGCAGCTCGACCTGGTTGACCGCCGGCGTCACGCCGGTGTCGGTGATGATCCGCTCGAGGTGGGCCTCGGTGAAGTTGGAGACGCCGATGCTGCGCACGAGGCCCTGCTGCCGCAGGTCCACCAGCGCCTGCCACGCCTCGCCGAACCTGCCCACGCTGGGGTTCGGCCAGTGGATCAGGTGCAGGTCGAGGTGGTCCAGGCCCAGCCGCCGCAGCGACTCCTTGGTCGAGGCGATCGCGTCGTCGTAGCCGTGGTGGCGGCCCGGGATCTTGCTGGTCACCAGGAGGTCGTCGCGTGGGACGCCCGAGAGCCGGATCGCCTCGCCGACCTCCTCCTCGTTCTCGTAGTTCACGGCCGTGTCCAGCAGCCGGTAGCCACAGCCGATCGCGGAGCGGATCGCCTCGATCCCCTCCTCGCCGGTCAGCGGATACGTGCCGAAGCCCACCGCCGGGAGCGTGGTGCCGTCGTTGAGGGTGTGGGTGGGGATGCTCATGGGCCCCACCGTAGAGGTCGCCGGCAGGGCCCGGTCACAGGCGCAGCAGCACCGTGAACCGCTCCGGGTCCGCGCCGATGGCCCGCGCCAGCCGGCCGAGCGTCTCCAGGACCCCGTCGGCGGAGTACGCCGTGCCGGGCACCGCGAGGGTCAGCCGCCCGTCGTACCCGACCAGCAGGACCTGGCCGTGCTCCCACGCCTGGTGGGCGTCGTGCCTCCACTGCTCCCCCAGCAGCGGCCGCGGGTAGGCGACGTCGGCGGCGAGCAGGTCGCAGGCGTACGGGGCCTCCCCGTCGGCGCTCAGGGTGCCGGTGACGTGGTGGGCCCCCCGCACGCTGCTCGACGGTGACCAGGTCACCTGCTCCGTGCCGAGCCACTCGGGCAGGTCGAAGGGGTCGACGGGCTCCACGACCGGGGCCCGCACCCGCTCAGTCCTCCTCGTCGAGCCGCGAGGGCCGGACCGGGTCGACCGGGTCCTCGATCGGCGAGGCCTGCTCGTCGTCCAGCCCCTCGTACGACGTCCGGCCGCGACGCCGGTCGACGACCCGGGCCACCACCTCGGAGATCAGGAACAGCAGCGTCATGGGGACGGCGAGCATCAGCATCGAGAACGGGTCGGTCGACGGCGTCGCGACGGCCGCGAACACGAACGTGCCGAGGATGATCCACGGACGGTGCCGACTCAGCGACCGTCCGGACACCACCCCGGCCAGGTTCAGCAGCACCACGAACACCGGGATCTCGAACGACACCCCGAAGACGAGCAGCATCCGGCTGAAGAAGCTGAAGTACTCGCCGAAGTCGACGAGGCTCTTCAGCTTCGGCCCGGCGAAGCTGAGCAGGACCTGCAGGCCCTTGGGCAGCACGTAGTAGCCCACCGCGACGCCGCACAGGAACAGCGGACCTGCCACCGCGGCGAAGGTCCGGGTGACCCGCTTCTCGTTCGGGTGCAGGCCGGGGACGACGAACGCCCAGATCTGGTAGAGCCAGTAGGGACTGGTGGCGACCAGGGCGGCCACGCCGCACAGCTTCAGCTGGAGCAGGAGGGGGCCGCCGGCGCCGTTGATCGTGGCGATCGTGTCGACCTTGCCCTGGAGCTGGCGCTGGGCGATGCCGTAGGGGTGGTAGACGAGGTCCAGGAGCTGGTCGTAGAAGAACAGCGCCACGATGAGCGCCACGACGAGCACCGCGACCGCGCGCAGCAGCCGGGCCCGCAGCTCGCGCAGGTGGTCGGCGAGCGCCATCTGGCCGTCGGCGCCGACCGGGTTCTGCGGTGTGGCACGGAAGAGCCCGACGACTCCGGTGAGGGACATCTAGCCAGGCGGGGTCTCGGTCGACGGGCCGCTCAGCGGTCGAGGTCCGGGCGGGGCTGCTCCGACGGCGTCTCGAGGCGCTGCGCCGCCTCGGCGCGCCGCTGCGCGTCGATCTGGCGCTGCGCCTCGGTCTTCTGCGCCTCGTCGACCTCGTCGTCGTCGAGCAGGCCCTTGGTCTCGGCCTTGAAGATCCGCAGGGCCCGGCCGCTGCCGCGGGCCAGCTCGGGAAGCTTCTTGGCGCCGAACAGCAGCACCAGCACGATCAGGATGAGGATGATCTCGGGGGCGCCCAGGCCTCCGAGGGCGAGCGGGACGACGGCGGGGCTGCTCATGGGGATCCTCTGGGTCCGGAGATGTGCGGGGTGGTGCTCGTCCCATGCTACGCCGGTGCCGGGCACCGCCGTGGCATCCCGGTCGCACCGACGCTCGGCGCCCCGGTCACGGACCGGCCGCCGGCTCGTAGCCGGCCAGTGCGGCCGCGGCGACCTCGCGGACCCGCTCGGCGAGCTCGGGCGGGTCCAGCAGCCGCGCGGCGCCGCCGAGCCGCAGCATCAGCCGCACCAGCCACACCGGGTCGCCCACCCGCAGCCGCACCCGCAGTCCTCCCCCGGGCTCCTCGTCGACCTCCTCGCACGGGAAGTACTCCGCCACCCAGCGCGCCGCCGGCCCCAGCACGAGCGTGGCCGGCAGGTCCTCGGGGGACGGCGAGAAGATCCCGTCCGCCAGGTCGCGTGGGGCCAGGCCCTCGTGCTGCTCGACCGGCGTGTCCAGCACCGTGGCGGCCGAGACCCGGTCCAGGCGGAACAGCCGCTGGTCCTCCGCGACGTGGCACCAGGCGTCGAGGTAGGCGTGGCCGTCGGCGTCGACCACCCGCACCGGGTCCACGACCCGCTCGGTGGACTCGTCCCGCGTCGGCACGTAGTAGTCCAGCCGCACCTGGCGTCGCTCCTCGACCGCTCGCTCCAGGCGCTCGCGGACGGCCGCGACCCGGTCGAGCCCCTCGGGCAGCCGGATGTCGACCCGGGCGGCGACGGCGGCACCGTCCCCGGCGGCCGCCTCCAGCTTGTCCAGCGTCCGGTCCACGATCGGGCGCACGTCGTCGCCGGCGCCCTCCCGCAGCGCCCGCAGCGCCACGACCAGCGCGGAGGCCTCCGAGCTGTCCAGGCGCAGCGGTCGGCTCAGGTAGTCGGCGTTGGAGACCCGGATCACGCCGTCGCCCTCGAGCGCGTCCATGTCGACGTCGATGAGGTCGCCCATGCCGAGCCCGGGCAGCCCGCAGAACCACAGCACGTTGAGGTCCTTGACGAGCTGGGCCGGGCGGACACCGAAGTCGGCGGCCGCGTCCTCGAGCGACACCTCGCGGCGCGCCTGGATGTAGGGCACGAGCGCCAGCAGCCGGGCCACCTGGTCCCGGGCCCCGCTCATGCCGTCACGCGCCCGTCCGCGGACTCGCGCAGCCGGGCGACCACCCGGTCGCGGACCTCGGACGGGCCGAGGACGACGACCTCGGCGCCGTACCCCAGGACCTCGTCGACGAGCCCGTCGGTGCTCGCGTAGCGCACCGCGAGCCGCTCCCATCCGTCCGGTACGTCGACCCGCTCGGCGTCGCGCTCCGGGCGCTGCGCCGGCTCCAGCGGCTGGGCGTGCCGTCGCAGGCCGTGGCCGGCGCCGCGGCGCACGAGCACGTCGGCGGTGCGGTCGGCCGTCGCCGGGGTCAGGGCGCGGGTCACCGCGCGCAGGTCGGTGCCGGCCGGGACGTCGAAGGAGGCGGGCCGCCCGTCGGTCGCGACGTCGCCCTGGACCCGCGAGAGCCGGAACACCCGCGGCTCGCCCCGATCGGTGTCGTGCCCGACGACGTACCAGCGGCCGCGGTAGCAGACCACGCCCCACGGCTGCAGGTGCCGCGTGGCGACGTCGGCGCCGGTCGAGGTCCGGTAGCGGAACTCCACCGGGGTCCGGGTGCGGGTGGCGTCCCACAGCGGCTCGAACGCCGGCTCCTCGGCGGACAGCTGCGGCTGCACGATGTCGAGGGCGGCGCGGTCGACGCTGACGCCGGCCGCCTTGAGCTTGACGAGCGCGTCGGAGGTGGCGTGCGCCAGGCCGGCGTGCTGCCAGACCCGGGCGGCCAGGCCGATCACGGCCGCCTCCTGCGGGTCGAGGTCGATGTCGGGCAGCTCGAAGGCCGACCGCTCGACGCGGTACCCGGGCTCGTCCTCGAACGCCCGGTCGACGTACCCGACCTCGACCGGGATGCCCAGCGAGCGGAGCTCGTCCTTGTCGCGCTCGAACATCTTCTCGAAGGCGTCGTCGCCGGCCTCGCGGTAGGGCTCGATGACCGCGCGGATCCGGTCCTTGGACACGTAGGTGCGCGACACCAGCAGGGTGATCAGCAGGTTGAGCAGGCGCTCACTCTTGCGGGCAGTCATCTCGTCCCTCGACAGGTTCATGGCGGGGCGAACCTACCCCAGCGCGAGCGGCTGCGGTCAGGAGTCGATCCCCCGCACGTCGACGACGAAGACCAGCGTCGAGCCGGCCGGGATGGCCTGCTGCGCCGAGTCGCCGTAGGCCGTGTCCGGCGGGGCGACGATCAGGACCTTGCTGCCCACCTTGAGGCCGGGGATCTTCTCGTCCCAGGCCTTGATCAGCGACCCGACGCCGACCTTGAAGCTGGCCGGCGTGCCCCGGGCGTAGGAGGAGTCGAAGGCGGTGTCGGACTGCCAGACGGCCCCGTAGTAGTCGACGCTCACCTTCTGGCCGCGCTTCACCGTCGCTCCGGTCCCCTTCACCAGGGGGACGACCTCGAGCTTCTTCGGTGGGTTCTTGGGGGTGTGGGACCAGTCGAGGCCCACCACGTCCGCCCCGGCCTGCAACGGGCTGGGCACGCCCGCGGGGGCCTGCACCTTCGTCGGCGTCTTGACCGACATGATGTCGACCACCAGGACGGCGGTGTCCGCGGGCTTGAGCTTCCCGATGCCGTTGGGGCCGAACATGTCGCCGGCCTTGTCGGCGAGCACCAGCCTGGTGCCCTCGTGCTGGCCGAGGGTCTTCCCGACGACCGGGCTGGCCTGGGCGGACCTGCTCATCAGCACGGTCTGCGCCTGCCCGGTGTCGTAGGTGCTCTCGAGCTTCTTGCCGGTGGCGCCGCTGGCCAGGAAGAGGTTGACCTTCACCTGGTCGCCGCTGTGGACCTGCGGGCCGGAGCCGGCCGAGACGACGTGGCTCTTCAGCGCGGACACCTTGAGCGGTGTCGTGATCTTCACGCTGGGCTGGCTGCCGACCTTGCCGCTGACGCGCAGGCCGGCGATGTCGGCACCCTGGCCGGCACTGTGGCCGGCGTTCGGGGAGTCCTTGCTGGAGCCGCCGCAGGCGGTGGTCGCGAGCAGCATCAGCGATGCCGCGAGCAGGGTGAGCAGACGACGCACGGAAGGTACACCTCGAGACGTGTGGGGGCATGGGTCCTGGTCGGGTCATGCTGGCTGACCGCAGCGGCCGGACCGACGGCCACCCTAACCGGCGGACCTGAGAAAAGCCCTCTACATGCCCTCGATGAGCTTGTGCACCCGCTCGTCGTGGGCCCGGAACGGGTCCTTGCACAGCACGGTGCGCTGGGCCTGGTCGTTGAGCTTGAGGTGCACCCAGTCGACGGTGAAGTCCCGCCTGCGCTCCTGCGCCCGCTTGATGAACTCCCCGCGCAGCCGCGCCCGGGTGGTCTGCGGCGGCACCGACTTGGCCTCGAAGACCCGCAGGTCGTCGACGACCCGGGTCACCGCACCGCGCTTCTCCAGCAGGTAGTAGAGCCCCCGGCCGCGGTGGATGTCGTGGTAGGCGAGGTCGAGCTGGGCGATCCGCGGGTGGCTCAGCGGCAGCCCGTGCTGGGAGCGGTACCGGTCGATCAGCTTCCACTTGATCACCCAGTCGATCTCCCGCTCGACCAGGCCGAAGTCACCGGACTCCACCGCCTTGAGGGTCCGCTCCCACAGGTCGAGGACGCGGGCGATCAGCGGCGTCTCCAGCTCGCGGCGGTCGACGAAGTCCCGGGCCCGGTTGAGGTACTCCTGCTGGATGTCCAGGGCGCTCGCCTCGCGGCCGTTGGCCAGCCGGACCTTGCGGCGGCCCGTCATGTCGTGGGAGATCTCCCGGATCGCGCGGATCGGGTTCTCCATCGTGAGGTCGCGCATCACCACGCCCTCCTCGATCATCCGCAGCACGAGGTCGCAGGTGGCCACCTTGAGCATCGTGGTGGTCTCGCTCATGTTGGAGTCGCCGACGATGACGTGCAGGCGGCGGTAGCGCTCGGCGTCGGCGTGCGGCTCGTCGCGGGTGTTGATGATCGGCCGGGACCGGGTGGTGGCGCTGGACACGCCCTCCCAGATGTGCTCGGCCCGCTGCGACACGCAGTAGACCGCGCCGCGCGGGGTCTGCAGCACCTTGCCGGCCCCGCAGATCACCTGCCGGGTGACCAGGAACGGGATCAGCACGTCGGCCAGCCGGGAGAACTCGCCGTGCCGGGCGACGAGGTAGTTCTCGTGGCAGCCGTAGGAGTTGCCGGCGGAGTCGGTGTTGTTCTTGAACAGGTAGATGTCGCCGGTGATGCCTTCCTCGTGCAACCGGCGCTCGGCGTCCACCAGCAGGCCTTCGAGGATCCGCTCGCCGGCCTTGTCGTGCACCACGAGGTCGACGAGGTTGTCGCACTCCGGCGTCGCGTACTCCGGGTGGGAGCCGACGTCCAGGTAGAGCCTGGCGCCGTTGCGGAGG
>JAICLD010000017.1 GCA_025927595.1 Nocardioidaceae bacterium | reverse complement strand
CGGCTGGCGCCCTGGGCGGCCCTGCTGCCGTTCCTGGTCTACCTGCTGATCTTCCTGCTGGTGCCCACGGTCACCGTGATCGTGGGCGCCTTCCAGGAGGACGGGCGGTTCTCGCTGGCCAACGTGCAGGCGCTGTTCCAGAGCACGACGCTGACGGTGCTGTGGCACAGCGTGGTGCTCTCGGCGGTGAGCGCCGTGGTGGGCGCGGTGTTCGGCGCCTTCCTCGCCTACCTCGTCGTGACACGCGCACCGACGAGCCCGTTCCGCCGCGTCGTCACCGCGATCTCCGGGGTGCTCGCCCAGTTCGGCGGGCTCTCGCTCGCGTTCGCGTTCATCGCCACGCTCGGGTTCAGCGGCGTGCTCACCGAGACGGCCCGTTCCTGGCTCGGACTGGACCTCTACGGCTCCGGCTGGCTGTTCCGCCTGCCGGGGCTGATCCTCGTCTACAGCTACTTCCAGATCCCGCTGATGGTGATCGTGTTCCTGCCCGCCCTCGACGGGGTGCGGCCGCAGTGGCGCGAGGCCGCGGTGAACCTCGGCGCCGGCACCTGGCAGTACTGGCGCCGGGTCGCCGGCCCCCTGCTGATGCCCGGCTTCCTCGGCGCCACCCTGCTGCTGTTCGCCAACGCGTTCGCCGCCTACGCCACCGCGGCGATCCTGGTCAGCCAGGGCCAGCCGATCCTGCCCCTGCTGATCCGGGCCGCGCTCACCAGCGAGGTGGTCCTGGGCCGGCAGAACCTCGCCTTCGCGCTGGCCTTCGAGATGGTCGTCGTCGTCGCGATCGTGATGACCGCCTACAGCCTGCTGCTGCGCCGCACCGCCCGGTGGCTGCGGTGAGGTCGACGGGGGGAGGCCTCGCGTGGCGCACCACGCGCGTCGTGGCCCTGGCGCTGTTCGCGGTCTACTTCTTCCTGCCCCTGCTGGCGATGCTGGACTTCAGCACCCGGCAGCTCGGAACGACCGGGCGCACGCTGGACTCCTGGGCCAACCTCGTCACCGACCCCACGATCTCCTCCTCGATCGTGACGTCGGTGCTGCTCGCCGTGCTCACGACCGTGCTCATGCTCGTGCTGCTGGTCCCGACGATGATCTGGGTCCGCCTTCGGGTGCCGCAGGCCGGCACGCTCGTGGAGTTCCTGTGCCTGCTGCCGCTGACGATCCCGCCGCTGGTCATCGTCGTGGGGATCTCGAACGTCTACGCCTGGGTGACCTACCTCCTCGGCGACTCGGCGCTCACCCTCACCTTCGCGTACGTCGTCCTGGTGCTGCCCTACGCCTACCGTGCGCTCGACGCCGCGCTGGCGTCGGTGAACGTCGTGACCCTCGCCGAGGCGGCCCGCTCGCTGGGCGCCGGGTGGACGACCGTGATCGTGCGGATCGTGCTGCCCAACATCTGGGGCGGCGTGCTCTCGGCGGCCTACGTCTCGGCCGCCCTGGTGCTCGGCGAGTACACCTTCGCCTCGCTGCTCAACTTCTCGACGCTGCCGACGGTGCTGGGGCTGCTCAGCAAGTCCGACGCGAGGACCGGCGTCGCCGGGGCGCTGGCCGCGCTGCTGCTCGCGACGGTCCTGCTGCTGCTGCTCTCGGCGTTCGCGCGTCGACGCCGTACCACGAAAGGAGCGTGACGGTGACCGTCACGGAGACGACGCCGGGCAGCTCAGGGGAGCCGGGCAGCCGGAGCACGGGGACCCCCGTCAGCCTCGTGGGGCTGCGACGCACCTACGGGTCGCAGCACGCGCTCGACGGGCTGAGCCTGGAGATCGCGCCGGGGGAGATGGTGGTGCTGCTCGGCCCCTCCGGCTGCGGCAAGACGACCGCGCTGCGGATCCTGGCCGGGCTCGACCGTGCGGACGAGGGACGGGTGCTCGTCGGCGGTCGGGACATGACCCGGGTCCCCGCGAACAAGCGCGACATGGGCATGGTGTTCCAGGCCTACAGCCTGTTCCCGCACATGACCGTGCGCGACAACGTCGCGTTCGGCCTCCAGCTGCGCGGGCACGACCGCGAGCGGCGGCTCCGCCGCTGCCGGGAGATGCTCGACCTGGTGGGGCTCTCGGCCTTCGAGGACCGCTACGCCCACCAGCTCTCCGGTGGCCAGCAGCAGCGTGTCGCCCTGGCGCGCGCCCTCGCCGTGGAGCCGTCGGTGCTGCTGCTCGACGAGCCGCTGTCCGCGCTCGACGCCAAGGTGCGGGTGCAGCTGCGCGACGAGATCCGCCGGGTGCAGCTCGACGTCGGCACGACGACGCTGTTCGTGACCCACGACCAGGAGGAGGCGCTCGCGGTCGCCGACCGGGTCGGGGTGATGCGCGAGGGGCGGCTGGACCAGATCGCGCCCCCGGTCGAGCTCTACGCCCGCCCCGCGACCCGGTTCGTGGCGGAGTTCGTGGGCCTGAGCAACCGGCTGGGCGCGCGCGTGGAGGGACGCGACGCGCTCGTGCTGGGCAGGCGGCTCCCCCTGCTGGACGGCTCGGTCTCCTCGGGGGCGGGGCAGGCGCTGGTGCGTCCCGAGGCGGTGACGGTCTCGGAGTCCGGCGAGCCGAACGCGCGCGTCGTCTCGGTGGCCTTCCTCGGGCCGTTCTCCCGGGTGCAGTGCCGGCTCGACGACGGGCAGGTCGTCGTCGCCCAGCTGCCGAGCGCCGCGGTGGACCGGCTGGGGCAGGACGCCCCGGTCCGCGTCGACGTGGACGCCGAGGCGGTCCTCGTGGTGCCGGACTGAGCGCCGACCCGCTACTGTGAGCCCTGCCACACTCCACCTTTACGACGGATCGTCCGGCACGTACCTGCCGGTGAAGGGATGAACCAGCATGGCAACCGTCACCTACGACCACGCCCAGCGGATGTACCCGGGGGCCGACAAGCCCGCCGTGGACGACCTCAACCTCGAGATCGCGGACGGGGAGTTCCTCGTCCTGGTCGGCCCGTCCGGCTGCGGCAAGTCCACCAGCCTGCGGATGCTCGCCGGCCTCGAGGAGGTCACCGACGGGCACATCCGGATCGGCGACCGCGACGTCACGCACCTGCCGCCCAAGGAGCGGGACATCGCGATGGTGTTCCAGAACTACGCGCTCTACCCGCACATGTCCGTCGCCGAGAACATGGCGTTCTCGCTGAAGATGGCGAAGGTGCCCAAGGAGGAGCGCATGGAGCGGGTCAAGGAGGCGGCCAGGCTCCTCGACCTCGAGCAGTACCTCGAGCGCAAGCCCAAGGCGCTCTCCGGCGGCCAGCGCCAGCGCGTCGCGATGGGCCGCGCGATCGTGCGCCAGCCGCAGGTCTTCTGCATGGACGAGCCGCTGTCCAACCTCGACGCGAAGCTGCGGGTCTCCACCCGCACGCAGATCGCCGCGCTGCAGCAGCGACTGGGCGTCACGACCGTCTACGTCACCCACGACCAGGTCGAGGCGATGACGATGGGCGACCGCGTCGCGGTGCTCAAGGACGGCATCCTCCAGCAGGCCGACACCCCGCTGAACCTCTACGACAAGCCCGCGAACCTGTTCGTGGCCGGCTTCATCGGCTCACCGGCGATGAACCTGCTCAGGGCCCACAACGTCGACGGGCACGCCAAGATCGGCCACGTCGAGGTGCCGATCGACCGCACCGCGGCCACCAAGGCCACCGGCGACATCACCGTCGGGGTCCGCCCCGAGGCGTGGCGGATCGTGGGCGAGGGCGAGGGCATCCCGGTCAAGGTCAGCGTGGTGGAGGAGCTCGGCGCGGACGGCTTCGTCTACGGCAGCAGTGGCGAGGAGGGCGTCCCCGACCAGGTGACGATCCGCATCGACGGTCGCCGCAGCCACCGCAAGGGCGAGACGATCTACGTCACCACGGACCCGACGAACGTGCACGTGTTCGACACCGAGTCCGGCGCCCGGCTGTCCTAGTCCTGTCCTAGTCCCGTCCGGCGCGGTCGGCGGTCCGCCGGATCGCCTCGACGAAGGAGCCGAACAGCTCCCGCGGCAGGTCGTGGCCCATCCCCGGCACGAGCATCAGCTCCGAGCCGGGGATGGCCCGCGACGTCGCGCGGCCGCCCGACACGTGCACCATCTTGTCGCTCGTCCCGTGGACGACCAGGGTGGGCATCCGCAGGTCCCGCAGCCGGCCGGACCGGTCCGGCTGGTTCACGATCGCGAGCATCTGCCGGGCCACTCCCTCGGGGGTCACCCCGCGGTCGTAGGTCTCCCCGGCACGCGCGAGCACCTCCTCGAGGGTCTCGGGGTAGGCCGGGGAGCCGATCACCCTCCAGGTCCGGGTCGAGGTGGCGACGTACGCGTCCCGGGTCGGCTGCCGGCGCGCCAGCAGCAGTGGCAGCAGCCTCGGGTCCTGCCAGCCGACGGTCCGGCGGCCGGTGGTGGACATGATCGAGGTCAGGGACCTGACCCGCTCGGGGTGCAGCACCGCCATCGTCTGCACGACCATCCCGCCCATCGACACCCCGACCACGTGGGCCGACGAGAGGCCCAGGTGGTCGAGGAGGCCGAAGCCGTCGGCCGCCAGGTCGTCGAGCGTGTACGGCGGACGGCCGCCCCGGCCCAGGTAGCCGCGCACCAGCGCCCGGCGGGTCACCCGGCCGTGACCGCGTGAGGACCGGCCGGTGTCGCGGTTGTCGTAGCGGACCACGTAGAAGCCGGCCCCCGCCAGCTGCCGGCAAAGCTCGGGGTCCCACCAGGTCATCGGCCCGCCCAGCCCCATGACGAGCAGCAGCGGGTCCGCCGCGGGGTCCCCGAAGGTCTGGTAGCACAGCTCCACCCCCTTGGCGACCGGCGCCATGAGCTCGGGCGAGACGGCGGGGGCCGTCTCGGGGGAGGGGTGCGACATCGGGGCTCCTTCCGGGTGTGACGTCCGGTCCGGGCAGCGGTTCGCTGCGGGTCGGCGGTAGGTCAGCGAGGGGCCGTCAGTGGGCGGGCAGGGTCGGCGCCAGTCTACGGAGGGGCGGTGCCCCAGCCGTCAGGTCACGGATCGGCCACGGATCGGCCGGCGCGGGCATGACGTGTGCCGAGGTGTGGCAAGGATCACGGTATGTCCGCCGTTGTCGGCACGTTCCTGTGTCCCCCTGGGTTCGCCGGGCCCTCGGGGCTGCGCGCGCTCGCCCGCGAGGGCAGCGCCCTGGCCGAGGCGGCGCGGTACCTGCGACGCTCGACGTTCGGGACCGGTGCCGCGGCGCCGCCCGGGCCCGACCCGGACCTCTTGGCGCCCGTCGTGCTGGTGCCGGGGTTCCTGGCCGGCGACGGGTCCCTGGCGCTGATGTCACGGCACCTGCGCGGGCAGGGCCACCGCACCTACCGGTCCGCGATCCACGCCAACATCGGCTGCAGCCAGCGTGCCTCGCTCGCCCTGGAGAGACGCGTCGAGGAGGTGGCGGAGCGGCGCGGGCGACGCGTGGCCCTGGTGGGGCACAGCCTCGGGGGGATGATGGCGCGCGGCCTCGCCGGCCGGCGGCCGGACCTGGTCCGCGAGATCGTCACGCTGGGCAGCCCGATCCTGGCCCCCGGCGCGGCGCACCCGCTGCTGCTGTTCGACCTCAAGGTCCTGGCAGGCCTGCACCGCGCGGGCCTCGGTGCCCTGATGGGCAGGGACTGCACCTCCGGCGACTGCGCTCGCGCGAGCTGGGAGCAGACCCGGGTGCCGCTGCGCCGCGACGTCGCGTTCACCTCGGTGTTCTCCCGCCGGGACGGCATCGTCGACTGGCGGAGCTGCCTCGACCCGGCCGCCACCCAGGTCGAGGTCACCACGAGCCACGTCGGGATGGCCTTCGACCCCGCCGTGCTCGACGTCGTGACCCGGACCCTGCAGTCGGCGGGACCGGACCGTCGGGGACGGGTCAGCCGGCCGGCCAGGTGGCCGGCAGCTCCGCGCGCGTCGGCGGGTCGGCCCCGCGCCGCGAGCAGGTGAGGGCCGCGACGCTCGCCGCGCCGTGGACCAGCATCTCGATGCGGGTGTCGTCGAGGGCGGCCAGGCTGCCCTCGCCGCCGTCCAGCACGCCCCACTCCGTGAGCAGGGCGAGCATCGCCGCCATGAACGAGTCGCCCGCACCGACCGTGTCCACCACGACGGTCGGCGGGGCCGGCACGACGATCGTCCAGCCCTCGGCGAAGGCGACCGCCCCCTGCGCGCCGCGGGTGAGCACGACCAGCTCGGTCGCCGCGCCTGCGAGCAGCCGACGGCACAGCCGCTCGTCGTCGGGGTCGTCGGGTCGCAGCAGCCGCAGGTCCTCGTCGGAGAGCTTGACCAGCCTCGCTCCCGCCGCGACCTCCAGCACGTCGCGCCAGTCGGCGTCGGGGTCGGCGAGGAAGGCCGGCCGGACGTTGGGGTCGTAGCTGACGAACGTCTCGGCCGCACCGGCCTGCGCGACCAGGTCGACGACCGCGGCGCGGCCCGGCTCCAGGACCGTGCCGAGGGAGCCGACGTGCAGGCCGGCCACCTCGGGCAGCCGCAGGGACGGCAGGTCCCAGGTCAGCTCGAAGGCGTACGACGCCGCGCCACCGGGATCCAGGTGGGCGGTCGCGGTGCTGGTGCGGCCGCGGGGGACGACCGACCCCTCCGCCAGCCGGACGCCGCTGGCGGTGGCGTGCTCGACCACCTCCGTGCCGCGCAGGTCGTCACCGATGCGGGTGACCAGCACGGTCGGGACGTCGAGGCGGGCGAGCCCGACCGCCACGTTGAGGCAGGAGCCGCCGACGGCGTCGTGGGAGGGTGCTCCGTCAGCGGGCACCACGATGTCGACGAGGGACTCGCCCACGACGAGGAAGGGGTCGCTCACCGGGTCAGTTCCCGAAGTCCACGGCGGCGTACGCCTTGAGCTTCTGGAGCTTGTGCTCGGAGGTGATCGACCGGATCGTCCCGCTGCGGGAGCGCATCACCAGGGAGTGCGTGGTCGCACCGCCGGCCCGGTAGCGGACGCCGCGCATCAGCTCCCCGTCCGTGATGCCGGTGGCGACGAAGAAGACGTCGTCGCCGTTGACCAGGTCCTCGGTGACCAGCAGGTGGTCGGGGTCCAGGTCGTGGCCCGCGTCGAGCGCCCGCTGGCGCTCCTCGTCGTCGGTGGGCCACAGCCGGCCCTGGATGACGCCGCCGAGGCACTTCATCGCGCAGGCGGTGATGATGCCCTCGGGCGTCCCGCCGACCCCCAGGAGCAGGTCGATGCCGGTGTCGGAGCGGGCGGCCATGATCGCGCCGGCGACGTCGCCGTCGGTGATGAACTTGATCCGGGCTCCGGTGGCCCGGATCTCCTCGGCGATCCTCTCGTGGCGCGGCCGGTCCAGGAGCACCACGGTCACGTCGGTGGGGGAGCTGCCCTTGGCCTTGGCGACCTGGTGGATGTTCTCCGCGACCGGGTAGCGGATGTCGACGACGTCGGCCGCCTCCGGTCCGGTGACCAGCTTCTCCATGTAGAACACCGCGGAGGGGTCGTACATCGAGCCGCGGGGGGCGACCGCCATCACCGCGATCGCGTTGGCCATCCCCTTGGCGGCCAGCGTCGTCCCGTCGATCGGGTCCACCGCGACGTCGCACTCGGGTCCGGTCCCGTCGCCCACCTGCTCCCCGTTGAAGAGCATGGGGGCGTTGTCCTTCTCGCCCTCGCCGATCACGACGACGCCGCGCATCCCGACGGTGCCGATCAGGGTCCGCATCGCGTTGACCGCGACCCCGTCGGCGCCGTTCTTGTCGCCGCGGCCGACCCAGCGTCCCGCGGCCATCGCCGCCGCCTCGGTGACGCGCACCAGCTCGAGGGCGAGGTTGCGGTCCGGGGCCTCGTGGGCGGCGGACAGCCCCTGAGGCTGCGCACCCTGCACGGCATCGTCTGACATGGCGGGATCCTAGCGGAGCCCGGTGTCGCGCCCGTAGACCGAGATCTCGGTCGCCTTGACGGCCGCCCAGACCGTCGTACCGGGCGTCAGGCCGAGGCGCGCCGAGGACGGCGGCGTGACGTCGGCGATCAGGCCGCCGACGGCGTCGAGGTGGACCCGCACCGACGCGCCGTACGGCACGACGGACGTCACGGTGCCACGCCACCGGTTCCTGGCCGAGCCCACCGGCTCCTCCGTGGTCAGGGTGACCGCCGAGGGCGCGAAGCCGGCGCTGACCTCGCCCCGGGCGGGGACCGCGGTCACCAGCAGCGACCCGTCGCCGAGGCGCACGGTCGTGCCCTCGCTCGTGCCCCGCAGCACGTTGAGCCCGACCAGCCTCGCGACGTGGTCGGTCGCGGGGCGCCGGGCGACCTCGTCGGGGGGGCCGTCCTGAGCGACCCGGCCGTCGTCGACGACCAGGACCCGGGTGGCCAGCGTCAGCGCGTCGAGGGCGTCGTGGGTGACGAGCAGCGAGACCCCGTCGTGACCGGCCAGGTGACGGGCCAGCTCCAGCCGCAACGCCGCCGCGACCCCGACGTCGAGCGCCGACAGCGGCTCGTCGAGCAGCAGCAGCCGCGGGTCCCCGGCCAGCGCCCTGGCCACCGCCACCCGTTGCGCCTGCCCCCCGGACAGCTGGGCCGGCCGGCGCTCGGCGAGGTCCGCCACGCCGAGCCGCTCCAGCCAGCCACGCGCCGCCTCGTCGGCGCGCCGGCGCGGCTCGCCGCGGCTGCGCGGACCGAAGGCCACGTTGCGCAGCGCGCTCAGGTGCGGGAACAGCAGGCCCTGCTGGAACACCATGCCGACGTGCCGGCGGCGGGCCTCGACCCGGACGCCCCGGCCGGGCTCCTCCCAGGTCTCGCCGGCGCAGCGCACCAGCCCGTCGGTGAGCGGCAGGACGCCCGCGAGGGCGCGGACCAGCGTGGACTTCCCCGCGCCGTTGGGGCCGATCACCGCCACGACCTCGCCCCGCTGCGCCTCGAGGTGTACGTCGAGGAGGTGACCGGGCCGCCGGACGACCACGTGGGCGTCGAGGAAGGGCTCGCTCACCGGCGGACGGCTCCCTGGACGGCCACGTCGAACCACCGGTCCCGCAGCAGGGCCAGGACCGCGACGGACACGGCCATGAGGATGACGCTCAGGACCAGCGCGGCGTCGGGGTCGGTCTGGAGCTCGACGTAGATGGCGTTCGGCATCGTCCTCGTCGTGCCGGGGAAGTTGCCGGCGAACGTGATCGTCGCGCCGAACTCGCCGAGGGCACGTGCCCACGCGAGCACCAGCCCGGCCAGCAGTCCCGGTCCGGCCAGGGGCAGCGACACCGTCCGGAAGGTCGTCCAGCGGCTCGCGCCCAGCGTCGCCGCCACGACGTCGAACTCCCGGTCGGTGGCGCGCAGCGCGCCCTCGACGCTGAGGACGAAGAAGGGCAGGGCGACGAAGATGTGGGCGACGACGACGGCCGCCGTGGTGTAGGGCAGGGTGACGCCGAACGCGGCGTCGAGGGGCGCCCCCACCAGCCCCCGCCGCCCGAAGGCCGACAGCAGCGCGACGCCGCCGACGACCGGCGGCAGGACCAGCGGGACGATCACCAGGGCCCGCACCAGCGACCGGCCCGGGAAGTCCAGGCGCGCCAGCGCCCACGCCAAGGGCACGCCCACCACGGCGACCACCGCGACGGCGGCCAGCGACGTGACCACCGACAGCCGCAGCGCCTGGAGCACGGCCTCGCTCGTGAGCCGGTCGGCGAGCTGCGACCAGGGGGTGCGGGCCAGCAGCGCGACCAGGGGCAGCGTCAGGAAGGCCACGGCGAGCAGGGCGGGGAGCAGCAGCACCACCGGTGCGCGCCCGACCGCCGGGCCGCGGGCCCTCACGGCCGGCCGAACCCGTCGTGTGCGAGCACCCTCCGGCCGGTGGGGGAGCCGACCAGCCGCACCCAGGCCCGCGCCAGCGCCGGCTCAGCGGCGTCGGTCAGCGCGGCCACGGGGTAGCGGTTGAGCGTCGCGCGCCCGTCCGGGACGTCGACCTGCCGGACCTCGCTGCCCGCGCTGGCGACGTCGGAGGCGTAGACCAGCCCCGCGTCGGCCTCGCCGAGACGGACCTTGGTGAGCACCGCCTTGACGTCGACCTCCTCGCTGGCCGGCTCGGCGGCGATCCCGGCGCGCTTGAGCAGTGTCGCGGCGAGCGTGCCGCACGGCGCGCTGCGGACGCAGACGACGTACTCCACACCCGGCCTGTCGAGGTCGGCGAAGCGCCGGATGTGCGCCGGGTTGGCGCTCGGCAGGGCCAGCACCAGGTGGTTCGTCGCGAAGACCGTCGGCTCGCCGTCGACCTGACCGGCGCCGACGACCGTTCGCATGGTCTGCTCGTCGGCGGTGGCCAGGACGTCGGCCGGGGCGCCCTGGTCGACCTGCTCGGCCAGCGTCGCGCTGGAGTCGAAGGACAGCCGGACGCGGGTGCCGGGGTGGTCGTGCTCGAAGTCGCGGGCGAGCGTGGTGAACGCCTCCGTGAGCGACGAGGCGGCCAGCACCGTCAGCGTGCCGCCGTGCGCGGCGGCCGGGGACGAGCCGGTCCCGCAGCCGGCCAGCGCGGGGACCGCGAGCAGGGCGGCCGCGAGGCCGGCGGCCGCGCCTGGCACGGGACCCTTCACGGCAGCTCCACGACGACGTTGGTGGACTTGACCGAGGCGATCGCGAGCACGCCGGGCTCCAGCCCCAGCTCCGCGGCGGCCTCCGAGCTCATCAGGGACACGAGCCGGTAGGGGCCGCAGACCATCTCGACCTGGGCCATCACGGTGTCGCGGGTGACGGCGGTGACGATCCCGCGGAGCCGGTTGCGGGCACTGACCGACGTCGCCCGGCTCACCGTGCCGGGCGCCCCGGCGCCCTGCTCGGCCAGCGTGCGGGCGAAGGCGGCCAGGTCCGGTCCCGCGACGCGGGTGCGCCCGTCCCCGGACCTGCTCGCCGGGAGCCGGCCGGCGTCGATCCAGCGCCGGAGCGTGTCGTCGCTGACACCGAGGACCTCGGCCGCCTCGGCGACCCGGAAGCTGTGCACGGACACAGTCTGCCGCAGAAGCGGTGACTTCCGCGACTCTCACGCCGCAGGTGCGGGTACGGCGTGGGAGCGTCCGTGCCGGGGTACCGGCCCGGCGACCCGCCTGAGACGCCGAGCACCTGTGGAGGACCCGCATGACCCGATTCGGCTACACGCTGATGACCGAGCAGTCCGGCCCCCGCGAGATCGTCCGCTACGCGGCAGCGGCCGAGCGGGCCGGCTTCGACTTCGAGGTGATGAGCGACCACTACTCGCCCTGGCTCGACGAGCAGGGCCACGCGGCGTACGCCTGGAGCATGCTGGGCGCGGTCACCCAGGTCACCGAGCGCGTGGAGCTGATGACCTACGTGACCTGCCCGATCATGCGCTACCACCCCGCGGTCGTGGCCCAGAAGGCTGCGACCGTCGGGCTGCTGAGCGACGGCCGGTTCACGCTCGGCCTCGGGGCCGGGGAGAACCTCAACGAGCACGTCGTCGGACGGGGCTGGCCGCCGGCGAACGTGCGGCACGAGATGTTCGAGGAGGCGGTCGAGATCATCGCGAAGCTCCTCGCGGGCGGCTACGTCAGCTACGCCGGACAGCACTTCCGGGTCGACTCCGCCAAGGTGTGGGACCTGCCGCAGCCGCCGGTGCCGATCGGCGTCGCGGTCTCCGGTGAGCAGTCGATCGAGCGGTTCGCGCCGCTCGCCGACCACCTGATCGCGGTGGAGCCGAAGCCCGAGCTGGTCGGCATGTGGGACGACGCCACGGGCGGCAGCGGCCGCAAGATCGGCCAGCTGCCCGTGAGCTGGGACCCGGACCGGGACACGGCCGTGGCCCGGGCGCACGAGCAGTTCCGCTGGTTCGGCGGGGGCTGGAAGGTCAACGCCGAGCTGCCGGGGCCGGCGGGCTTCGCCGGCGCCACCCAGTTCGTGCGGCCGGAGGACGTCGCCGGCTCGATCCCGTGCGGGCCGGACGCCGGGGCGATCGTGACCGCCGTCCAGGAGTTCGTCGACGCCGGGTTCACCGACGTCGCGGTCGTGCAGATCGGCGACGAGCGGCAGGAGGAGTTCCTCGAGTTCGCCGAGCAGGAGCTGCTCCCGGCGCTGCGCGGCTGAGCGGTCACCGGACCAGCGGCGCCCACACCGCCAGCACCAGGACCCCGGCGAGCACCGCGGGCAGGGTCACCAGCGCGGACAGGGTGTGGAAGGTCCGCGCCGAGACCCGCTCGCCACCGCGCACGAGCGTCCGGCGCCACAGCAGGTTCGCGAGCGACCCGGTGTAGGTGAGGCCGGAGCCGGCGCCGAGGCCGATCAGCGCCGCGAGCACCGGGACCGCCCCGAGCGGCGCCACCAGGGGCACCAGCAGGAGCGTGGCGGGCAGGTTGTTCACGACGTTGGCGAGGACGGTCGCCAGCAGGGCCACCGCCAGGAGCGACCCGAGCCCCTGTCCTGACGGCACCATCAGGCGGACGACGTGGCCGAGGAACGTGTGCGCGACCGCGGCGACGACGACGCCGAGGCAGAGCACGAACCACGCGAACGGCAGCTGCGCGGACCTCACCACGTCGGCGGGGCGGATCCGTCCCCGACGTAGCGAGTGCACCGCCAGCACCAGCGCCGCCACGGCGGCCACCCAGGCCGGTGCCACGCCGAGCGGGGACAGGGCCGCGAACCCGACGAGCATCACGGTCACGACGAGGGTGGGTACCAGGGGCAGCCCGCGGCCGCCGGGGGAGCCGCCCGGGCGTCGTGGCGCCGCGAGGTCCCGGGCGAAGTAGAGCCGGTGCCCGACGTACTCGACCGCGAGGACGGCGAGCCACACCGGCGCCATCAGGACCGCGAAGCCGACGAACGACACCGACGGCAGCGACGGCAGGGCCAGCAGGTTGGTGAGGTTGGAGACCGGCAGCAGCAGCGAGGCGGAGTTCGCCAGCCGCGCGCAGGCGAACACCGAGGGCCGCCGGGCCAGCCCGCTGCCGGTCGCCGCCTCGGCCACCACGGGCGTGAGCAGCACCACGGTCGCGTCCAGGCTGAGCACCGCGGTCACGACGGCGGCGGCCGCGAACGTCAGCAGCAGCATCCGCACCGGGCGGCCTCCGGAGGCCCGAGCCACGCTCGCGCCGACGGCCTCGAACACCCCCTCCGTCGCGCACAGCTCGGCGACCAGCAGGATCGCGGCCAGGAACACCACGACGGGGAGGAGCAGGCGGACCTCCTCGCGGGCCGCGGGCCACCGCACCGCTCCGGTCAGCAGGACGACCGCTGCCGCGACCGTGCCCGCGCCGACCTCGACCCGGGCGCGTGGGTGCCCGAACGCGACGGCCAGCATCCCCCCGAGCGCGAGGACGGCGATCGCGTCGAGCACCAGGGAAGGCACCGCGGCAGCCTATGCCCCGGGGGGCGCAGGCTGCCGCGGTGCCGGATCGGGCGGTCAGCGGACGATGCGGACCGTCTTGTACGTCGTCCCGACGAGGCCGGCGGCGTCGCGGACCCAGACCGTCACACGCTGGGTCGACCCGACGGCGGTCCAGAACTTGCAGGTGTGGGACGAGGTGCTGCTCCAGCCGGTGCGCGCCTGGGAGCCGCACTGGAACTGGTAGGCGGACACCCGCGCGCCGGACGAGGTGGTGGAGGCGGAGGCGTCCCCGACCACCGCCTGACCCCGTCTCGCCGAGGTGGGTGTCACCGTCAGCCGCGCCGTCGGCTTGGTCGCCGTCGTGACGCTGACGGTCACCGGCCTCGTTGTCTTGGCGCGGTGGCCCACGCTGTCGATGACGATCACCGCGGCGTTGTACTGGCCCGCCTTGGCGTAGGTGCACTGGCTGGTCGGCGACGCCTGCTTGGCGGCGAAGACGCCCCCGGAGCAGGAGAACCGGTAGCCGGTGATCGTGGCGCCGGTCCCCGCTGTCGAGGCGGAGGCGTCCAGGGTCGCCGGCTGCCCGGCCGGGACCGGTGACGGGGTCACGGTCAGCGCTGCGGTGAGCACCGACGCGGCGCCGACGGTCACGGTCTGCGAGGCGGTGTCGGCCTGGCCGGCGGCGTCCGAGACCGTCACCGTGGCGGTGAAGGTGCCGGTGGCGGGATAGGTGCAGGTCGCCGTCGCGGTCGTCTGCGAGGGGAGCACCGTCCCGGTGCCGCAGTCGAAGACGTAGCCGGTGATGCCGTGGTCGTCCGTGGAGCCGGACGCGTCCAGGCTCACCGAGCCGCCCTGGGTCACCTGCGGCGGGCTGGCCGTCAGTGCCGCCGTCGGAGGCGCGTCCACGGGAGGCGGCGGCACGTCGGTGAGCTCGAAGGCGCCGAGGTCGGCGAACGAGGTCGGGCCCGTGCCGGTGTCGTCGACCTGCTGGTCGTCGACCGGCTTGTTCCCGGAGAAGTCGGTGTCACGCCAGCCCGTCACCCCGGTGTCCGCCGCGTCGATGGCCGGAGAGGCCGCGGTCAGCCTGAGGTTGCGGCCAGCGAGGGAGACGAACTGCGGGTCGGCCTGCACTCCGTGGGCCTCCTGCCCGCTCGCGGACCGCAGGGCGTCGATGCTCGCGTAGGTGGTCCCGCCCCACTCGTAGGGGACGGTGCTGCCGTTGGACTGGAAGGCCAGGTCGCGGTCGATCGTGGTGCCGCTCGTGGAGCCCGCCTCGACCCGGATGTCGCCCTTGCTGCGGGTGGTGCCGACGGCGTCGTCGACGGCGATGTTGTCGCGCAGCGTCGTTCCGGTCGACCCGCCCTCGACGTTGAGCCCGGACGCGGAGTTGCCCACGACGGTGTTGGAGACGACGGTGGCACCGGCTGCCTGCGAGATGTCGACCCCGTGGTCGCCGTTGTCGTAGGAGAGGTTGCGGCGCACGGTCGCCCCGGTCGAGCCGGTGTAGATCTCGATCCCGGAGTCGTCGTTGCCGTGGGAGGTGTTGTCCTCGACCGTGGCGTTCGTCGAGGAGGAGCTGACGTCGATCCCGGCGGCGACGCGTTTGCTGGGCTGCACGTTGCCCGTGGTCAGGTTCCCCCGGACCGTCGCGCCACTGCCCCCTTGCACGCTGATCCCGTGCAGACCGTTGGACGTGGACGTGGACCCGGACACGGTGCTGCCGGTGGTGGCCTTCATCAGGACGCCGTTCGAGACGTTGTCGCTCGTGGTCACACCGGTGACCAGGTCGTTCTGGCCCCCGGTGTCGGCGATGCCGTAGCTGGCCGACTCGCGGGCGGTGACGCCGCGGACCGTCGAGCCGGAGGTGCCGGTGTCGAGCTGGACGTCGGCGTTGTTGGCCCGCAGGACGGTGAGGCCGTCGACCGTGGCGTTCGCGGTGCCCCGGACCAGCACGCCGTACGTGCGGGTGCTCGCCTCGAGCTGGTCGCCGGACGTGGGGGACGACGAGCTGCCGAGGTCGACGTACAGGGTCTTGGAGGTGGCGTCGTAGAACCAGCTGCCGCTCGTCGTCTGGTCCGCGGCGGGGGCCTTGCTCAGCCGGGTGGCGCCGGCGAACACCTGCAACGGCACGCTCGCGGGGTTGAGCGGCGTCGACCAGGCGGTCCCGGTGGCGGCGGTCCAGGCAGCGTTGTCGAGGCTGTCCGCGGCCGACACGACGACCGACGGGCCGTCGGCGACGAGCGTGAGGCCCGAGGCCGTGGCCGGGATCGTCACCTGCTCCCGGTAGGTGCCCGGCGCGACGTGGACGGTGTCACCCGCACCGGCGGCCTTCACGGCCGCCGAGATCGTGCAGAACGGGGACGCCTGCGTGCCGGGACCGGTCGCCGAGCAGCCGGCGGACCCCACGTAGAGCGAGCTCCCGGCCGCGAGCGCGGGCGCGGCGCTCCAGGCCGACAGCGGCAGCGCGAGCAGCGCCCCGGTGAGGGCGGCCGTGGCGCGCCGCCCCCGGCGCGGTCGCGCGAGCTGTCGGGGTCGTGGCAGATGGTGGTCGGTGCGAGAGGTCGAGCTCACGGCGGTTCCCCCGGTGGTGTGGACGGTCGGTTCCGCCACGGTAGGAACCGGCCGGCCGGGAGGAGACCCCCGTGAAGGGTGATTCCGGGTACGTCGGTTGAGGGACCGGTAGCGACCGGTTCGGGCCGGCTTGGCACGATGGTGCGGTGAGCCAGCCCTCAGCGCGCTACCAGCGGTCGACCGCCGGGATGGTCGGCGCGATGGTCGTGCTGGTCGTGCTGGTGCTGGTCTGGGTCGGGCTTCGGGCGGTCACCTCGCACGACCCCCAGGCCCCGGTGCGCAGCGTTGACTACCGGCTCTCGGTCCCGGCCGCCCGCCGGGCGGCGGACTTCCACCTGCTGGCTCCGGGTCGGCTGCCGGCCGGGTGGCGCGCGACCACGGTGGGGTACCGGGACCGGCCGACCCAGCACTGGCACCTGGGCGTGCTCACCGACCGGGACCGCTACGTGGGGCTGGAGCAGGGTGACGTGCCGGTGCGCGCCGCCGTGTCCCGCTTCGTCGACCGGAGTGCGTCCCGCGGCTCGTCCGTGTCGGTCGCCGGGCGGACGTGGGAGAGCTGGACGGACTCCGGGGGTGACCTCGCCCTGGTGCGGCGGGCCGGTCGTGCCACCACGCTGGTCGTCGGCCACGACGTGCCACGGCAGACACTGACGTCGTACGTCGGCAGCCTGCGCTAGCGGCTACCCGGACTCCGGCTGGTCCTCGCCGGCGATCGCGGCGTCGAGCCGGCGCCGGGCGCCGTCGAGCCACTGCTGGCACACCGCGGCCAGCCGCTCGCCGCGCTCCCACAGCGCCAGCGAGCTCTCCAGGTCGGTGCCGCCGGACTCGAGACGGCGCACCACCTCGACGAGCTCCTCGCGGGCCTCCTCGTAGCTGGGCTGCGGCTGCTCGCCGGCGTCCTTCGTCATGGCTGCTCCTCGATGAGCGGGGTGGAGTCGGTGGTGACCGCCGTGATCCGGCCTTCGGCGACCCGGATCCGCAGCTCGAGGCCGGGCTCGACGGCGGCCGTGCCGGTCACCACCTGGCCGTCGGGACCCTGCACGACGGCGTAGCCGCGGCGCAGCGTCGCCAGCGGGGACAGGGAGCGGACCCGCGCCAGCCGGTGGCCGAGGTCGTTGCCGGCGCGGTCCAGCTGGTGGTGCACGGTGCGGCGCGCGCGGTCGCGCAAGGCCTCGACCTCCCGGGCGCGCTCGTCGAGGCCGCCGGCCGGGTCGGCCAGCGCCGGCCTTCCGCGTACGGCGTCGAGGGACTGCTGCTCGCGGTCCAGCCACGCCGACAGCACCTGACGGCCCCGGGTGCGCAGCCGGTCGACGCGGTCGAGCTCCTCGGCCACGTCGGGGACCACCAGCTTCGCCGCGTCCGTCGGGGTCGAGGCGCGCAGGTCGGCGACCAGGTCCAGCAGCGGGGCGTCCGGCTCGTGGCCGATCGCCGAGACGACGGGCGTGCGCACCGCGGACACCGCACGCAGCAGACCCTCGTCGGAGAACGGCAGGAGGTCCTCGACGGACCCGCCACCGCGGGCGACCACGATGACGTCGACGGCGGGGTCGCGGTCGAGGCGGCCCAGGGCCTCCATGACCTCCGCCGCGCAGCCCGTGCCCTGCATCGCGGCGTACCCGACGCGGAAGCGGACGGCCGGCCAGCGCCGCCGGGCGTTCTCGACCACGTCCCGCTCGGCGGCGCTGCGCGGGGCGGTGACCAGGCCCACCGTGCCCGGCAGGAACGGCAGCCGGCGCTTGCGCTCGGGCGCGAACAGCCCCTCGGCGGCCAGCAGCTGACGACGCCGCTCGATCCGGGCCAGCAGCTCACCCAGACCCACCATCCGGATGTCGCGGGCGTACAGCGACAGCGTGCCGCGGTTGGCGTAGAACGACGGGCGGGCGTGCACGACGACCGAGGCGCCCTCGACCATCGGGGGGTTCAGGGAGTCGAACAGCTGCCGCGAGCACGTCAGCGGGATGGAGATGTCCGCCACGGTGTCGCGCAGGGTCATGAAGACGGTGTTCATCCCCTGCCGCCGGTTGAACTGGGCGATCTGCCCCTCGACCCACACCGCGCCGAGCCGGTCGACCCAGCCGGAGATCGCGTTGGCGATCTGCCGGACCGGCGCCGGGCGCTCGGGGGAGGTGTCGATGCTCACGCGAGCACCCTAGGCGAGAGCACCTACGATGGACCGGTGACCACATCGGACCTGGGGATGCCGCCTGTCCTCGCGCCCGGCCGGGCCGAGGACGCCGAGCGGGCCGTGCTGCTGGCGGCCCCGCGGGGCTACTGCGCCGGCGTGGACCGGGCCGTGATCACCGTCGAGAAGGCCCTCGACCTCTACGGCGCGCCGGTCTACGTGCGCAAGCAGATCGTGCACAACAAGCACGTGGTGGCCGACCTCGAGTCCCGCGGCGCGGTCTTCGTCGAGGAGGTCGACGAGGTCCCCGAGGGTGCCACGGTCGTGTTCTCCGCGCACGGCGTCTCGCCGGAGGTCCACCTGCAGGCCGCCGAGCGGTCCCTGAAGACCATCGACGCCACCTGCCCGCTGGTCACCAAGGTCCACCACGAGGCGCGTCGCTTCGCCGGCGACGACCTCGACATCCTGCTGATCGGGCACGCCGGCCACGAGGAGGTCGAGGGCACGGCGGGGGAGGCCCCCGGACACATCCAGCTCGTGCAGACCCCCGAGGACGTGGCGCGCATCGAGGTCCGTGACCCCGCGAGGGTGTCGTGGCTCTCGCAGACGACGCTGTCGGTGGACGAGACGATGACGATCGTCGACGCGATCCGCGATCGCTTCCCGCTGCTGCTCGACCCGCCCTCGGACGACATCTGCTACGCCACCCAGAACCGGCAGACCGCGGTCAAGGAGATCTCCCGCGACGCCGACCTCGTCATCGTCGTGGGGTCGGGCAACTCCTCCAACTCGGTGCGCCTGGTCGAGGTCGCCCTGGAGGCGGGTGCCGGCGCGGCGTACCGCGTCGACGACGCGAGCGAGATCCGGGAGTCGTGGCTCGACGGCGTCGAGAGCGTCAGCGTCACCTCGGGAGCATCGGTGCCCGAGGACCTCGTGGACGGGGTCCTGTCGTTCCTGGCCGACCGCGGCTACCCGGCCGCCCGGGCCGTGCACACCGCCGAGGAGTCGCTGGTCTTCGCGCTGCCGCCCGAGCTGCGCCGGGACCTGCGCGCGGCCCAGCGGGCCTGACGCTCTCTCAGCGGGCCGAGGATCGGGCGTGCGGGCGCACGCCCGGCCTGAGCGCACCGTCGTGACGGGTGGCGACCTGGCGCACCGCGAGCAGCACCAGGGTCAGCGCGTACCCGAGGGCCAGCGCCGTCGAGTGGTGCGCGAGCCCGGACACGACTGCCTGGAGGAAGCCGTCCCCGACGCGGGCGATCGCGCTCCGCGAGGCCAGCGACAGCGCCACGAAGGCGCCGGCCATGAGCAGCGGCGGGTAGACCCCGATGACGAAGAACTCGCGGGGGCGGACGCTGAGCGCGGCGGCTACGCACACGACGACGAACGCGGTGTCGAAGAGCACGGTCAGCCGGCCGAAGGCGGCCACGTCGACGAGCACGACGAGCAGGACGGCGACGGCCGCGGCGACCGCGACCAGCCGACCGGGGCGGCGGCCCTCTTCCCAGAGGGTCCGGTGGTGAGGCGCTGCTGTGCTCACGCGGCCACGGTAGGCCGCGCGCCGCGCCGTCAGGGTGCGACGCGCCGGACCGGGGGCTGCGGCGCCGCGTCGTCCGCGAGGTCGGGCAGCTCGCTGCGCTGCTCGGCGACCCGCTCCATCAGCTCCGACGCGGTGAGCTGGCGGGGCACGTCGACGACCGGGTCCGGCGTGGCCAGCTCGTCGTGGCCCACGCCCAGGTCGTGCAGGCGCCGGGCGGTCACGAGGACGCGGTTCTCCAGTGACCCGATCGTGCGGTTGTAGGCGCTCACCGCGCCGTTGAGGGAACGCCCGAGGCGGTCGAGGTGGCCGCTCATCGTGATGAGCCGCTCGTAGACGTCGCGCCCGAGCTCGTGGATCTCCCGGGTCTTGTCCGCGAGGCTCTGCTGGGTCCAGGCGTAGGCCACCGTGCGCAGCAGGGCGATCAGCGTCGTCGGCGTGGCGAGCACCACCCGCTCGCGCGCGGCGTACTCCAGCAGGTCGGGGTCCGCCTCGAGCGCCGCGGACAGGAACGACTCGCCCGGCACGAAGAGCACGACGAACTCCGGGGTGGTCCCCAGCGCGCGCCAGTACGTCTTGCCCGCGAGCGAGTCGACGTGCTGCCGCAGCTGGCGTGCGTGCCGGCGCAGGTGCTCGGCGCGCACCGGATCGCCCTCGGGGCCCTCGACGACCTCGCAGGCGTCGAGGAACGCGTCGAGCGGGACCTTGGCGTCCACGACGACGTTCTTGCCGCCGGCCAGGTGCACCACCAGGTCCGGTCGAAGCCTGCGGTCGTCGGCACGAGCCGCGACCTGCTCGGAGAAGTCGCAGCGCTCCACCATGCCGGCGAGCTCGACGACCCGGCGCAGGTGCAGCTCGCCCCAGCGGCCGCGGACCTGCGGACGGCGCAGCGCCGTGGCCAGTCCAGCGGTCTCGCGGCGCAGGATGTCGGTGGAGTGCCGGACGTCCTCGACCTGCTGCTTGAGCTGGCTCTGCCAGGAGACGCCGTGCTGGGCCATGTCCCGCATCTGGTCGTGCAGCCGCTCGAGGCTCTCGCGGACCACGGCGGCGTCCGCGGCGCGGCTCTCCGCGTCCGCGAGGGCGCGCCGCTCCGACCGGTCGTCCCCCGTCTCGCGGGCGCGCGCCCACAGGACGCCCGCCGCCGCCCCGAGCAGGAGCCCGACGAGCAGGACCACCAGGACGGAGAGGGTGGTGGCGAGGTCGAAGCCGGAATGCATGAGGTGAAGCATGCCGCCCGGCGCCGACAGTTCCGCGGAGGACACCCGCGGGTGTCGCAGGCCTCACGGCCCTCTCAGGCGCCGTCGAGCTCCACGACCACCGGAGCGTGGTCGCTCGCGCCGGCACCGGCCCGCTCCTCGCGGTCGATGTCGGCGCCGGTGACCCGGGCGGCCAGCGCCGGCGACCCGAGGACGAAGTCGATCCGCATGCCCCGGTTCCGCTCGAACCGCTGGCGGTAGTAGTCCCAGTACGTGAAGACGTCCGGCCCCGGCTGGAACGGGCGTACGACGTCGACGTACCCGGCCTCGACGACGGCGTGGAAGGCCGCTCGCTCGGGTGGGGTCACGTGCGTGCTCTTGGTGAACCGGGTGATGTCGAACACGTCCTCGTCCAACGGCGCGATGTTCCAGTCGCCCGTCAGCGCCACCGGGCGGTCCGGCGTCTCGGACAGCCATGCCGCGGCCGTGTCCCGGAGCGCGGCCAGCCAGCGCAGCTTGTACTCCAGGTGCGGGTCCCCGACCTTGCGTCCGTTGGGGACGTAGAGCGACCACACCCGCACCCCGCCGCAGGTCGCGCCCATCGCGCGCGCCTCGGCACCCGCCGGCTCGCCGTACGTCGGCATGCCGGGGAAGCCGCGCTCGACGTCCTCGATGCCGACCCGGGAGACGACCGCGACGCCGTTCCACTGGTCGTGACCGAAGGTCGCCACCTCGTAGCCCAGGGCCTCGAGCCCCATGGTCGGCCACTGGTCGTCGCGCGCCTTGGTCTCCTGCAGGGTCAGTACGTCGATGTCGCGCCGCTGGACGAAGGCCTCGACCCGGCCGATCCGGGACCGGACGGAGTTCACGTTCCAGGTGGCGATGCGCATGGCCCGACCCTACGGTCGCCCGGGAGCAGGGAGTACATGTCCATGTCCCGCCGGATACCGCCGATCGCCTGCCAGCTGCGCATCAGCCCCTCGCGCCGGTAGCCGACCGACTCGGCGGTGCGGCGCGAGGCGACGTTGTGCGGCTCGACGTACAGCTCCAGCCGGGCGAGCTCCGGCAGGGAGAGACCCCACTCCGACAGCACTCGCAGGGCGCTGCCCGGCCCGGCCCCGTCGACGGTGTCGCGGGCCGACCCAGTAGCCGATCGAGGCGCGCCCGTCGCGCATCCCGTGCACCCACAGGCCGATCTGCCCGACGGCCTCGTCCGTCGAGGCGTCGGCGATCGCGAAGGAGTAGCCGAGGCCCTCGGCCACCCGGCCGTTCTGGCGGTCGACGAACGCACGGGCCTCGGCGACGCCGGACGTGCTGGGGACGGTGGTCGCCTTCGGGATGTCCGGGTCCTGCGACGCCTCCTGCACGAGGGGGACGTCGGCGTACCCGAAGACACGCAGCCTCACCACGTCCGACCCGAGCACGGGCAGCTGGTCGGGGAGCGCCATCCCGGCAGTCTCACGGCCCAGGGGAGACCGCGCAACGCGATTCGGTCCGGTCGCCACCGCGCACGTAGACTCGCCGCCCGTGGCTCTCACCATCGGAATCGTCGGTCTCCCCAACGCGGGCAAGTCCACGCTCTTCAACGCGCTGACCAAGAACGACGTGCTGGCGGCCAACTACCCGTTCGCCACCATCGAGCCCAACGTCGGCGTTGTCGGAGTGCCGGAGCCGCGGCTCGGTGTGCTCGCGAGGCTGTTCGACTCCGCGAAGGTGGTGCCCGCCACCGTGGAGTTCGTCGACATCGCCGGCATCGTCCGGGGAGCCTCCGAGGGGGAGGGCCTCGGGAACAAGTTCCTGTCGCACATCCGCGAGTCCGCGGCGATCTGCCAGGTGACCCGGGTGTTCCGCGACGAGGACGTCACCCACGTCGACGGCGAGGTCAACCCCGCGAGCGACATCTCGACGATCCAGACCGAGATGATCCTGGCCGACCTTCAGACGGTCGACAGGGCCCTGCCCCGGTTGGAGAAGGAGGCGCGGGTCAAGAAGGAGACCGCCGCCGCGCTGGCAGCAGTGAAGGAGGCCAAGGAGGCGCTCGAGTCCGGCACGCCCGTGATCGCGACCGACATCGACCGCGCCCTGCTGCGCGAGCTGATGCTGCTGACGTCCAAGCCCTACATCTACGTCTTCAACTGCGACGCCGACGAGCTCGGGGACGAGGAGCTGAAGAAGCGGATGCGCGACCTGGTCGCGCCCTCGGAGGCGATCTTCCTCGACGCGAAGTTCGAGGCCGAGCTCGTGGAGCTCGGCGACGACGACGAGGCCCGGGAGATGCTCGCCGAGATGGGCATCGACGAGCCGGGCCTCGACGTCCTCGCCCGCGTCGGGTTCGAGACCCTCGGCCTGCAGACGTACCTGACAGCCGGTCCGAAGGAGTCCCGCGCCTGGACCATCCCCAGGGGCGCCACCGCCCCCGAGGCGGCCGGCGTGATCCACACGGACTTCCAACGCGGCTTCATCAAGGCCGAGATCGTGTCCTTCGACGACCTGGTCGCGGCCGGCTCGATGTCCGCTGCGAAGTCGGCCGGCAAGGTCCGCATGGAGGGCAAGGACTACGTCATGCAGGACGGCGACGTCGTTGAGTTCCGCTTCAACGTGTGAGGCGCGGGCGCCCGAACCAGGTGCTCAGCGCATCCTCCAGTCCCGACTGGGTCCCGTCACCCACCCAGGCCACGTGGCCGTCCGGTCGGACCAGCACCGCGAACGGGGCATCCACTGCGCCGATCACCGG
>JAICLD010000045.1 GCA_025927595.1 Nocardioidaceae bacterium | reverse complement strand
TCGTCGTCGACGTCGACCCGGCACGCGACGGCCTGGTGCTGACCGTTCGCTGACCCGGCGCGTCTGGTTGCCCTGGGGGCGCTGACCCGGCGCGTCAGGTGAGGGATGTCGCCAAACGCGCCGGGTCGGGGGGTTTCTGCGCGCCAGACGCGCCGGGTCGGGGGGTTTCTGCGCGCCAGACGCGCCGGGTCAGCGGGCGGCGGGCGGGAGGGCGTCGTCCGGCAGGGCGTCGGTCGCGGCGAGGTCCGCCGGGAGCGAGCGGACCTGGCCCACGCACCACGGGCTCACCGTCCTGCTGCCGTCGAGGACGGACGAGCGGAAGTCCGGCCACGGCACCCACGCGGCGTCCGCGACCTCCTCGGGGGCCCGTCGCACCGCATCGGCCGTCCGGGCCACGAACACCGGGCACATCTCGTTCTCCACCACCCCGTCGTCCATGACGGCGCGGTAGCGGAACCCCGGCAGCACCAGCCGTACGTCGGACAGGGTCAGCCCGAGCTCGTCGCGGGCCCGGCGTCGAACGGCCGCGGCGAGCGGCTCACCCGGTCCGGGGTGCCCGCACACGCTGTTGGTCCACACCCCGGGCCACGTCGGCTTGTGCAGGGCCCGGCGGGTCACGAGCACCGCTCCGGCCTCGTCGAGGACGTAGCAGGAGAACGCCAGGTGCAGCGGGGTCTCGGTGTCGTGCACGGTGCGCTTGTCGGCGACGCCGACGGCGCGGCCGTCCTCGTCGAGCAGCACCACGAGCTCGGTCATGCGGGGGCTCCCAGCTGGTTGACGGCGGACTCGAACAGTCGCGGCAGCGCGGCCGCGGCCGGGACCAGGCGGCGGCGCAGGGCGGGGTGGCGGGTCGCGGCGAGCAGGCCGTGGGTGAGCAGGTCGTGGCGGCGGGTGAGCCGGCGCCAGTCCCGCTCGTAGCGTGCCGGGACACCGGACGCCACCGCCTCGACGGCCGCCCGGGCCTGGGCCAGGCCGGCCCCGATCCCCTCGCCCGTGAGCGCGTCGACGTAGCCGGCCGCGTCGCCGACCAGCAGCACCCGGCCCCGGACGCGGGCGCTCGAGCGCTGCCGCAGCGGCCCGGCACCCCGGGTGCGCGACAGCGTCGCACCGGCCAGCCGCGGCCACAGCCCGGGGAAGCCCGGGAGCAGGTCGAGCAGCCGGCCGGGCCGGTCGGTGAGCACCGCGACGCCCACCCGGCCCTCGGCGACCGGAGTCACGTAGGCCTCGCCGGCCGGCGACCAGTGCACCTCGACGTAGGGCGACCACGCGGCGACCCCGGCGTGCGTCCGCAGCCCGAACCGCCGGGCCGCGTGCGACGGTGCGTCCAGCCCGAGCGAGCGGCGCAGCGGCGAGTGCAGGCCGTCGGCGGCCACGACGTAGCGGACCCGGTCCCCGTCGACCAGCACGTGCGCCCCGGCGTCCACGACCCGCTCGACGGCGCGGTGCTCCACCGGGACGCCGGCCCGCCGCACGGCGTCGAGGAGCGCGGCGTGCAGCGTGGTCCGGGCCACCCCTCGCCCGGGGCCGGACCGGAACGCTGCGGCCACGGCGTGCGCACCGTCGACGTACCGGATCCCGCGCAGCGGCACGCCCCCGGGCCGCACCCCGAGCCCCTCGAGGGCGGTCACCGCCGGGGGCATCAGCCCCTCCCCGCAGGCCTTGTCGATGACGCCCGCCCGTGGCTCGCGGACGACGACGTCGAGCCCCGCCCGTGCCGCGTAGAGCGCGGTCGCCAGCCCGACCGGACCGCCGCCGGCGACCAGCAGGTCGCGCATCAGACCCGCTCCCGCCTGCTCGTCGGCAGGTCCGCGAGCGCGGCGTCCTCGACCCGGATGCGGACGGCCAGCAGCACCGCGTTGGCGAGCGTGAACACCGCCGCGGTCACCCAGGCGGCGTGCACCAGCGGCAGCGCCACCCCCTCGACGACGACCGCGACGTAGTTCGGGTGCGGCAGCAGCCGGTACGGGCCCGAGCGCACCAGCGGCATCCCGGGCACGACGATCACGCGGGTGTTCCACTGCCGGCCCAGCGTCGCGATGCACCACCAGCGCAGGACCTGCGACGCCGCGGCGAGCACCAGCATCGTGGCGGCCAGCACCACCGGGACGGCCGGTCGGCGCAGCCACGCCTCCAGCAGCATCCCCACGAGCAGGCCGGTGTGCAGCGCGACCATCACCGGGTAGTGCCCCCGCCCGGCCTCACGCCCGCCGTGCGCGCGGCTCCAGGCCGCGTTCCGGGTCGAGACGACGAGCTCGACGAGCCGCTCCACCGCGACGAGGGCGACGACGACGGTGAAGAAGGCGAGCGAGGTCACGCGGCCGGTCCGGGGGTCGGCATCCGAAGCAGCACCAGCTCGGAGCAGAAGCCGGGGCCCATCGCCATCAGCATCCCGTAGGCGCCCGGCGCCGCGGGACGCTCCCGGAGGGTGTCCTCGAAGACGTGCAGCACCGAGGCCGACGACAGGTTCCCGATCCGGGCCAAGGACTGCCAGGTCAGCTCGGTCGCGCTCCGCGGCAGCCCGAGGGCCTCCTCGATCGCCTCGAGGACCTTGGGGCCGCCCGGGTGGGCGACCCAGAACGCGACGTCGTCGCGGGTGAGGCCGGCGCTCTCGAGGAACGCGTCGACGTCGGCCCCCAGCCACCGGCGTACGACGTCGGGCACGGCCGCGTCCAGCACGATCCGCAGACCCGTCGAGGTGACGTCCCACCCCATCGTGCGCTCGGAGTCGGGGTAGAGGTGGCTGCGTGAGGCGAGCACCTCGACCCGTTGCAGGTCCCCGTGCTCGCGGGCCGACCCGGCCGCCACGACGGCCGCCGCGCCGTCGCCGAAGAGACCGCTCGCCACGAGGTTCGGCACGCTCGCGTCGTCGCGCTGGACGGTGAGCGAGCACAGCTCCACCGACACCAGCGCCGCCACCTCGTCGGGGTGTCCCACCAGGTAGTCGTGCAGCCGCGCCACTCCGGCCGCGCCGGCGACGCAGCCGAGCCCGACCAGGGGCACCCGCTTGACGTCGGGACGCAGGCCCACCGTGGCGGCGATCCGCGCGTCCAGGCTGGGGACCGCGAGCCCCGTGACGGTCGTCGAGATGATGAGGTCGACGTCGCCGGGGGTGAGGCCGGCCGCCTTGAGCGCGTCGCAGAGCGCCTGGGAGCCGAGCTCGACCGCGACCTCGATGAAGGTGTCGTTGGCCCGGCCGAAGTCCCGCAGCTCGGCGTACCGCTCCAGCGGCATCGCGAGGTGCCGCTGCCGGACCCCGGCGTTGGCGTGCAGCCGCCGCAGCAGCCGGTCGTCGACGCCGCCGTCGGCGATCACCCGCGCGAACGCGTCGGTGATCTCCTCCTGGGGATAGCGGTGGGGGGGCAGCGCGCCTCGGACCGACAGGATCTGCATGGTCGGGCTCCCCTTCATGGTCCGCGGGCACGGCTCCGGTACCCGGCCCGGCCCACGCTATGTCGGGGCACCCAGCACGGCCGGCGGGTCGCGTCAGCCGGCCCGGTCCCGCGGCTTCGGCCACCGCGCCGGGGTCGGCGTGGGAAAATGGCCGGGACCTGTCGTCGGCGGTGAGGGTGTGAGCGGTCCGTGAACGATCTCGGCAACGGTCGGGGGACACGGCGTCGGCCCCGTCAGGTGACGGTCGGCGGCCTGCTGGCCCTGGTCGGGTGCGTGCTGCTCGTCTTCAGCATGCTCGACTCGATGGCCCGGGTCCGCTCCATCGACATGCGCGACAGCGTCACGCAGTTCCTCTCCACACCGCCGGGCGACGGGCTCCAGGTCGGCGTCGACGACGTCATCACGATGCTGCGCGGGGTCGTGTTCGTCTCCGGAGCGCTCGCCGCGGCCGGTGCCGTGCTCGCGGTCTACGTGCTGCGCCGGCACCGCGGCGCACGGATCGGGCTCACGGTGACCGCGGCGCTGCTCGTGGTCTGCTCGACGATGGTCTCCGGACTGCTGCCCCTCGTCGTCGCCGTCGCGGTGGTGATGCTGTGGGGCCGGGAGTCGCGGGACTGGTTCTCCGACCGCTCGGCCCGGGCCGCGCTCCTCGACGGGCCGTCGCAGCCTCCCGGGACACCCGGCGCGCCCGCGTCCGGCGCCACCGCGTGGTCCCCGACCGACCCGCCCCGCGACCAGGCCCAGCCGCAGGAGCCTCGGCCGCTGCAGCCGGCGCCGTACCCGTACTCCGCCCCCGGTGCGTACCCGCCCGCCCCGCCCGGCGCCCCGCCTGGCACCTGGCCCGGCGCCTGGCCCGGCGCCTGGTCCGGCGAACGGCCGGCCGCGACCCGGCGCCCGACCCCGGTGACCGTCGCCGCGGTCCTGACCTGGGTCTTCGCCGGGCTCACCACGATCTTCTTCACGATGATGCTGCTGGTCCTCCTCCTCGACCAGGGCGCGCTCCTGGACGCGCTGGACGCCAACCGTCAGGTCGCCGCGGCCGGGCTGTCGCGGACGACGATGCTCGGGCTGATGTGGGTGATGGGCGCGGTGGGGCTGTTCTGGTCGCTGGCCGCCGTCGGGCTCGCGGTGCTGGCGTTCCGCAGGGTCAACGCCGCCCGGATCGCCCTGGTGGTCTCAGCGGGCCTGTCCGCGCTGCTCGGCGTCGCGACCTTCCCGGTCGGCTGGCCGCACGCCGCCGCGGCCCTCACGGCCGCGACGCTGCTGCTCGCCGGCAGGTCGCGGCAGTGGTACGCCGGGACGGGCCCGTCGGAGCCGTCGGGCCCGTACGCCGGCCCGCGTGGGCCCCAGGGCCCGCCGGCGCCGCCCACGCAGCCCGTGCCGCCTCCGGCTCCGGACCGCTCGGCGGACTCGGGCAAGCCGCCGGTCTGGTGAGCCTCGGCGGCCCGGCAGGTCAGGCGCGCAGGTCGGCCGCGAGCAGCCGCCGCACCGCCTCCTCCAGGACGTGGGTCTCCTTGCAGAACGCCCACCGCACCAGGTGGCGCCCGGCCTCCTGGTCGTCGTAGAGGGCCTGCGCCGGGATCGCGACCACGCCGGCCCGCTCCGGCAGCGCCTGGCAGAACGCCCGGGCGTCCCGGTGCCCGTAGCGGCGTACGTCGCTGGTGGCGAAGTACGTCGCCTGCGGGAGGTACACGTCCATGTCGAGGTCGCGCAGCCCGGCCACCAGCAGGTCCCGCTTGTCCTGCAGCTCGCGGGCCAGCGCCTCGTAGAAGCCCGCCTCGTGGGTCAGCGCGTGGGCCACCGCGGGCTGCAGCGGCGCCGCGTTGGTGAAGGTCAGCCACTGCTTGGCCGCGGTGAGGGTGCGGACCAGGTCGGCGGGCCCCGTCGCCCACCCGACCTTCCACCCGGTGAACGAGAACGTCTTGCCGGCACTGGAGATCGTCAGCGTCCGCTCCCACATCCCCGGCAGCGTGCACAGCGGCACGTGCCGGTGCCCGTCGAAGACCAGGTGCTCGTAGACCTCGTCGGTGACGACCACCAGGTCGTGCTCGGTGGCGACCTCGGCGACCACCCGCAGCTCCTCGACGTCCAGGACCGAGCCGGTCGGGTTGTGCGGGGTGTTCAGCAGGATCGCGGTGGTCCGGGGGGTGACCGCGGCGCGCAGCGCGTCGGCGTCCAGCCGGAAGTCCGGGGCCCGGAGCGTGACCGGCCGGCGCACCCCTCCCGCCATCTCGATGCAGGCGACGTAGGAGTCGTAGTAGGGCTCGAGGACCACCATCTCCTCGCCCGGGTTCAGCAGCGAGAGGACCGCGGCGGCGACCGCCTCCGTCGCGCCCGCGGTGACGACCACCTCGGTGTCGGGGTCCAGGTCGATGCCGTAGTGGCGTCGCTGGTGCTCCGCCACGGCGGCGCGCAGCTCGGGGACGCCGGGACCGGGAGCGTACTGGTTGCGCCCCGCGCGCAGCGCCGCGACCGCGGCCTCGACCACCGGGGACGGCCCGTCCCGGTCGGGGAAGCCCTGGCCGAGGTTGAGGCTCCCGGTGCGGGCGGCCAGCGCCGACATCTCCGAGAAGACCGTCGGCGGGATCGAACGCAGGCGCCGCGCGGTGCGGTCCCGTGACGTGCCGGCCATGCCCGCGACCCTACGACGCCGCACGGTGCCTCGCCGCCTCTAGGGTGGCGGGCATGAGCGACCGAGACGCCCTCCTGGACCAGGTGACCCGCAAGGCGGTCGTGCACGGCACGGTGACGCTCTCCTCCGGCGCGCAGGCCGACTACTACGTGGACCTGCGCCGGGTCACCCTCGACGCCCGCGCGGCGCCGCTGGTGGGACGGGTGATGCTCGACCTGACCGCAGACTGGGCGTACGACGCGGTGGGCGGCCTGACCCTCGGCGCCGACCCCGTCGCGACGGCCATGCTGCACGCCGCGGCGGCGCGCGGTCGCGAGCTGGACGCGTTCGTGGTCCGCAAGGCCGAGAAGACCCACGGGCTGCAGCGCCGGATCGAGGGGCCGGACGTCGCCGGGCGCCGGGTGCTCGCGGTCGAGGACACCTCGACCACCGGTGGGTCGGTGCTCACCGCCGTCGAGGCGCTGCGCGAGGCCGGTGCCGAGGTCGTCGGGGTCGCGGTGATCGTGGACCGTGGCACGGGGGCGCGGGAACGCGTCGCCGAGGCGGGGTGCGAGTACCGCGCCGCGTTCGGCCTGGACGACCTGGGCCTGGACGCGCCGTGAGCGTCGTCCCGACCCCGACCGGGGACTTCCTCGTCGCCGCCGAGGCGGCGCTGGCGCTGGTCGGGCGGGTGGAGGTCGCGCAGCGCTGGGCCGAGCCGAGCGCGCTGGAGGGCATGAGCGTCGGGGCGGTCGCCGCGCACCTGGGCCAGCAGGTCGAGCTGGTGCACGCCGCGGTCACGGCCGGGCGCGCCACGAGCGACGACGCGCCGGTCCCGCTGCTCGAGCACTACCGGCGGGCGGCCTGGGTGCGGGCGGACGTCGAGGACGAGGCGAACCGGACGATCCGCGAGGGCGCCGAGCAGGCCGCCCGGGTGGGCCACGACGCGCTGGTCCTCTCGCTGCAGGAGGCGCTCCTGGAGGTCCGGCGCCGTCTCGGCGCCTCGGCCGGGCGGCTGCCCCGCGGCGTCCGGCTCCCGCACTGGGAGTGGACGCTCTCCTTCGACGACTTCCTGCTCACCCGGGTGATGGAGCTGGTCGTGCACGCGGACGACCTCGCCGTCAGCGTCGACGTGGAGCCGACGGCGCTGCCCGACGCCGTCCTCGGGCCGGTGCTGGCGCTGCTGGTGGGGGTGTCGCTGGAGCGGCACGGGCAGGCCGCGCTGGTGCGGGCCCTCACCCGGCGCGAGCGGGCCCCCGAGACGATCGCGGCGTTCTAGGGGAGGGGCCGGGTGCCGTCCACGGGGGATCCGGCCTCCGCGTCGGCGTCGCCCGCGCCACGGCCGCGGTGGCCGTGCCGGTGCCGCCACCACTCGACGGCGACCGGGATCACCGAGAAGGCCAGGATCACCAGGACCGCCTTGTCGATGTTGTCGCCGAGGGTCGGGAAGGCCGCGCCGAGGAAGTAGCCTGCGAGCAGCACCGCGAAGACCCACAGCACCGCGCCCACCGCGCTCCACAGCAGGAACCGGCGCCGGTCCATCCGGGTCACGCCGGCGACCAGCGTGACGTAGGTCCGCACGAACGGGACGAACCGGCCGAGGACGAGCGCGCTGCTGCCGTGCCGGTCGAAGAAGTCGGAGGTCTGGTCCAGGTAGCGGCGCCGCAGGATCCGGCCGTCGTGCTGCCGCAGCGGCTCCCCGACCCACCGGCCGATCTCGTAGCCGGTGACGTTGCCGAGCAGGGCGGCCACCCACATCAGCAGCAGGGACAGCAGCAGGTTGACGACCTCCCCGCCGGGGAAGACGTCCAGTGTGCCGGAGGCCACGAAGAGGCCGATGGCGAACAGCAGCGTGTCACCGGGCAGGAACGGGAACAGCAGCCCGCACTCGACGAAGACGATCAGCAGGCTCACCCAGAAGAACTCCGGACCGAACTTGTCCAGCAGCCAGTGGGGGTCCATCCAGTTGATGCCGAGCAGCAGGGGCCCGATCACGCTCATGGGGCAACGATAGAGGCCCGACCTGACCGCGGCCTGACCTCGCTCGGGACGGGGCCTAGCCTGAGGCCATGCCGGAGCCCGTCGCGCCCTCCGAGCCGGCCGCCCGGGCGCCGTACGACCCGATGCCGCACGGCCCCGCGGAGGTCGGCGTCGGGCCGTGGCCCGGGGAGTGGCCGTCCGGGGAGCAGTACGACGAGCGGCTGCTCGCCGAGGGCGACCGCCGCAACGTCGTGGACCGGTACCGGTACTGGACCATGGAGGCGATCGTCGCCGACCTCGACGCCCGGCGGCACGACTTCCACGTCGCGATCGAGAACTGGCAGCACGACTTCAACATCGGCACGATCGTGCGGACGGCCAACGCGTTCCTGGCCCGCGAGGTGCACATCGTCGGCAACCGGCGCTGGAACCGCCGCGGGGCGATGGTGACCGACCGCTACCAGCACGTGCGACACCACCGCAACGTCCCCGACCTGGCGGCCCACCTGGCCGGCCACGACGTGACGCTCCTCGGCATCGACAACCTGCCCGGCTCCCTGCCCCTGGAGACCCTCGACCTGCCCCGACGGGTGTGCCTGCTCTTCGGCCAGGAGGGCCCGGGGCTCTCGGCCGAGGCGCGCGAGGCGTGCGACGGGACCTTCTCGATCGCGCAGTTCGGCTCGACCCGCTCGATCAACGCCTCGGCGGCGGCGGCCATCGCGATGCACGCGTGGGTGCGTCGGCACGCCCGCCTCGCGGACGGCTCGCCACCGGTCGCCGAGCGCTCCTAGAGTGGGGGTGCACGTCCCCGCCCGCCCGACCCAGGAGAGACCCCGATGCCGATCGCGACGCCCGAGGTGTACGCCGAGATGCTCGACAAGGCGAAGCGCGAGTCGTTCGCCTACCCGGCGATCAACGTCAGCTCCTCCCAGACGCTGAACGCCGCGCTCCAGGGCTTCGCCGACGCCGGCAGCGACGGGATCGTCCAGGTCTCGACCGGCGGCGCGGAGTACCTGTCCGGCCCCCAGGTCAAGAACATGGTGAGCGGCTCGGTCGCCTTCGCGGCGTACGCCGCCGAGGTCGCCAAGAGCTACCCCGTCAACATCGCCCTGCACACCGACCACTGCCCCCAGGACAAGCTCGACGGGTTCGTGCGGCCGCTGCTCGACCTGTCCCTCGAGCGGGTGAGGAACGGCCTGCCGCCGCTGTTCGGCTCGCACATGTGGGACGGCTCCGCGGTGCCGCTGGAGGAGAACCTCCGGATCGCCGAGGAGCTGCTGGAGAAGGCGGCGGCCGCCAGGATCGTCCTCGAGATCGAGGTGGGCGTCGTCGGCGGCGAGGAGGACGGCGTCGAGGGCGGTGCCGGCGACAAGCTCTACAGCACCGCGGGCGACGCGCTCGACACCGTCGCGGCGCTGGGCACGGGCGAGAAGGGGCGCTACCTCACCGCGCTGACCTTCGGCAACGTGCACGGCGTCTACAAGCCGGGCAACGTCAAGCTGCGTCCGGAGATCCTCCAGCAGGCCCAGCAGGCGGTCGCGGAGAAGCTCGGCCTGGACAAGGACGCCAAGCCCTTCGACCTCGTGTTCCACGGCGGCTCCGGCTCGCTGGCGGAGGAGATCGCCGCGGCGGTCTCGTACGGCGTCGTGAAGATGAACGTCGACACCGACACCCAGTACGCCTTCACGCGGCCGGTCGCCGGCCACATGTTCAGCAACTACGACGGCGTGCTGAAGGTCGACGGCGAGGTCGGCAACAAGAAGGCCTACGACCCGCGGGCCTGGGGCAAGGCCGCCGAGGCCGGCATGGCCGCCCGCGTCGTGGAGGCCTGCGAGAACCTCAACAGCACGGGGACCACGCTCAGCTCCTGACCGCCGAGGTCGCGCCCGGCGTGGCCCGGTGTCGGCCGGGCCGGCCGGCCGACCGGGCCTCCGCCGCCGCCTCGCGGTGATCGGCGTGCTGGGAGTGCTGGAAGAACAGCACGCCGACCAGGCCGACCAGGAGCACCAGGGGCGGCAGCAGCATCGAGTCGGCCATGGCCCGGCTGAACGGGGCGAGCGCCTGCGCCGGCATGGCGCCGCCCCCGCCCTCCGACGGGGCGAACGCGAGGCCGTGCGCGGCGATCCGGGAGTCCATCAGGACCGCGATCGCGGCCGACCCGAGGACCGCGCCGACCTGGCGGGTGGCGTTGTAGACGCCGGCGCCCGCCCCGGCGAGCCGCGGCGGCAGGTTGCGGGTGGCGGTGGCGCTCAGCGGCGACCACACGCAGGCGTTCCCGATCCCGAGCAGCACCATGGGCAGCAGGATCTCCCACGTCCGCGAGGTCGGGGTCATCACCCGCGAGAGCCAGCCGAGGGACACCACGATCCCGGTGAACCCCACGGTGCTGATCGACCGCGGGTGCACCCGGTCGGTGAGCCGGCCGACCACCGGTGCCAGCACGATCGACATCACCGCCATCGGGACCAGCAGCAGCGCCGCCCGGGTGGGGGAGAGCCCGCGGACGAGCTGCGCGTAGAGCATCACGGGGAACGCCATGGCGGTGATCGCGAACCCCATCGCGGAGATGCCGACGTTGGCGATCGAGAAGTTGCGGTCGCGGAACAGGTGCAGCGGGACCAGCGGCTCCTGGCGGTTGCGGGCCTGCCAGAGGACGAACAGCGCGAGCACCACGACCCCGGCCACGATCAGCGCCGGGACGGTCACGAACCCGGTGATCGTGCCCCAGTCGTACTGGTGGCCCTCCTGGATGCCGAACACCAGCAGGAACATCCCGGCCCCGCTCAGCGCGACGCCCAGCCAGTCGAAGCGGTGCGTGTGGGTCTCCAGCCGCGGCACCAGCCGCCAGGCCAGCGCGAACCCCACGGCGCCCACCGGGACGTTGATGAAGAAGATCCACTCCCAGCCCAGCCAGTCCACGAGGACACCGCCGAGGATCGGCCCGACGAGGGTGGCGACGCCGGCCGTCGCGCCCCACAGCGCCATGGCGCGGCCGCGACGCTGGGCGGGGAAGATCCGGGTGATGATCGCCATCGTCTGCGGGGTGATCATCGAGGCGCCGAGCCCCTGGAACACCCGCGCGACGACGAGACCCTCCACGCTGCCCGTCAGGCCGCACCACAGCGAGGAGAGCGTGAACAGGGTCAGCCCCGCGAGGTAGAGGTTCTTCGGGCCGAACCGGTCACCGAGCCGCCCGGTGATCAGCACCGGCACGGCGTAGGCGAGCAGGTAGGCGCTGGTCACCCAGACCACGGCGTTCACGTCCGCGTGCAGGTCCTCGATGATCGCCGGGGTCGCCACGGACACGATCGTGGAGTCGACCAGGATCATGAAGAAGCCCAGGCAGAGCGCGAACAGCGCCGGCCAGGGGTCCTTCCCCGTCGCTGCGGGCGTCCCGGCCGGCGGGGACGTGGAGAGGGTCGCCATGGGGCCATCGTGGCACTCCCCGCCGACACCCCGGTGCGCTCGCCCGGGCACAATGGTGCCGTGACCTTCCAGGACCTGATGGCCGGCCCGCCGCCCACGCACCTGCCCGTGGATCCGGCGGCGGAGCGGCTCGCCGCCGGCGCCCCGGCCGCCGAGGTGGTCCGCGAGCACCCCGAGTCGCCGCTGGCCTGGGCGACGCTGGCGGAGCACGCGCTCGCCGACGACGCGGTCGACGACGTCACCGGCTACGCCTACGCGCGGGTCGGCTACCACCGCAGCCTGGACCTGCTGCGCCGCAACGGCTGGAAGGGGCACGGACCGGTCCCCTGGGAGCACGAGCCGAACCGCGGCTTCCTGCGTGCGCTGGCCGCCCTGACCCGGGCCGCCGACCGGATCGGCGAGGTCCTCGAGGCCGACCGCTGCCGGGAGTTCCTGCGCGACAGCAGCCCGGCGGCGTACGACGCCCTGCTCGGCTAGCTAGCGGGCCGCGGGCAGCATCATCATGAACGCGCCGGGCTCGACGCGCCACGAGCGGTTCCGCTCGGGGCCGTACACCTCGCCGTCGGCGCTGCAGTAGAACGGCTGCCCGGACACCGAGACGGTCCTGCCGCGCAGGTACATCACGTCCGAGCGCTCCGGGTGGGTGCCGCGACGGAACTGGAGGGCGTAGCCGAGCTTGGCCCACAGCGACGTCGAGAACGACACCATGACGTCGACCCTGCCGTCCTGCGGGTCGGCGTCCGGGGTGATCTCCGCGCCCCCGCCGATCCGGGCCCCGTTGCCCACCGCGAGCATCAGCAGCGGGTGCGCGAAGTCGGCGACGACGTGCTCGTCGACCTGCACCCGCAGCCGCAGGTACGGCGGGTGCACGGCCGCGCGGGCCGCCCCGACGACGTACCCGGCGCGGCCCAGCAGCCGCTTGAACGGTCGGGCGTTGCGGGCGGCGCGCGCGCCGACCCCGATGTGGACGTTGTTCACCACGACCTCGCCGAGGCAGTCCACGACCAGGTCGACCGGCCGGCGGTCGCCGTGCAGCACGACCTCCGCCGCCTCCGCCGGGTCGAGCGGGATGCCGACGCCGCGCGCGAAGTCGTTGCCGGTGCCCAGGGGGACCAGGCCGACGAGGGTGTCGGCGAGCTCGTGCCGCCGGTGCAGCGCCGCGACGACCGCGTGCAGGCTGCCGTCCCCTCCGGCGACCACGACCTGGCGGCCCCCGCGCCGGTGCAGCACGCCGTCGAGCTCCCCGGGGTTGCCGGTGGACACCACCTCGACGTCGGTGCCGGCGCGCAGCACGCGAAGCGCGCTGTCGAGCGCCTCGTCCTCCACGCTTCCCGCGTGGGAGTTGGTGATCAGCAGGATCGGCTCCATCAGGCGGAGGGTATCGCCCGCGCACCGGCCCTGTCCGGAAGACGGGAGGACCGTCGCGACCCGCAGCCGCAGGGCCCCGCTCTGCTAACGTGACCGCGCAAGAGCCCCGATGCTGTTGCGCATCCGGGCTCGTCGTGTCTCCGGCGGCGGAGTTGGCCCGGTGGCGTGCGCCGGCGGCCCGGCCAGTGAGAGAGGTGCCAGATGCCTGCGACCGTGATCGTCGGGGCGCAGTGGGGCGACGAGGGCAAGGGCAAGGCCACCGACCTGCTCGGCAGCAGCGTCGACTACGTCGTCAAGTTCAACGGCGGCAACAACGCGGGCCACACCGTCGTCATCGGGGACCAGAAGTACGCCCTGCACCTGCTGCCCAGCGGGATCCTGACCCCCGGCTGCGTCCCGGTCATCGGCAACGGCGTCGTGGTCGACCTCGCCGTGCTGGTCCAGGAGCTCGACGCGCTGCTCGAGCGCGGCATCGACGTCAGCCGCCTGCTGCTCAGCGCCAACGCCCACGTGATCCCCGAGTACAACCGCAACCTGGACAAGGTCACGGAGCGGTTCCTCGGCTCGCGCCGCCTGGGCACGACGGGCCGGGGCATCGGTCCGACGTACGCGGACAAGATGAACCGCGTCGGGATCCGCGTCCAGGACCTCTTCGACGAGAAGATCCTCACCCAGAAGGTCGAGAACGTCCTCGAGCTCAAGGGCCAGATCCTCGCCAAGATCTACAACCGGCGGGCCCCGGAGGTCCGCGACACCGTCGAGGAGCTGCTGTCCTACGCCGACCGGATCGGGCCGATGGTGGCCGACACCGGGCTGCTGCTGAACCGGGCGCTCGACCGCGGGGAGACCGTGCTGCTCGAGGCCGGGCAGGCGACGCTGCTCGACGTCGACCACGGCACCTACCCGTTCGTCACGTCGTCGTCGGCCACCGCCGGTGGCGCCTGCACCGGCTCGGGGATCCCGCCCATGCGGATCGACAAGGTGATCGGGATCGTCAAGGCCTACACCACCCGCGTGGGCGAGGGGCCGTTCCCGACCGAGCTGCAGGACGAGTCCGGCGAGCGGCTGCGCCAGGCCGGGGCGGAGTTCGGCACCACGACGGGGCGGCCGCGGCGCTGCGGCTGGTACGACGCGGTGATCGCCCGCTACGCCGCCCGCGTCAACGGCGTCACGGACTTCGTGCTGACCAAGCTCGACGTGCTCACCGGCCTGGAGAGGATCCCGGTCTGCGTGGCGTACGACGTCGACGGCACCCGGCACGACGAGATGCCGGTCAACCAGAGCGACTTCCACCACGCGAGGCCCGTCTACGAGGAGCTGCCCGGCTGGTCGCAGGACATCAGCGGCGCCCGGTCGCTGGAGGACCTCCCGGCCAACGCCCGCGCCTACGTCACCGCGGTCGAGGACCTGTCCGGTGCCCGGATCTCCGCGGTGGGCGTCGGCCCGGACCGCGAGGAGACCGTGGTCCTGCACTCGCTCGCCTGATCTGCCGGATTCCCAGGGGCCCCGGGGAATCCGGCACACCCCTGCTGTTGCAACGGCGGGGGAGTACCGGTTTCGCAGGGGCCCCTGGGAATCTGGCGAGCCGTCCACCCCCCGGGAGCGACCGCACACCGGTCGGGGGCAGCACATAGGGTGGACGCCCGTGAGGACCCTCGTCATCGGCGCCGGCGGCCGCGAGCACGCGCTCGCGATGGCCCTGGCCCGGGACCCGTCGGTCACCGAGGTCCACGTGGCCCCGGGCAACCCCGGCACCGAGCAGGTGGCCACCCGGCACCAGGTGGACGCGCTCGACCCCGAGGCGGTCGCGGCCCTGGCCGAGACGCTGGCAGCCGGGCTGGTCGTGGTCGGTCCCGAGGCCCCGCTCGTCGCCGGGGTCGCCGACGCCGTACGCGCCCGAGGCATCGCCTGCTTCGGGCCCTCCGCCCGGGCGGCCCGGCTCGAGGGGTCCAAGGCCTTCGCCAAGGAGGTGATGGCGGCCGCCGGCGTCCCCACGGCCGCCGCCCGCGTCTGCCGCACCCCCGAGGAGACCTCCGCCGCCCTCGACGAGCTCGGCTCGCCCTACGTGGTCAAGGACGACGGGCTCGCCGCCGGCAAGGGCGTGGTGGTCACGGGCGACCGCGACGAGGCGCTCGCCCACGCCGCCGCGTGCGAGCAGGTCCTGGTGGAGGAGTACCTCGACGGCCCGGAGGTCTCGATCTTCGCGGTGACCGACGGCAGCACCGTCGTACCGCTGCGGCCGGCGCAGGACTTCAAGCGCGCGCTGGACGGCGACGCCGGCCCGAACACCGGCGGCATGGGCGCCTACACGCCGCTGCCGTGGGCGCCGCCGGGCCTCGTCGAGGAGGTGCTGGCGACCGTCCTGCAGCCCACGGTCGACGAGATGGCCCGGCGCGGCACGCCGTTCCAGGGACTGCTCTACGCCGGGCTGGCGCTCACCGGCCGGGGCGTGCGCGTCATCGAGTTCAACGCGCGCTTCGGCGACCCGGAGACCCAGCCGCTGCTGGCGCTGCTCGCCTCGCCGCTCGGCGTGCTGCTCTCGGCCGCCGCGGAGGGACGACTGCACGAGCTCGGCCCGGTCGCCTGGCACGACGGCGCCGCGGTCGCCGTGGTGCTGGCCGCCGCCGGCTACCCCGACACCCCGCGCACCGGTGACGTCGTCGAGGGGCTGGCCGAGGCCGCCGCGATGGACGGCGTCGAGGTGGTCCACGCCGGGACGGCGTACGACGACGCCGGCCGCGTCGTCACCGCGGGCGGGCGGGTGCTCGCCGTCACCGCGGTCGGGGCCGACGTCGCCGACGCCCGCGCCAAGGCCTACGCCGGGGTCGGTGCCGTGCGCTTCGCCGGCAGCCGGTTCCGCACCGACATCGCGGCTGGAGCCTGAGTGTCCGTCCCCAACGTGCTCGCGAGCCGCTACGCCGCGGACGACCTGGTCCGGATCTGGTCGCCGGAGCACAAGGTCGTGCTCGAGCGGCAGCTGTGGGTGGCGGTCCTGCGGGCGCAGCGCGACCTCGGCGTCGACGTGCCGGACGGCGTCGTGGAGGACTACGAGGCCGTGCTCGACCGGGTCGACCTGGCGTCGATCGCCGCCCGCGAGCGGGTCACCCGCCACGACGTCAAGGCCCGCATCGAGGAGTTCTGCGCGCTCGCCGGGCACGAGCACATCCACAAGGGGATGACCTCGCGGGACCTCACCGAGAACGTCGAGCAGCTGCAGGTCCGGGCGTCCCTGGAGCTCGTCCGCGACCGCGCCGTCGCGGCGCTGGCGCGGCTGGCCCGGCTCGCCGCGGAGCACGAGACGCTCGTGATGGCCGGCCGCTCCCACAACGTCGCCGCCCAGGCCACCACTCTCGGCAAGCGGTTCGCGACCGTGGCCGACGAGATGCTCGTCGCCCTCGACCGGGTCGAGTCGCTGCTCGAGCGCTACCCGCTGCGCGGGATCAAGGGCCCGATGGGCACCGCTCAGGACATGCTCGATCTGCTGGACGGCTCCGCCGACCGCCTGGCGGCGCTGGAGTCACGGGTCGCCGGCCACCTGGGCTTCGAGCGGGTGCTCACCAGCGTCGGCCAGGTCTACCCGCGGTCCCTGGACTTCGACGTGGTCGCCGCGCTGGTGCAGCTGGTGGCCGGCCCGTCCAACCTGGCCACGACGGTCCGGCTCATGGCCGGGATCGAGCTGGTCACCGAGGGCTTCAAGGAGGGCCAGGTCGGCTCCTCGGCGATGCCGCACAAGATGAACACCCGCTCCTGCGAGCGGGTCAACGGCCTCGCGGTCGTGCTCCG
>JAICLD010000006.1 GCA_025927595.1 Nocardioidaceae bacterium | reverse complement strand
GGTCGGCCCGCAGCAGCCGGACGGCGCCGCGACCGCCCCAGTGCTGCAGCGCCAGGTGCTCGTGCTGGGACTCCTCGTCGCCGTCATAGGTCACCTTGAGCACGGCCGGTCCGCCGCTCGTCGTACGAACCGGGACGACCAGCGAGCAGTAGCCGTGCATCGGCGGCCCCTCGACCACCAGGTCCCACTCGGCCAGCACGTCGTCGGCCAACCGGGGCAGCCGGTCCACCCAGTCGGCCCAGTCCGGGCCGCGGCCAGCGAACCCCCGCACGCCCGACGGGATCTCCAACGGCGCAGGCACCCGCCCATCCTGCCAACGGCCCGGCGCTCACGGTGCCCCACGGTCGCGTGGCTCCGGTGGCGCGTACCCCGGCGGTTCCTGGGTAGGGACCTCGAACGGCCGGTGGACGGAGCCGGGGCGCCGCACCCGATCGGAGGTCGCATGGGGAACTCGAGTGGTGGCGAGAGCACCGGCACCGTCCTGCTCGCGCTGACGATGAACTTCCTGGTCTTCCTCTGCAAGGCCGCCGGCGGGTTCATCTCCGGCTCGAGCGCACTGATGTCGGAGGCCGCGCACTCGGTCGGCGACACGATGAACCAGGTCTTCCTGCTCACGGCGCTCAAGCGCAGCAACCGCCCGCCTGACGAGCAGCACCCGTTCGGCTACGGTCAGGAGCGCTTCTTCTGGTCCCTGATCGCAGCGGTCGGCATCTTCGTTGCAGGGGCGATCTTCTCCTTCTTCCAGGGCTACCAGGCGCTCAGCTCGGACGAGAAGGAGACGGCGTTCGACTTCTACGTCTCCTACATCACCTTGGCGATCGCTCTCGTCGCCGAGGGCGCCTCGCTGGTGAAGGCGCTGCGGCAGACCCGGCGGGAGGCACGCGAGGCCGACCACGGCATCGTCGACTACCTCCGGGTCAGCGACGACCCGACGGTGAAGACCGTGGCGTCGGAGGACACCGCCGCCGTGATCGGCATCGCCTTCGCCTTCGCCGGCATCGGTCTCCACCAGCTCACCGGCAACCCGGTGTTCGACGCCATCGCGTCCTTCGCGATCGGGGCGCTGCTCAGCTACGTCGCCTACGCGCTCGGCCGCGACAACATGGGCCTGCTGATCGGGGAGTCGGCCGAGCCGCGGGTCCGCGAGGCGATGCGCACGCAGCTCGAGGGCTACCCGGAGATCGACAAGGTGCTCGAGCTCTACACGATCCGGATCGGCACCCGGGAGCTGCTCGTCGCGGCCCGGCTCGACCTTGCGGAGAACCTCGACTCCAACCAGGTCGAGGAGGTGAGCACCCGCATCGACCACGACCTGCACGACCGGTTCCCTGACGTCAAGCAGGTGTTCCTCGATGCGACGAACGCCGACGACCACGAGCGGGAGAGCTCCTCGAGGCGCGAGGAGCAGTCGCACCGGGGGTGATTGCGGCGGCCGGACCGGCCGGGCCCTCGGTCACTTCTTGGCCTTCTCGGAGGGCCCGCTGGTGTTCAGCGCGGCGATGAAGGCCTCCTGGGGGACCTCGACCCGGCCGACCATCTTCATCCGCTTCTTGCCCTCCTTCTGCTTCTCGAGCAGCTTGCGCTTGCGGGTGATGTCGCCGCCGTAGCACTTGGCCAGCACGTCCTTGCGGATCGCGCGGATGGTCTCCCGCGCGATGACCCGGCTGCCGATCGCCGCCTGGATCGGGACCTCGAACTGCTGCCGCGGGATCAGCTCGCGGAGCTTGCCGGCCAGGGCGACGCCGTACGAGTAGGCGTGGTCGCGGTGCACGATCGCGCTGAACGCGTCGACCGGCTCGCCCTGGAGCAGGATGTCGACCTTGACCAGGTCCGAGGCGAGCTCGCCCGTGGTCTCGTAGTCCAGCGAGGCGTATCCCTTGGTCCGCGACTTCAGCTGGTCGAAGAAGTCGTAGACGATCTCGGCGAGCGGCAGGGTGTAGCGCAGCTCGACGCGGTCCGCGGAGAGGTAGTCCATCCCCTCCAGCCGGCCCCGCTTGGACTGGCAGAGCTCCATGATGGCGCCGATGTAGTCGCTCGGCGAGAGGATCGTGGCCTTGACGACCGGCTCGAGCACCTCCGCGACCTTGCCGGTCGGGAACTCGCTCGGGTTCGTCACGACCTGCTTGCCGCCGTCCTCGAGCAGGACGGTGTAGACGACGTTCGGCGCGGTGGAGATCAGGTCCAGGCCGAACTCCCGCTCGAGGCGCTCGCGGACGATCTCCATGTGCAGCAGGCCGAGGAAGCCGCAGCGGAAGCCGAACCCCAGGGCCCCCGACGTCTCGGGCTCGTAGGCCAGCGCGGCGTCGTTGAGCTGGAGCCGCTCCAGGGCGTCGCGCAGCGTCGGGTAGTCGTCGCCGTCGATCGGGTACAGCCCGGCGAACACCATCGGGTTCGGATGCTGGTAGCCGCCGAGCGCCTCGGTCGCCCCGTGGTGCTGGGAGGTGACCGTGTCGCCGACCCGTGACTGGCGGACGTCCTTGACGCCGGTGATGAGGTAGCCCACCTCGCCGACGCCGAGGTCGCCGGCCTTGACCGGCTCCGGCGAGATGACGCCGACCTCGAGCATCTCGTGGGTGGCGCCGGTGCTCATCATCTTGATCTTGTCGCGGTGGGTCAGCTTCCCGTCGACGACGCGGACGTAGGTCACCACGCCCCGGTAGGTGTCGTAGACGGAGTCGAAGATCAGCGCGCGCGGCGGGGCGTCGGGGGTGCCGACCGGGGCCGGCGTCTGCGCGACGATGTGGTCGAGCAGCGGCGCGACGCCGCGACCGGTCTTGGCCGAGACCTGCAGGACGTCGGACGGCTCGCAGCCGATGATGTGGGCCAGCTCGGCGGCGTACTTCTCCGGCTGTGCCGACGGCAGGTCGATCTTGTTCAGGACCGGGATGACCTGGAGGTCCGCGTCGAGCGCGAGGTACAGGTTCGCCAGCGTCTGCGCCTCGATCCCCTGCGCCGCGTCGACGAGCAGCACCGCGGCCTCGCACGCCTCGAGGGACCGCGACACCTCGTAGGTGAAGTCGACGTGCCCGGGGGTGTCGATCATGTTGAGCACGTACGTCCCGGCGGCGGCGCCGGCGACGTTGCCGCCCTGCACCGTCCACGGCATCCGGACCGCCTGGCTCTTGATCGTGATCCCGCGCTCGCGCTCGATGTCCATCCGGTCGAGGTACTGCGCGCGTGCGCTGCGCTCGTCGACGACGCCGGTGAGCTGGAGCATCCGGTCCGCGAGCGTGGACTTGCCGTGGTCGATGTGGGCGATGATGCAGAAGTTCCGGATCACCGCAGGATCGGTGCGGCCGGGTGCGGGCGCGGCCTGCGAGGGGGGTACGACGGGCACGGCTGACTCTCGTTGGGGGTCCACGGGAGGTGCCAGTCTCCCACACGGCCGGCGTGCGACCGGGTGGCCGGCCGGGGCTCGTCGGGTCCAGTGGTGCGTGACCCTCCGGACGCCGGCGGACACAATGGCCGGCATGCCCTCCGCGACCACCGGCCCCCGCGGGCTGGCGACCCTGCCGGACCTCCCCCACGGCAGCACGGCGCGACGGCTGGACTGGGCGCTGCTGCCTCCAGGCATCCGCCGCCTCGTGGAGGAGCGCCTCGGCTGCGACGTCGTGGCGGCGGAGTCGGCGGGGGCCGGCTTCACCCCCGGCTGCGCCAGCGTGCTCACCGGCGCCGACGGCCGGCGGATCTTCCTCAAGGCCGCCAGCACCCGGGCGCAGCGGCCGTTCGCCGAGGCCTACGCCGCCGAGCTGCGGGCGCTGCGCACCCTGCCCTCGGGCCTGCCGGTGCCCCGGCTGCTGTGGTCGCACCAGGACGACCTGTGGGTGGTGCTCGCGCTGGAGCACCTCGACGCCCAGAACCCGGTGCGGCCGTGGGAACCGGGACAGCTCGGCTCCTGCCTGGACGCGCTCGAGGTGCTGGCCGCCGCGCCGGCGCCGCCCTCGCTGCCCTCCTTCGCCGGCGAGTTCGCGGTGATGGCCGGGTGCTGGGACCGGGTCCGGCGTGCGGCGCCGGACTGGCCGCACCTGGAGGACGCGGCCCGGCTGGCCGCCGGCTACGCGGCGGTCACGGCCGGCGACGCGCTCGTGCACACCGACGCCCGCGACGACAACTTCCTCGTGGACGCCGAGGGGCGAGCCCACCTCTGCGACTGGAACTACCCCGCCCGCGGAGCCGCGTGGGTCGACACCGTCTGCCTGCTGATGACGGCGTACGGCGACGGGGTCGACGCCGACGCGCTGCTGGCACGCCGGCGGCTCACCCGCGACGTCGCCCCCGACCACGTCGACGCGCTGCTCGCGCTGCTCTGCGGGTACTTCCTGGAACGCCGGGACCGCCCGACGCCGTACTCCTCGCCGCACCTGCGGCGGCACCAGGACTGGTGCGCGGAGGTCAGCTGGTCCTGGCTGGCGCGCCGTCGCGGCTGGTCCTGACCCGCTCGGGGGCGAACCGCGTCGTCGCGGATTTGGGCGGCGACCGCGGCCGCTGGTAACCTCGTGGCTTGCGTGTCCAGGCGTCCGCGCCGTCGCCGGCGGGCCCCGCCCCCGGCTGCGACACCATCCCGACCGCTCCACCACCGACACGACGATCGAGGCAACTGCTCCGTGGCGAACATCAAGTCCCAGATCAAGCGCAACCGACAGAACACCGCCGCGCACGAGCGGAACAAGTCGGTCAAGTCCGCCGTCAAGTCCGCCGTCCGTCGGTTCCGCGAGGCCGCCGAGGCCGGTGACGCCGAGCAGGCCCGGACCCTGGCCGCCGCCGCGAGCCGCAAGCTGGACAAGGCCGCCTCCGCCGGCGTCATCCACAAGAACCAGGCCGCGAACAAGAAGTCGGCGATCGCGAAGCGCGCCGCCTCTCTCTGAGGCACCCCGCACGAGCGCCACGAGGCGCCGACCCGTCCGGGTCGGCGCCTCGTCGCATGTCCTGCGCCCTCAGCCGTGGTGTCGAGGGGTCACGTCCTCCGCGACACGCGGGAGAAGCCCCTGACCGGGTGACCCCTCGGCGGTCAGGAGGAGCGGGCGCGGGTCACCGTCAGGACCATCCGCTCCAGCGCGTAGGACGCGTCCGCCGCGGCACCCTTGACCTCCGCGTCGGCGCGGGCCACGGCCCGGATCGCGGTCGCCAGGCCCCGCTCGTCCCAGCCCCGGGCCTGCTCCCGGATCGTGCGCAGCTTCCACGGCGGCACGCCGGCGTCCCGGGCCAGGTCGGCGTCACGCGAGCCCCGCGGCGCGGAGGAGACCCGGGCCAGGCCGCGCAGCCCGGTGGCGAACGCGCTCGTCACGAGCACGGCGGCGGTGCCGCTGTCGAGGGCCCACCGCAGCTCCTCCAGGGCGCCGGACGCACGACCGGCCAGCGCGGCGTCCGCGATCGCGAACGACTTCACCTCGGCCCGGCCGCCGAAGTAGCGGCGCACCACGGCGGCGGTGAGCGGCTCGCCGGGGAAGTCGCTGGTGAGCTGGTGCGCGGCACCGGCGAGCGCGCGCAGGTCCTGGCCCACCGCCTGCACCAGCAGGTCGGCGGCGTCCTCGGCGATCCGCCCGCCGTGGCCGCGGACCTCCGCGGAGACGAACCCGGAGAACTCCGAGGGCCGCAGCGGCGCCGACTTCACCTCCCGGACGGTGGGCAGCTTCCGGAGCCGGGTGAGCAGTCCGCTCCCCTTCTGGCCGCCGGAGTGGACGAGCACCAGTCCGATGTCCGCGACCGGCTGCTCGGCGTAGCCCAGCAGCGCCGCGTGGGTGTCCTCGGGCAGGTCCTCCAGCGCCGTGAGCACCACGCAGCGCACCGAGGAGAACAGCGACGGAGCGGCGAGGTCGCCCAGCACCGCCGGGCTCACCTGGTCGCCGGTGGTGCGGGTCAGCTCCGAGGCGGGGTCGGCCGCGCGCACCACCGCAGCGGCCTCGTCGACCGCACGCTGGTTGAGCAGCTCCTCCGGACCGGTCACCAGCGTCACCCGGCCCAGCACGTCCGTGGACTGCAGTCTCGTCATGGTGCGGCCACCCTGCCACACCCCTCCCCCGCCCGGGTCACGGTGGCCGCCGGTGCTGGACCCCGAGCCGGCCGTCCCGCACGGTCACCGCCACGTCTCCGTCCCGGTCGGTGCGCTCGACCCGCATGCCGTCGCGACGCAGCAGGGCGACCGTGGACGCGGCCGGGTGGCCGTAGTCGTTGTCGGCACCGACGGAGACCACGGCGAGCCGGGCACCCAGCATCGCGAGCAGGTCCGGGTCCTGGTAGCGGCTGCCGTGGTGCGGCACCTTGAGGACGTCCACGCGCAGCGCCGGCAGGGCGTCGACGAGGTCCTGCTGGGCCGGCGGCTCCATGTCGCCGCCGAGGAGGATCCGCAGGCCGTGCACCTGGACGAGCAGCACCAGGCTGGCGTTGTTCGCCACCGATCCCTCCTCGCCCTCGTCGGGGCCGGCGCCCTCGGCGCGGACCGGCCCGACGACCTGCCAGGTCAGCGGGCCCACGCTGCGCACCTCCCCGTACGCCGGGACGCGCACCGGGACCCCCGCCGCTGCCGCCCACCGGTGCACCGACGCGGCACCGGAGGCCGGCTCCTCGGTCGCGGTGACCTCGACCTCGCCGGCGCGGTGGTCGGCGAGCACCGCGGGCAGCCCGTCGACGTGGTCGGCGTGGAAGTGGGTGAGCACCACCACGGGAAGGTCGCGGACGCCGAGCCGGCCCAGGCAGCGGTCCATCGCCGCCGGGTCCGGGCCGGTGTCGACGACCACCGCCCGGCCGCGGCCCGCGTCGAGCACGAGCCCGTCGCCCTGCCCGACGTCGCAGGCCACCAGCACCCAGCCCGCCGGTGGCCAGCCGGGCGACGGCAGCGGACGCAGCAGCACCGCCACGAGCAGCACGCTGCACGCCACCGACCAGCCGGGGCTGCGCACCACCCGGCCGGCGACGACCGCGACGAGCACGCACAGCACCGCGAGCACCCCGATCGACAGCGGCCCGGGTGACCAGCCGACCGCCGCACTCGGGAGCCGCGCCGCCCGGGTGGCGACCAGCACGATCCACGAGCCGCACAGGCCGGCGAGGAGGCCGCAGAGGTGACCCAACGGTGGCGCGACCAGCACCAGGCAGCCACCGACGAGACCCAGCACCGTGGCGGGTCCGACCGCGCCCGCGACCAGGAGGTTCGCCACCACCGCCACGAGGCTGACCTGGCCGGACAGCACGGCCACGAGGGGGGTGCAGGCGAGCTGGGCGGCGAACGGGACCGCGAGCGCCTCGGCCGCCCACCTCGGCAGCCACGTGACCAGCGCGTCGCGCAACGGTGGGCCGAGCAGCAGGATGCCCGCCGTGGCCAGGGACGACAGCGCGAAGCCGGCGGACAGCGCCAGCCACGGGTCGACCAGCAGCAGCGCCAGGACGGCCACCCCCAGCGCCCGCACGCCGTGGTCCCGGGTCCGCGACCCCATGCCGAGCAGTCCCACCGACCCCATCGCGGCCGCGCGCAGGACGCTCGGCTCCGGGCGCGCCAGGACCACGAACCCGGCCACGCCGAGCAGCCCCACGAGGACGAGCCCCCGGGCGCGGACGCCGACCCAGCGGGCCAGCAGCAGCACGAAGCCCACCACCAGCGTCAGGTTCGTGCCGGACACCGCCGCCAGGTGGGTCAGTCCGCAGGTGCGGAAGTCCTCGACGACCGTGGGCGACATCGAGCGGTCGTCCCCCGCCACGAGCGCGGGGACCAGGGCGCGGGCGTCCGGTGCGGCCGGTCGGACCGCCTCCCGGATCCCGGCCCTCACCCGGGCGGCCGCCGCCAGGAGCCGGCCACCGGGCTCGAGGACCTCCGGGGCACGGCCGGTGGAGAGCACCCCGGCCAGGTCCGGGCCACTCGCGGGCCCCAGCCGTCCGGTGGCGCGGACCCGAGCCCCGAGGGCGACCCGGGACCAGGACGGGTCGCCGATGACCAGCACCGGGACGTGGGTCCCCCACCGCACCCCACGGCCGAGGACCTCGGTGACGCCGAGCCGGGTCAGCGTGTAGTCCCCGAACCGTCCGGACCGACGCAGCGGGTCGGTCGTCACGGTCGCGGTCACGGTCACCGCCGCTCCCTGGTCCGCGAGCGCGGCCACCGGGCTGGAGCGGACCGCCTCGGCGCGGGCCGCGGCCACGCCGCCGACTCCCGCCGCCACCAGCAGGCAGGTCAGCGGGAGCAGCACCGACCGAGCGTGACGGCGGCCCCGCCACGCCAGCACCGCCGCAGCCACCAGCACCGCCGGAAGCAGCAGCACCACCCGACCGGGCAGCAGCAGCGCCCCCAGTGCGCCGGACCAGGCGGCGACCCCGAGCAGCACCGCCCGCAGGTCCCGCCCACCCGGCCCACCCGGCCCGCCGGGCCCGCCGAGCCCGCCGTCGTGGGCAGGCGCCGGCCGTGGCATCAGAGGGTGACGTAGGGAGCGATCTTGGCCAGGGTGGCATCCCCGATCCCCGAGACCTCGAGCAGCTCGTCGACCGACGTGAAGGTGCCGTGCTCGGAGCGGTAGCCGAGGATCGACTGGGCGGTCACCGGCCCGACGCCGGGAAGGGTCTCCAGCTCCGCCTGGGTCGCGGTGTTGATGTCCACGAGCGGGACCGCGTCGGTCGGCGTGCCGGGGCCGGCCGCACCGGCTGCGGCCGAGGCCGCCACGCCGGCCGGAGGTCGCACTCCCACGGCCACCTGCTCCCCGTCGGTGAGCGGCCGGGCCAGGTTCAGCGCCGCCAGCGAGACGCCCCGCCGGGCGCCGCCAGCGGCGCGGACCGCGTCCACCACGCGCGAGCCCGCCGCCAGCGTGACGATGCCCGGGCGCCGTACCTTGCCGACGACGTCCACGACCAGCGGCGGCCCTGCGGTCGTGGGCGCGGTGGTGGGCGCGGTGGTGGGCGCGGTGGTGGGCGCGGTGGCGGGCGCGGCGGCGGGCGCGGCGGCGGGACCGGTGGCCGGTGCGGACGCCGAGACGGACGCCGGGACGGACGCCGGGACGGAGCCGGCCGGCCCCGCGGACGCGGCGGTCGGCCGGCCGGCCGGGACGGCGACGGGCGGCAGCACCGTGGCACTGCCGCGGGACGCGGACACCCACCAGGCGGCGACCGCCCCGCCTCCCAGCAGCACCACGACCACCACCGCGAGGTGCGCCGCGGACAGCCGCACCCGGCTCTGCAGTCCTCCGGGGAGCCGGTCCTGCAGCCACCCGACCGCCGCGACGCCGCGGGAGACGGGGCGGTGGGCGTGGCGCCCCGGCGGTCCCGGCAGGTGCCGGGCGCCCGCAGCGGTGTCCGGCCGGGGCGGCGCGAGCCGCAACGACCCGGGGTCGGTGACGCCGGGCCAAGCCGCCTCGGTGAGCCCGCCGGACCCGTCCCCACCCCGGGACGTCGGGGGATCGGCGGGGTCGGGACGGATCTCGGCGAGCTCGGCGCTCAGCAGCTCCAACCGGCGACGGGCCACCTCGGTGACCTGCTCCTGGGACCTGCGGGAACGCATGACGGCACGCTAGGAGCGGCGACCGGGCTCCGGAAGGACGAACCCGGCGCCCTGTGGACGACCACGTCGCCAGCCGAACCGGGGACGGTGTCCGGCCGGCCGGCCCGCCGGCTACCGCGGCGAGACCACCGCCGCGACCATCCCCGGACCCACGTGCGCCCCGATCACGGGGCCGACCTCGCAGACCGGCACCAGCCGCTCACCCAGCCGCTCACCCAGCCGCTCACCCAGCCGCTCACCGAGGTGGCCGGCGAGCAGCTCGGCACGCTCGCGGTTGGCCAGGTGCGCCACCCACACGTCGACCTGGCCGGCACCGGCTGCGGCGGCGACCGCCAGCTCCTCCAGCCGGCTCAGGGCCCGGGCCGAGGTCCGGACCTTCTCCCGGGTCGCGACCGTGCCGTCGACGATCTGCAGCAGCGGCTTGACCGCGAGCGCCGAGCCGAGCAGGGCGGCCGCGGCGCCGATCCGGCCGCCGCGGCGCAGGTACTCCAGGGTGTCCACGTAGAACAGCGACGTCGTGGCGTCCGCGCGGGCCAGCGCGGCGCCGGCGGCCTCCTCGGCGGAGCCGCCGCGGTCCAGGACGTCGGCTGCGGTCAGGACGGCGTAGCCGACGCCCATCCCGAGCTGCCGCGTGTCGAGGGCGCGCACCGGGAGCGGTGCCTCCCGGGCGGCGAGCTGGGCGGACTCGTAGGTGCCGCTCAGGGCGCCCGAGAGGTGGATCGACAGCACCTCCTCGGCGCCCTCGCGAGCGGCCGCCTCGTACACCTCGGCGAACACCGCCGGCGTCGGTCGCGAGGTGCTCACCGGCGTCCAGCGGCGCAGGGCGTCCGCGACGGTGGCGGCACTGGCCTCGGCGTCCCGCCCGTCGTCGTACGCCCGCGAGCCGAGGACCACCTGGAGCGGGACCACGACGATGTCCCGCTCGGCGACGGTCTCGGCCGGCAGCAAGGCCGTCGAGTCCGTGACGAGGGCGACGGTCCGGGGCATGGACGTCAGGCTAGCGGTCCTCCGCGCAGTTCTCGGGGGCGTGAGAACCCCGAGCCCGGGTAGGTCACCGGCGTGCCGGTCCGCACCACGGCGGCCGGTCCCCCGCCCGAAGGAGCCCCATGCGCGTCGTCATCGCCGGAGGACACGGCCAGGTCGCCCTGCTGCTGGAGAGGGCGCTGGTCGAGCGGGGCGACACACCGGTCGGCATCGTCCGCAACCCCGACCACGTGCCGGACGTCGAGCGGGCCGGCGCGACGGCGGTGGTGCTGGACCTGGAGCGGACCGACGCCGCGTCCCTGGCCCGGGTGCTCGAGGGGGCCGACGCGGTCGTGTTCGCCGCGGGAGGGGGGCCGGCCAGCGGCGCGGCGCGGAAGGAGACCGTCGACAAGGGAGCCGCGGTCCTGCTCGCCGACGCCGCGGAGCAGGCGGGCGTCCGCCGCTACGTGATGGTGTCGTCGATGGGCACCGACCGGGCGGATCCGGACAGCGACGACGTGTTCCAGGTGTACCTACGAGCCAAGAAGGCCGCGGACGACGACCTGAGGAACCGCGACCTGGACTGGACCATCGTCCGTCCGGGTCGGCTCACCGACGACCCCGGGACCGGTCTGGTGCAGGTCGGCCGGCTCGACCGGGGGGAGGTGACGCGCGCGGACGTCGCCGCCGTCCTGGCCGAGGTGCTCCACACGCCGTCGACCGTCGGCGTCGAGCTCGACCTGCTGGGCGGTTCGCAGGCCGTCCCGGTGGCGCTCTCCGGCCTGTGAGGCTCCTCAGCCGACGACGATGTTCACCAGCTTCGGCGCCCGCACGATCACCTTGCGGACCTCGCGGCCGTCGAGGGCCCGCTGCACGTGCGGGTCGGCCAGCGCCGTCGCCTCCAGGTCGGCCTCGGAGATGTCCGGGCCGACCTCGAGCCTGGCCCGCAGCTTGCCCTGCACCTGCACCACCGCGGTGACGGAGTCGCGGACCAGCAGTGCCGGGTCCACCTCCGGCCAGCCGGCGCGGGCCACCGTCGGGGCGTGGCCGAGCCGCTCCCACATCTCCTCCGCGGTGTACGGCGCGACGAGGCTGAGCAGGATCGCCACGGTCTCGACGGCCTCCCGCACCGCCGGGTCGCCGGGGCCGCAGCCGGAGTCGACCGCCTTGCGGGTCACGTTGACCAGCTCCATGACGCGCGCGACGACGACGTTGAACCGGTGCGACTCCAGCAGCTGCTCGGCCTCGTGCACACAGCGGTGGGTGGCCCGCCGCAGCGCCACGTCACCACCCTCGGGGGGCGTTCCCGGCGCGGACGCGACGTCGCCGCTGAGCCGCCAGGCGCGCTGCAGGAACCGCAGCGATCCGCCCGGTGACAGGTCCGCCCAGTCGATGTTGTCCTCCGGGGGACCCGCGAACACCAGCGTCAGCCGGACGGCGTCGACGCCGTACTCGGCCAGCTGCTCCCCCAGGTTCACCCCGTTGCCGAGCGACTTGCTCATCTTCTTGCCGTGGTTGATCACGACGCCCTGGTTCATCAGGGCCTCGAAGGGCTCGACGAAGTCGACCATGCCCATGTCGTGCAGGACCTTGGTGAAGAACCGGCTGTAGAGCAGGTGCAGGATCGCGTGCTCGACCCCGCCGACGTACTGCTCGGCCGGCATCCAGCGACGGACCGCCTCGACGTCGAACGGCGCCCCGGTGTCGTGCGGGGAGCAGTAGCGCAGGAAGTACCAGGACGAGTCGACGAACGTGTCCATCGTGTCGCTGTCCCGCTTGGCCGGGCCGCCGCACGCGGGGCAGTCCACGTTGACCCAGTCCTCGGCCGCGGCCAGCGGTGAGGTGCCCTTGGGCTTCAGGTCGGCGCCGCGCAGGTCCGGCAGCACGACCGGCAGCTGGTCGTCGGGCACCGGGACCTCACCGCACGCGGGGCAGTGCACGATCGGGATCGGGCAGCCCCAGAACCGCTGGCGCGACAGCAGCCAGTCCCGCAGCCGGAAGTTGACCGCCGCGGACCCGCGTCCCTCCGCCTCCAGGCGCTCGACGACCCGCGAGATCCCGGCGGCCTTGTCCGTGAGCCCGTCCAGGTCGCCCGAGCCGACGTAGGTGCCGTCACCCGAGGTGGCGACGTAGGTGTCCTCCGGGTTCGGCTCGCCGGTGTCCACCACCCGCCGCACCGGCAGTCCGAACTCCCTCGCGAAGTCGAGATCACGCTGGTCGTGGGCCGGGACCGCCATGATGACGCCGGTGCCGTAGTCGGCCAGGACGTAGTCCGCGGCCCACACCGGCAGCTGCTCGCCGGTCAGCGGGTTCAGCGCGGTGACCCCCAGGTCGACACCGGTCTTCGGCCGGTCGGTCGCGAGACGCTCGATGTCGGAGGCCTTGCGGACCTGCTCCACGTAGGCCTCGAAGGCCTCCCGCTGCTGCGGAGCGCAGATCTCGCCGGCCAGCTTCGCGTCCGCGGCGACGACCATGAACGTCGCACCGTAGACCGTGTCCGGCCGGGTCGTGTACACGGTCAGCGCTCGCGCGGCCGCCTGTCCTGAGCCCGTCGAAGGGTCGTGCAGCCGCAGCTCGAAGTCCACGTGCGCGCCCACCGAGCGGCCGATCCAGTTCCGCTGCAGCGCCAGGACCCGCTCCGGCCACCGTCCCTCCAGCTGCTCCATGTCGTCGAGGAGCCGCTGGGCGTAGTCGGTGACCTTGAAGTACCACTGGGACAGCTCGCGCTTGGTGACCTCGGCGCCGCAGCGCTCGCACATGCCGTCGACGACCTGCTCGTTGGCCAGCACCGTCTGGTCGTTCGGGCACCAGTTCACCGGCGAGTACTTCCGGTAGGCGAGTCCGCGCTCGCGGAAGCGCAGGAACAGCCACTGCGTCCAGCGGTAGTACTCGGGGTCGGAGGTGTGCAGCCGGCGGGACCAGTCGAAGGAGATGCCGTAGCGCCGGAACGACTCGGCCTGGGTCTCGATGTTGGCGTACGTGTACGTCGCGGGGTGCTCGTCGCGCTGGATCGCGGCGTTCTCGGCGGGCAGCCCGAAGGAGTCCCACCCGATCGGGTTCAGGACGTCGTACCCGCGCTGCCACCAGTACCGCGCGATCACGTCGTGGAGCGCGGTCACCTCGGCGTGACCCATGTGCAGGTCCCCGCTGGGGTAGGGGAACATCGTCAGCGCGTAGCGCCGTTCGCGGGCCCCGTCGTCGGCGGCCTGGAAGGGGTTGAGCGCCTCCCAGACTGGCAGCCACTTCTCCTGGACGGCGGCCACGTCGTAGCTGGTGGCGCTTCGGGCCTCGTGCTCGGTCATCTCGTCGTCTTCCTCGTCGCGCTGCGTCTGGGCACAAAAAAACCCCTCGTCACGAGGGGTGGCCGCGCTGGCGTCCGGTCGGGGACCGTTCGTCACCGCGGCTGGCCAAGAAGCTGGTGCCGGTGCATGCCTCCGAGACTAGCGCACCGGGGCGGCCGGCGACGTGCACCGGTCCGCCCCGGGTCGCTCAGGACGCGGAGCCGTGCCGCTCGAGGACCTGCTGGAGCCGCTGGAGCGCGTGGGAGAGCCCGGCGTAGACGTCCGCGCCGAGCGCCTCGCACCACTCCCGGTCCACCCGTGCGGTGGCCTGGTCGATGATCGCCGCGGCCGCTCGCCCGCGCTCGGTCAGCCGCACCACGCGGGTCCGACGGTCGTCGGGATGCGCCTCACGCCAGATGTAGCCGCCGTCCTCGAGCTGGTGGAGCAGGTGGTTCATCGCCTGCTTGGAGGCGTGCGTCCGCTGCGCGAGCATCCCCGGGCGCTGCCCCTCGGGGCCCGGGTACTGGAAGACCCCCAGGTGCGCCGGTAGCACGTCGTGGAACCCGGCCTCCCGCAGCCCTGCCATGATCTCGTGCCGCACCAGTACCGCGGGACGGCGCAGCAGCGCCCCCACCGGAAGTCGCGCACCGGCGACTGCCTCGTTTTCCATTCTGTCCCCCCGGACACGAATTCGTTTTCCTCAGGCCCCCCGGCCTCAGAAGATGATTGTGCCCCGTCAGGGGGAGATAGTAGTAATTTTTACTAGATGCCTACGTAAAGATCCTGACGTGTCGATCAGTGGCCGACCGGCCGGTCGCCGTCGTCGACGGCCTCCGGGTCCTCGGCGACGATGACCGGGCGCAGCCGGGCCCAGACGGCGAAGAACACCGCCACGAGGACCATGCCGATGCCGGCCCACAGGTTGATGTTCACGTGCCCGGTCTTCTTCAGCTGCGTCTCGCTGCTCCCGATGATGCCGTAGATCACCAGCACGATGCCGTAGATGCCGATCAGCCCGGCGATGAAGTTCCGCATGTCGAAGGCGCCGGCCCTGTGGGTGCGCTTGCTGCCGCGGGAGTTCGCTGTCGTGGACATGAGCAGTTCCTTACCAGAACAGGATGTTGAGGATGATGACCATGACGAGGCCCACGGCGGCCAGCTTCGTGGGCTGCTGGTACCACGCCAGCACCCCCTCGTTGGCGTCGTGGAAGTCCTGCTTCGGCGTGAGCGAGTAGACCAGCCCCCGCAGCTCGGACTCCTTGCGCGGCCTGGTGCCGAGCGAGACCACCACGCTGACGACGATGTCGACGACGAACGCCACCCCGGCGGCGGTGAAGCTGGCGCCCTGACCGCTCAGGGACAGCACGCCCACCGACAGTCCGCCGAGCACCTTCGTGCCCAGGATCGCCACGATGATGGCGCCGAGCGTCCCGCTCACCAGTCCGGCCCACCCGGCCGTCGCCGACATCCGCTTCCAGAACATGCCGAGGATGAAGGTGGCGAACAGCGGCGCGTTGAAGAACCCGAACAGGGTCTGCAGGTAGTTCATGATGTTCGAGTACGACGACGCGAACAGCGCCGTGCCCACGGCGATCACCGTCGCGGCGACGGTGGCCCACCGGCCCACGGCCAGGTAGTAGTGGTCCGGCTTGTCCTTCTTCACGTAGGTCTGCCAGAGGTCGTAGGAGAACACCGTGTTGAAGGCGGAGATGTTGGCGGCCATGCCCGCCATGAACGAGGCCAGCAGCCCGGCGATCGCGACGCCCAGCATGCCGTTGGGAAGCAGGTCGCGGATCAGGTAGAGCAGCGAGTTGTTGAAGTCGAACGTCGTGCTCCCGCTGGACTTCGCCTTGGCGACCTGGGAGACCAGCACCCCTGCGATCATGCCCGGGAAGATGACGATGAACGGGATGAACATCTTCGGGAACGCGCCGATGATCGGCGCGCGCTGCGCGGCCGAGATCGAGCTCGACGCCATGGCCCGCTGGACCTCGACGAAGTTCGTGGTCCAGTAGCCGAAGGACAGCACGAAGCCCAGTCCGAGCACGATGCCGATGATGGACAGGACGGGGCTGTCGATGGCGGTGAGGTTGGTGGCGGGCCAGGACTCCAGCTGGTGGGCGCCGTCGGGCGTCGCCGCGATCTTGTCCTTGAGCGCACCGTAGCCACCGACCTTGTACAGGCCCACGACGGTCAGCGGGAGCAGTGCCGCCACGATCACGAAGAACTGGAGGACCTCGTTGTAGATGGCCGCCGAGAGACCGCCGAGCGTGGTGTAGGTCAGCACCACGATCGCCGCTGCGACCAGGGAGACGTAGAGGTCCCAGCCGAGGATGACCTCCACGATCTTGGCCAGCAGGTAGAGGTTGATGCCCGCGATCAGCAGCTGGGCCACGGCGAAGCTGATGGCGTTGACCAGGTGCGCGCCCGGCCCGAAGCGCCGTCGCATGAACTCCGGCACCGAGCGCACCTTGGAGCCGTAGTAGAACGGCATCATCACGACGCCGAGGAACAGCATCGCCGGGACGGCGCCGATCCAGAAGTAGTGCGCTGTCGGGATGCCGAACTGCGCTCCGTTGGCCGACATGCCGATGATCTCGACGGCGCCCAGGTTGGCGGAGATGAAGGCCAGGCCCGTGACCCAGGCCGGCAACGAGCGGCCCGAGAGGAAGAAGTCCAGCGAGCTGGAGACGGCGCGCTTCGCCATGATCCCGATGCCCAGGACGAAGACGAAGTAGAGCGCGATCAAGACGTAGTCGACCCAGTTGGTATCGAGACGGAGCTGCGAACTCGCGGCGAGAAGCATCGTGCCTCCAAGGGGCCGGACTGAAGTGACTGCACGCTACTCCCCCGCGGCTTCCCAGGACATGCATCGAGCCGCGGTGATCCGGCGCGTCGCGCGAACGCGGGAATGGCTAGAGTCGGCCGCTGACCCGCCCCAGACCACGGAAGGAACGCGGCCATGACCTGGATGGTGACCGGCGGAGCCGGGTACATCGGCGCGCACATCGTGCGCGCCTTCGGCGAGCGCGACCTGGCGTGCGTCGTCGTCGACGACCTCTCGAGCGGTCACCGCGAGTTCGTCCCCGGGTCGGTGCCGTTCGTCGAGGGCAGCGTCCTCGACACCGGACTGCTGGCGGGCGCGATCCGCGAGCACGGCGTCGTCGGGGTGGTCCACCTCGCCGGCTTCAAGTACGCCGGCGTCTCGGTGCAGCGGCCGCTGCACACCTACGGGCAGAACGTCACCGGGACGCTCAGCGTGCTCCGGGCCATGGAGGAGACCGGCGTGGGATCGGTGGTGTTCTCCTCGAGCGCGGCGACGTACGGGACGCCCGACGTCGACCTGGTGACCGAGCAGACCCCGACGAGCCCGGAGTCGCCCTACGGCGAGTCCAAGCTCATCGGCGAGTGGCTCCTGCGCGACCAGGCCGTCGCGAAGGAGCTGCGGCACACGTCGCTGCGCTACTTCAACGTCGTGGGCTCCGGCACCGACGAGGTCTACGACACCAGCCCTCACAACCTGTTCCCGCTGGTGATCGAGGCGCTCCTCGAGGGTCGCACCCCGCGCATCAACGGCGACGACTACCCGACCCCCGACGGCACCTGCGTCCGCGACTACGTCCACGTGGCCGACCTCGCCGTCTCCCACGTGGCCGCCGCCGAGGCCCTCACGGAGGGCCGACCCCTGGAGCGGGTCTACAACCTGGGGAGCGGCGACGGCCTCTCGGTCCGCCAGGTCATGGAGGCCATGGCCCGGGTCACCGGGATCGCCTTCGAGCCGGAGGTCCAGCCTCGGCGCCCCGGCGACCCCGCCAGGATCGTCGCGTCCGGCGAGCTCGCCGCCCGGGATCTGGACTGGAGCATGAGGCACTCGGTCGACGACATGGTCTCCAGCGCCTGGCGGGCCCGCAGGACCGCGGGATGAGCGTGCTCGACCTGTTCCGGCTGGACGGCAGGGTCGCGATCGTGACCGGTGCGTCGTCGGGACTCGGCGTCGCGTTCGCGCAGGCCCTGGCCGAGGCCGGCGCCGACGTCGTGCTCGGCGCCCGCCGGGCGGACCGGCTCGAGGAGACGAAGACGCTGGTCGAGGCGGCCGGGCGGCGCGCGGTCACGGTCGCCACGGACGTGGCGGACCCCGCGGCGTGCCAGGCGCTCGTGGACGCGGCGGTCGAGCAGCTCGGCGCGGTGGACGTGCTCGTGAACAACGCGGGTGTGGGGACCGCCGTCCCCGCGACGCGGGAGACCCCCGAGCAGTTCCGCCGCGTGGTCGACGTCAACCTGAACGGCTGCTACTGGATGGCCCAGGCCTGCGGGCGGGTGATGCGGCCGGGGAGCAGCATCGTGAACATCAGCAGCGTCCTGGGCCTCACCACCGGCGGTCTGCCCCAGGCGGCGTACTCGGCGACCAAGGCCGGGCTGATCGGGCTCACGCGGGACCTGGCTCAGCAGTGGACCGGTCGCAAGGGGATCCGGGTGAACGCGCTGGCGCCCGGGTTCTTCGCCTCGGAGATGACCGACACCTATCCCGAGGGCTATCTCGAGCAGGCGATGGCACGGGTCCCGGCGGGGCGCAAGGGCCAGGCCGCGGAGCTCGCAGCGGCACTCGTGTTCCTCGCCAGCGACGCGGGCGGCTACGTCACCGGTCAGACCCTGGCCGTCGACGGCGGCATGACGATCACCTAGGCGAACCGGGACATGCCGGCACGCCTTGCCGGAGGTGGGAGGATGGGGACATGAGCAACCAGCAGAGCCTTCGCAACGTGCGGGCCGGCTTCAGCCTGGAGTGGCCCCAGTCGCTCGGTGTCTACGACAAGTACGCCGACGCCCAGCGGGCCGTGGACTTCCTGTCCGACCACGAGTTCCCGGTCGAGAACTGCATGATCGTCGGCACGGAGCTCAAGCAGGTCGAGCGGGTGACCGGCCGTCTGACAACCGGGCGGGTGGCCATGGGCGGCCTGCTCTCCGGGCTCTGGATGGGTCTGTTCATCGGCCTGATCTTCTCGTTCTTCGACAACGGCAAGGGCAGCGCGATCGCCGTCATCGTCTCCACCATGGTGATCGGTGCGCTCTTCGGCGTCATCTGGGCCCTGGTCGGCTACTCGCTCACCCGCGGTCAGCGCGACTTCTCCTCGGTCAGCAGCATCGTCGCCACGCGCTACGAGGTCCTCGTGGAGCACAAGCTCGCGGCGCGCGGCCGCGAGCTGCTCACCCAGCTGCCGGGTCACACCGCCTCACAGCAGACCTTCTGACCCGACGCGTCCCGGTTGACAGGCCCGGTAGGCGCAGCAGGGGGCAGGCTCAGCGGATCGTGTAGCCGCCGTCCACGACGATGTCGGCGCCGTTGACCATGTTGGAGGCGTCCGAGGCGAGGAACAGGGCGGTGGCGGCGATCTCCTCGGGCAGCGCGAACCGGCCGGTGGGGATCTGCGCCCTCAGTGCGTCTCCCTTCGCGCCCTCCCATGCCTTCCGGCCGAGGTCGGTGAGGACGACGGTGGGAGAGATCGTGTTCACGGTGACCCCGCGGCCGGCCCACTCCGAGGCCAGCACCTTGGACAGACCGACCACCCCGAACTTCGACGCGCAGTAGGCGACGTGCTGGTCCAGCGCGACGCTGGCGGCCTGCGAGGCGAGGTTGATGATCGTGCCTCCGCCGGCCGCCAGCATGCGCACACCCACCGCCTGGCAGACCAGGAAGGTGCCCTTGAGGTTCACGTCGATCGTGGTGTCGAACGCAGCAGCCGACAGTTCCTCGGCAGGGGCGAGGATCGCCACGCCTGCGCTGTTCACCAGGACGTCGACCCGGCCGTGCCGCTGGACCACGGCGTCCACAGCGGACCGGACCGAGGCCTCGTCGGAGACGTCACAGGCGTGACTGCTGCTCTCCGGACCGAGCTCGGAGGCCTTCGCCTCGGCCGCCGCCCCGTCGAGGTCGACCACCGCGACCCGGGCGCCCTTGGCGGCGAAGGTGTCCGCGATCGCGGCGCCGATCCCCGAGGCGCCACCGGTGACGAGGGCGACCTTGCCGTCCAGGCCGAAGGTCAGGTCGATCTGCTGTGCGGTCTGCTGCATCAGTGCTCCTTGGTCTCGCAGGGGGGCGACCCGGCTCGTGGCCCGCGGCGACCCGGGTCCGTCGTCGGCATGGGAGGTCCCGTGTCGCGCGGCCGGCAACTAGAGCTGGGGGTTGATGACGGACTTGACCGCGTGCTCGTCGACGTCGGCGGCGAGCAGGGCCTCCTCCGAGCGGGAGAGCGGGAAGTGACCGGTCACCAGCGCGTCGAGGTCGACGCGGCCCGAGGCGGCCAGGGCGATGGCGGTCGGCCAGGTGTTGGCGTAGCGGAAGGTGCCGGTCACGGTGAGCTCCCGGCTCTGCAGCACGCCGAGCGGCAGCGGCAGCTCGTCGCCGCCCATCCCGACGAGCACCGCGCGGCCCGCGGGGGCCAGGGCCCGCAGCGCCTCCGTGGTCGCCCCGGGGTGGCCTGAGCACTCGAGCAGGACGTCCGGCTCGAAGCCGGTGTCCCGCACACCGGTCCGGCGTACGTCGACGGTGTCGGTGGCGCCGAGCCGGCGCGCCAGGTCCAACCGGTGCGCGTTGACGTCGGAGACGACCACCTCGGTGGCACCGCACGCGACGGCGACCTGCGCCGCGACCAGGCCCACTGCGCCGGCGCCGGTCACCAGCACCCGGCTCCCGGCCGAGGTGCCCGCCTTCCGGTTGGCCCACACCCCCACCGACAGCGGCTCGAGGAGCGCCGCGGCGTCGTCGCTCATCGACTCCGGGACGGGGTGCGCGAACGCCTCGTGCAGGGTGACCAGCGTGGCCAGCGAGCCGTCCACCGGCGGCGTGGCGAAGAACTGCATGTTCGGGCACAGGTTGTAGCGCCCGGCCAGGCACTCGGTGCAGGTCAGGTCGGGCACTCCTGGCTCCAGCGAGACCCGCTGCCCGACCCGGTCCGGGTCCACCTTCGAGCCGACGCCGACGACGACGCCGGACGACTCGTGCCCCAGCACCATCGGCTCCTCGACGACGAAGTCGCCGATGCGGCCGTGCTTGAGGTAGTGCACGTCGGAGCCGCACACGCCCACGGCCTCGACGCGGACCAGGACCTCCTGCGGGCCGGGCTCGGGAGCGGGACGCTCCTCGATGACGAGGTCGTCGACGCCTCGCAGCACGGCAGCCTGGATGGTGCTCATGGGTGGGTCCTTTCGGGAGAGCGGTCGGCGGGGGCAGCGCCGCGGAGGGCGGCACCCCGGGGGCGGAGGACGACGTCCGAGGTGCGCCGTCCTCCTCCACCCACGGGCGGTGCGTCAGCTGTTCTCGTTGGCGATGTCGCCACTCTTCAGGTTCTTGTCGATCAGCGTCGGCAGCTGCTTGAGGAACGCGTCCTTGTCGGTCACGACGTGCTTCATGAACTGGTCGACGTTGCCCTTGTTGACCTCCGGCATCAGGTACACCGGGTGCTTGTCGACCTTCTCGCCTCGAGCGATCTTGGCCGCGACCGCGACCCCGGCGGCCAGCTCGACGGTGCCGTCCTGGAGGTTCGTGCCGATGAAGTCGCCGTTCTTGACCGCCTTGAGGCCGTCCTCGATGCCGTCGACGCCGACGATCGGAAGCGTCTTGCCGGACTCTCGCGTGGCCTGGAGGGCACCCAGGCCCATGTCGTCGTTCTCGGCCACGACACCGTCGATCTTGTCGCCGAAGCTCGAGATCCAGTTCTTCATCTTGTTGACCGCCTCGTCGCGCTTCCAGTTGGCGGTGTCCTTCGCGAGGATCTTCATGCCCGGGTGCTTGGCGAGCACGTTCTGGATGCCCTTGGTCCGGTCCAGCTCACCGGACTGACCGAGGGGTCCTTGCAGCACCACGATGTTGCCCTTGCCGCCGAGCTTGTCGGCCATCATCTGCATCTCCTGCTCGCCGGCCTTCACGTCGTCGGGAAGCACGGTGCCCGCGAGGTCGTTGCTGTTGAGCGCGGCGTTGACAGCCAGGAACGGGATCTTCTTGGCCTTGGCCTGAGCCACCTGCGGACCGAGCGAGTCGGCCTGCACCGGGACGACGATGATCGCGTCGACTCCGGCGTTGATGAACTGGTCCACCTGGTCCGCCTGCGTGCTCACGTCGAGGTTCGCGGAGTTCCACAGGATGTCGATGTCGTTGGCCTTCGCGTAGGACTCGATGCCCGCCTTGCCTGCCGTGATGAACGACGACATGTCGTAGACGCTGACGCCGATTCGCAGCTGGTCGCCGCCGGAGCCGCCACTTCCCTTGTTGGGGTCACCGGCGCCGCACGCGGCCGTCGACAGCATCAACGCGCACGCCACCACGAAGGCGAGGAGACGCGGGGTTCGGATACTCATGGTGTTTCTCCAATTCGATGGGTCAGAGGTCGTGCGGGGCGGTAGTCGGAACGGGGGTGCCGAGGAACGGGCTAGACCCGCCTTCGGGCGGACCAGACGTCGACGGCCACGGCGGCCACGATCAGGACGCCCTTGATGACGCTCTGCCAGTAGGCGGGGACCACCAGGATGTCCAGACCGTTGTTCAGCGTCTGGATCAGCAGGAGGCCGAGGGCGGTCCCCCACACGCTGCCGCGGCCACCGAGGAGGCTGGCGCCGCCGATCACGACCGCCGCGATCGCGTCGAGCTCGTAGCCCTCGCCCAGGTTCGGCGGGCCGGAGATGACACGCGAGGCGAGCATGACGCCGGACAGGCCGGCCAGCAGGCCGCTGAGGGCGTAGACGCTGAAGAGGACGCGACCGGTCTTGACGCCGGCGATCTGTGCAGCCACGGGGTTTCCACCGACGGCGTAGATCCGCATGCCGTACGACGTCCGGGTCATCATCAGCGCGAACGCGATGATGCCGACGATCATCACCACGACCGGGATCTGCAGTCCGAGGATCTGGTTGTTGGCGATCTTGCCGAAGTCCGTCGGGAGCCCGTTGATCGGCGCGCCGTGACCGATGACGTAGGCCAGGCCGGACGCCGTGGTGAGCATTCCCAGCGTCGCGATGAAGGGCGGCACGTTCACCTTCGCCACCAGGAAGCCGTTGATCGAGCCGGCGGCCAGACCGACCACCATGGCCACGAGCACGCAGAGCCAGAGACGTTCCGGGTGCCCCTTGACCGTGGCGGCCGCCGACATGGCGCTCAGCGCGATGATGCTTCCGACAGACAGGTCGATGCCTCCGGTGAGGATGACCAACGTCTGGCCCAGGGCGATCAGCGCGAACGGCGCCGCGGCGACCGCGATCGTCTGGAGGTTGTCCGGGGTGCTGAACCGGGCGCTGCGGTAGCTGAAGTAGGCGATGATCAGCAGCATCACGACGACCATCGCGTGCCGGATCAGCTGGTCCCGGAACCAGGCCATGCTGAAGCGATCGGTCGAGGTCGGTCCGGTGCTCTCGACGGCGGTGTTCCGCTGGGGTGTTGTCTGGGAGGTCATCGCGCGTCCTTCTCGGTCGGTGACGAAGTGGTGGGCACCAGGTCGGCACCGGCGCCGGGCGATCGGGAGGAGTCGAGGCCTGCGGCGAGCCGGAACACCGTCTCCTGCACGTCGGGGGCGGACAGCTGCCGGCGGTCCAGTTCGGCGACCAGGGCGCCGCCGCGCATCACGAACGCCCGGTGGGACAGGCTGAGCACCTCCGGCATGTCCGAGGACGCCATCACCACCGCCATGCCGGAGGCGGCGAGGTCGGTGATGATCCGGTAGATCTCGCTACGGGCCCCGACGTCCACGCCTCGGGTGGGCTCGTCCAGGAGCAGCACGTCGACGTGGCCGGTGAGCCATCGGGCCAGCACGACCTTCTGCTGGTTGCCGCCGGAGAGGGTGCCCACGGACTGCCCCAAGCCGCGGCTGCGCAGTCGCACCGAGGACATCGCGTCCTTGACGACCCGCCCGCGGGCCCGCTGCCGGAGCCAGCCGCCCAGGGTGAAGCTGCTGAGCCGGGGCAGCGACCCGTTGTCGAGCACGTTCATGGTCAGCACCGCCCCGGCACCCTTGCGGTCCTCGGGCACCAGCGCCATGCCGCGGGTGATGGAGTCGGCCGGTGCATTGCGACGCACCGCCCTCCCCGCGACCCGGACCGTGCCGGCCGAGCTCCTGCGCACGCCGAAGACCGCCTCGAGGAGCTCGGTGCGGCCTGCGCCCACCAGGCCCGCCAGCCCGACGATCTCGCCCTTTCGCACCGTCAGGTCCACGGGCGCGCCGTAGCCCTCGACCTGCAGCCCTGCGACCTCGAGGCCGACCTCGTCGCCCGGCGGGCGGACCTCGGGGAAGAGGTCCTCGAGCTCACGGCCGATCATGGCCTGGACGATGTCGTCGTCCCGGACCTTCGTCAGTGGCTGGTCCATCACCAGGCCACCGTCTCGAAGGACCACGATCCGGTCGGCGATGGCGCGGATCTCCTCCATCTTGTGGGTGGTGTAGAGCATCGCCACGCCCTGCTTCCGCAACGTGTCGACCACTGCGTAGAGCCGCTCGACCTCACGGTCGGAGATCGCCGACGTCGGCTCGTCCAGCATCAGCACCCGCGCACCGCCGCTGGAGCTCTTCGCGATCTCGACGAGCTGGCGCAGCCCGACCGAGAGCGAACGCATCGGTGCCTGCGGGTCGATGTCGACCCCGAAGACCGCGAGCTGCTCCGCAGCCCGCCGGACCATGGCGCGGCGGTCCAGGATGCCGGCGCGGCTGCGGAGCTCGCGACCGATGAAGAGGTTCTCGTAGACCTTCATCTCCATGATCGAGGCCAGCTCCTGCGGCACGATCGCGACCCCCTGCCGGTGGGCGGCGTGCGCGTCACCGTGCGCCAGCGGCTGGCCCTCGATGAGCACCTCGCCGCGGTCTGCCCGCAGCTGGCCCGAGGCGATCTTCATCATCGTGGACTTGCCGGCGCCGTTCTCCCCCGCGAGTGCCGTGACGGTCCCGGCGTCCATCGCCAAGGAGATGCCCTTGAGGACGGGAACCCCTCCGAACGCCTTGGTCAGGTCCCTGCACTCGAAGAGCACGCCCGCCATGACTCCCCTTCCCGTTCCGCCTGTGTCCCCGCCGGCCGACCGCTGGTCGGACCGGAGACACGCTGTTCACAGATGCGAAGTTCACACGAAGTGACGGCATTCGTCAAGGGAGCGTCACACGAATTCGGAGGTCGGCGCCGCACGCGCCGGTCCTGCACGCGTGACTGGGTGTCCTCGGTTCCCACTCGATCTCACACACACTGAGGCATACTCACAGCAGTTCACACGAGGAGGCGCCATGGTGGTGAAGAGCACCGTCGACCTGGAGGGCCGTCGGAGGGCACTGGTCGACCTGCTCTCGGCCAGCGGAAGCCTGCGCATCGAGGACCTCGCCGGCCGGTTCCAGGTCAGCACCATGACGATCCGCCGCGACCTGCAGGCGATGGAGGACGAGGGCCTGGTCCGCCGGGTCCGTGGTGGGGCGGTGCTGGGCGCCGCGAACTTCGAGTCCCGGGAGCACCGCGCCGGCCGTGCCAAGCAGGAGATCGCCCGCAAGCTGGCCACGCTCGTCCCCTCGGGCGGCGTCGGAGTGTGCATGGACGCCTCCTCGACCGTGTGTGTGCTTGCGGGGTCGATGCCGCCGGCCGAGAACCTCTCCGTGGTCACTGACGGGATCGAGACGTTCCTGACCCTGACCCGCGACACCAGCGTGCACGCCTACCTAACGGGTGGGCAGAAGGACCCCAACGCCGGCAGCCTGATCGGGCCCGTCGCGTCGGCGGCGCTCAAGCAGTTCTCCTTCGCACGGGCGTTCCTGTCGGGGGCCGCTGTCGACCCCTCGTTCGGGACCAGCGAGTTCAGCGCCGAGGAGTGCGAGATCAAGAGACTGATGGCCGAGCTGTCGGATCACGTCGTCATGGCGGTGGACTCGCAGAAGCTGGGCACGGGCGCGGCGGCCCGCTGCCTGCCGTGGGAGGGCATCGACCTGATGGTCACCGAGCTCGACGTGAGCGACGCTCGGCTGGACCCCTATCGGCACCACGTCGAGCTGCTGTGACGGGGAGGAACGCGGTGGAGCTGAGGGGACTCGAACCCCTGACCCCCTCCATGCCATGGAGGTGCGCTACCAGCTGCGCCACAGCCCCGCGACCCGGCGCGGCCGGGCAACCCCGGAATCGTACCGAACCCGCGTGACGGATGCGAAATCGGATGCGAGATCGGCCCTGCTCAGCGGCCTCGGCCGGGGGTGACGGTGTCCGGCAGCGGCACGATCGGGCAGTCCCGCCACAGCCGCTCGAGCGCGTAGAAGGACCGCTCCTCCTCGTGCTGGATGTGCACCACCACGTCGCCGTAGTCGATCAGGACCCACCGGCCCTCGCGCTCGCCCTCCCGGCGCACGGGCTTGGCGCCGAGGTCGCGCAGCCGGTCCTCCACCTCGTCGACGACCGCCTTCACCTGGCGGTCGTTCGGTGCGGAGCAGAGCAGGAAGGCGTCGGTGATCACCAGCTGCTCGGAGACGTCGAAGGCGATGATGTTCTCGGCCAGCTTGTCCGAGGCGGCCTGGGCGGCGGTGCGGACGAGCTCGAGGGCCCGGTCGGTGGCGGTCATGCGGGGCCTAGCTTCCTGACGGGCACGGAGGTCGGGGTGTAGAGGGCGTACTTGCTGATGTACTGGACGACCCCGTCGGGGACCAGGTACCAGACCGGCTCACCGCGCATGTGCCGCTCGCGGCAGTCGGTCGAGGAGATCGCCAGGGCGGGGATCTCCACGATGCTCACCCGCTCCTCGGGGATCCCCTTGAGCATGGTCCGGTTCATCGGGTAGCCGGGACGGGTGCAGCCGACGAAGTGCGCGAGCTCGAACAGGTCGTCCGCGTCGCGCCAGGTGAAGATGTCCCCCAGTGCGTCCGCCCCGGTGATGAAGTAGAGGTCGGCGTCGGACAGCTCCCTGCTCAGGTCGCGCAGCGTGTCGATCGTGTACGTCGGACCGCCCCGGTCGATGTCGACCCGCGACACCCAGAACCGGGGGTTGGAGGCCGTCGCGATCACGGTCATCAGGTAGCGGTGCTCGGCGGTGGAGACCTCGCGGCCCTGCTTCTGCCAGGGCTGGCCGGTCGGCACGAACACGACCTCGTCGAGGTCGAACCAGGCCCGCACCTCGCTCGCAGCCACGAGGTGACCGTGGTGGATGGGGTCGAAGGTGCCGCCCATCACCCCGATCCGGCGCCGCCGCACCGGGGCGTCCCGGGAGCCGGCCGGTCGACGGTCGAGCTCAGGCACGGGTCATCTCGGTCGGGCCCTCAGGAATGGTCGCGCCCGTGACCGAAGGCCAGCAGGGCGCCCATGCACACCACCAGCAGGAGCAGGACCGCGCCGGCCACGAGCCAGTGGTTGGGCAGCGAGGACTCGGACTCCGCGGCGAGCACGACGAGGGGCGCGACAGACATGGCCGTGATCCTACCGCGCCGGGACCGGGATCCCGATCCGCACCAGCCGGGCGAGCGAGACCGACTTCATGACGAGCAGCGCCACGGCGATGACGGCCGCCGGCCACACCCAGCCGGTGACCAGCAGCAGCACCGCGAACAGCGACGAGTTCACGGTCTTGCCGGGCTTGGACCAGTTCCACAGCCACAGCGGCCGGTCGATCACGTAGAAGTAGTTCGGGCTGCGGACCGGCCACGCCAGGAACGCCAACGACAGGTAGCAGTCGACGACCATGAACTCCGCGAGGTAGATGAACACCGGGACGGCGTACTCGTGGTGCAGCCACACCAGGCCGAGGTAGAAGGCGGCGGCGTTGAACCGGTCGCTGAGGATGTCGAGCACGGCGCCGATCCGGGTCTCGCAGCCGCGGACCCGGGCGACGAACCCGTCCAGGCTGTCCCCCACCCAGTAGACGGCCAGGGCCACCACGAGCAGCGTGAGGCTCTCCTGGTGCGCGGCCATCGCGGCCAGCACCGCCGACACGACGGTCCGCACGAACGTGATCACCGTCGCCGACGTGCCGATCCGCTCCGCCGCGACGTCGGTCCACACGTCGAGCGCGTCGACGTCCACCGTCGACCCGTCCTTCGCCGTGGCCGTGCCCGTCACCATGAGCCTCACTCTAGGCGAGAGCCCGAGCGCAGGGCCGCCGACACGGGGCTGGGGAACCGCACCGTGAACCGGGTGTCCCCGACCGTCTCGGCGACCTCGGCGAGACGCAGGTCGAGCAGCCGTCGATGGCCCGCGGACAGGTCCTCGAACAGGTGGGTGCGCAGGTCGCCGGAGGGACCCTGGTCCCAGACGCCGACCACCCGACCGTCGACCCACACGGTGGGCCCCGCGTTGCCCATGCGGTCGAACGCGCCGCGCGCCCCCTCCGGCAGGTACCACTCCCGCTGCTTCCAGCCCATCGTCGTGGGATCGAGACCCGGCAGCAGTGCGACCCACGGCCCCACCGGCTCCTCGGGCGCCTCGTCCCCCGGCGCGAGCCAGCCCGGTCCGGACTCGAGGGCGACCTCGACGGCCTCGCAGTCGGCGAGGGCCCGCCTCGTCGTCGCGGCGCCCCAGCCGGTCCACCACTGGAGGTCGGTCGTGCTGGCCGGTCCGAAGACCCGCAGCCACCGGTGGGCCAGCTCCATGGCCGACTCCCTCTCGTCCGGTGCGTGCAGGTCGCCGTCCAGGCGCTCCCCCAGCCAGGACTCCGCCAGGGCGTAGCGATAGGCACCGCTGACCCAGCTGCCGTGCGGCCGGGTCCGCACCACCGTGCCCTCGAAGCCCAGGAGCAGCAGCACCCGGGTGTGCGCGGACACCTCCGCGGAGTAGGACTTCCCCGGCGACATCACGATCCTCCGCCTCAGGGCCGGCACCGCGTCCCCGAGCTCGCGGGCGCTCAGGGGGCCGGTGCTCCGCAGCGTCTCGACCACTCGGGCCCGCGCGTCGGCCAGCCAGGCCTCCGGGTCCTCGACGCCACCGGCGGTGAGGAGCTTCACGGTCCGCCGGTGCTCCGGTCCCACGAGCGACCGCGTCGCCGCCGCGTGCATCAGGCGTACGACGGACGGGGTGGCCACCCACAGCGTGCGCCGCATGGCATGGTGGCGGACGACGGACCGGTCCTCGTAGAGCGCCCGCTCGACTGTCGCCACGGACGGGTCACGCATCCGGGCCGCGGCGGACAGGTGCACCGTGACGGGGTCCGACGAGTGCAGCGCCACCAGCGCGTCGGCGACCGCCGGCACCGCGTCCGGGCCGTCGGTCCGGCACTGCGGCAGCAGCCGGTGCCGTCGCGCCAGCCGGGCCCGCCTCTCCTCGACGCCCACCACCCGGGTCATCGGGGCGCGGCCTCAGCGCACGTGGCCGGCACCGGTGACGACGTAGGTGGTCGAGGTCATCTCGGCGAGCCCCATCGGCCCTCGGGCGTGCAGCTTCTGCGTGGAGATGCCGATCTCGGCGCCGAAGCCGAACTGGGAGCCGTCGGTGAACCGGGTCGAGGCGTTGACCATCACCGCGGCCGAGTCCACCGACGCGGTGAACCGGTGCGCCGCCTCCTGGGAGTCGGTGACGATCGCCTCGGTGTGCCCCGAGGACCAGGCGCGGATGTGCCGCACGGCCGCGTCGAGGTCGGGGACGACGGCTGCGGCGATGTCGAGGGAGAGGTACTCCCGGCCCCAGTCCTCCTCGGTCGCCGGCACCACCCCGTCGAGGGCGGCGAAGCGCTCGTCCCCGTGGACGGTGACCCCGGCCTCCTGGAGGGCGGCCACCACCCGCGGCAGGAACTCCTCCGCCACCTCGGCGTGCACCAGCAGGGACTCCGCGGCGTTGCACACCGAGGGCCGCTGCACCTTGGCGTTCAGGACGATGGCCAGCGCCATGTCGAGGTCGGCGGCCCGGTCGACGTACACGTGGCAGTTGCCGACCCCGGTCTCGATCACCGGCACCGTCGACTCCTCCACGACCGAGCGGATCAGCCCGGCGCCCCCACGGGGGACCAGGACGTCGACGAGACCGCGTGCCCGCATCAGCGCCTTGGCGCCCTCGTGGCCCTCCCCCGGCACGGACTGGACCGCGTCGGCGGGCAGCCCTGCCGACGCGAGCCCGTCGCGGAGCGCGGCCACGACCGCGCGGTTGCTGCGAGCGGCGCTGGAGGAGCCCCGCAGCAGCACGGCGTTGCCGGACTTCAGGCAGATGCCGGCCGCGTCGGCGGTGACGTCCGGACGGCCCTCGTAGATGATCCCGACCACACCGAACGGCACCCGGACCTGGCGCAGCCGCAGG
>JAICLD010000149.1 GCA_025927595.1 Nocardioidaceae bacterium | reverse complement strand
GCGTCGTCGACGATCAGCGCGACCTCGACCTCGGTGTCCGAGAGCCGACCCGCGCAGCCGTGTCCGACCACGTCCTCGCCCTGCTCGGCGAGGATGCTCCAGCCGCCGGGGGGCGAGACCAGCCGGCGGGCGAAGCGGGGGGAGATGCCGGTCACGGGTGCGTGGAAGCGCTGCTCGAGGGTGCGTGCCGAGCAGCGCGCGTGCAGGTCGAGCACAGCGGCCACGTCGGACTCGGTCGCCTCCCGGGTCCGCACGAGGGCGGTCGTCATGGTCGTGCGGTCCTCTCGGGGTCGTCGTTCGGTGCACCTCGGGCATCGGCTGCGAGACCGGCTTCGTGAGCACTTCGGGGGCGTGGCGTGCGTCACCAGGGCGGATCGGGTCCGGCCCGACCGCTCCACGCGTCGCCGCCGATCCTACCGAAGCGAGCCCGCCGGGCCGCCGGCGCCCCGGCTCCGGGGGACCGGCTGCGAAGAGCCGAGCCGTTCGCTGGCGCACACGGCGGTGGGTTGGTAAAATTGATGCAGATGTGGCGGAAGCACCCATCGCTGCGCCACACTGGACACCACAACTGCAGATCGACGGTTCGTCAGGCACAGGTGCTGCTCGAGCTCCGGGAGAGACCGCTGGGGAAGGCGTATCTCGACGCCGGATCTAGGAGGCTGAGTGCTCACATGGTGACGACACGAACCGCGACACGGGCGCTGACCCGGGGCGTGCTCTACGTCCACTCGGCGCCGTCGGCTCTGTGCCCGCACATCGAGTGGGCGGCCGGCGGCGTGCTGGGCAGCGCCGTCAGCCTGGAGTGGACCCCGCAGCCGGCCCAGGCGGGCGCGTACCGCGCCGAGTTCTCCTGGAGCGGGGAGGCGGGCACGGCGGCCGCGATCGCCTCCGCGTTGCGCGGCTGGAACCACCTGCGCTTCGAGGTGACCGAGGAGCCCACCGCGTCCGGCCAGGGCGGCACCGAGGGCGCCCGGTTCTCCTACACCCCGGACCTGGGGATCTTCCACGCCGTGACCGGCGTGCACGGCGACCTCATGATCCCCGAGGACCGGCTCAAGGCCGCCGTCGTCAAGGCCTCCATGGGCGATGCCGCGCTCGAGATCGAGATCGACCGGCTGCTCGGCCGGCCCTGGGACGACGAGCTGGAGCCGTTCCGCCACGCCGGCGACGGCGCCCCGGTCCGCTGGCTCCACCAGGTGGTCTGAGCCCCGGTCCCGCCAGACGCGCCGGGTCGGCACGATCGGCCCCGCCAGACGCGCCGGGTCAGAGGGGGATGTTGCCGTGGGCGCCGCGGATCACGACGCCCGCGTCGGCGATCGCGTGCGCGAGGGCGCTACGGGTCACCGAGGGCTGGACGACCTCGTCGACGACGCCGATCTCGACGGCCTTGTCGACGCCGCCGGCGATCCGCTCGTGCTCGGCGGCGAGCTCGGTCTCGACCTGGTGCCGGATCTCCGGGGCGACCTCGAGCAGCTTGCGACGGTGCAGGATCCGGATCGCGGCGACCGCGCCCATCACCGCGACCTCGGCGCCCGGCCAGGCGAACACCTTCGTGGCGCCCAGCGAGCGGGCGTTCATCGCGATGTAGGCGCCGCCGTAGGTCTTGCGGGTCACCAGCGTCACCCGGGGCACCACGCACTCCCCGAAGGCGTGCAGGAGCTTGGCGCCCCGGCGCACGACGCCGTCCCACTCCTGGCCGACGCCGGGCAGGTAGCCGGGGACGTCGACGAGCACGATCAGCGGGACGCCGAACGCGTCGCACATCCGGACGAACCGCGATGCCTTCTCGGCCGACAGGGAGTCGAGGCAGCCGCCGAGCCGCAGCGGGTTGTTGGCGACGACGCCCACGGTGCGACCGCCGAACCGGCCCAGGGCGGTCACGATGTTCGGCGCCCACTTCGCGTGCAGCTCCTGCGCCGTGCCCCCGTCGAGGACCGCCTCGACGAGCGGGTGCACGTCGTACGCGCGCTTCTTCGACTCCGGCAGCATCTGGGAGAGGTCGACGTCCTCGACGGCGCCGACGTCGAGGACCCCCTGGGAGCCGAGCAGCGTGGCCAGGCCGCGGGCACGGTCGAGCGCCTCCTGCTCGCTCTCGGTGAGGATGTGCACGACGCCGGAGCGGCGGCCGTGCGGCTCGGGACCCCCGAGCCGCAGCATGTCGACGTCCTCGCCGGTCACCGAGCGCACCACGTCGGGGCCGGTGACGAAGATCCGGCCCTCCGGACCCAGGATCACCACGTCGGTCAGGGCCGGGCCGTACGCCGCCCCGCCGGCCGCCGGACCCAGCACGACCGAGATCTGCGGGATCTTGCCGGAGGCGCGCGTCATCACGTGGAAGATCTCGCCGACCGCGTGCAGCGACAGCACGCCCTCCGCGAGCCGGGCGCCGCCGGAGTGCCACAGCCCGACGACCGGGGCCTGGTCGGCCAGGGCCCGCTCGTAGGCGTGCACGACGACCTTGCAGCCGACCTCGCCCATCGCCCCGCCCATGACGGTGGCGTCGGAGCAGAACGCGACGACGTGGGTGCCGTCGACCGTGCCGACCCCCGCGAGCATCCCGCTGCCGTCGTCCTCGGTGATCAGCTCGAGGGTGCCCTCGTCGAACAGCGCGGCGAGCCGGAAGTTCGGGTTGCGCGGGTCCTCCTCGCGCGGCGGCTTGGCCGGCTTGGCGGGCCGCGACGGCGTGGCGGCAGCGGCGGGTGCCTGGGTCATGCGGGGCTCCTGGTCAGACGGTGGCGAAGGCGACGGCGACGTTCGAGCCGCCGAAGCCGAACGAGTTGTTGAGGGCCGCGAAGTCGCCTGCCGGCAGGTCGCGCGGCTTCGTCGCGATGTCGAGGTCGACCGCGGGGTCGACCTCGTCGAGGTTGATCGTCGGCGGCACGATCCGGTGGTGCACCGCGAGCACGGTCGCCAGCGACTCCAGCGCACCGGCCCCACCCAGCAGGTGGCCGGTCATCGACTTGGTGCTGGTGACCACGACCTGGTCGGCGGCCCCGCCGAGGGTGGCGTGGATCATCAGTCCCTCGGCGATGTCGCCCTGGGGGGTGGAGGTCGCGTGGGCGTTGATGTGCCGGATGTCGGAGGCGCTGAGGTCGCTCTCGAGCAGCGCGCGGGCGATGGCGCGGGCGCCGCCCCGGCCCTCGGGGTCGGGCTGGGCGATGTCGTGCGAGTCGTCGGTGAGCCCGGCGCCCTTGACCTCGGCGTAGACCCGCGCACCGCGGGCACGGGCGTGCTCCTCGGACTCCAGGACCAGGACGGCGGCGCCCTCGCCGAGCACGAAGCCGTCACGCGCGACGTCCCAGGGGCGGGAGACCTTGGTGGGGTCGCCCTCCTTCTTCGACAGCGCCATCATCTGCCCGAAGGCGGCCATCGGCAGCGGGTGGATCGCGGCCTCGGTGCCGCCCACCACGACGACGTCGGCGCGGCCGAGCCGGATCTGGTCGACGCCGAGGGCCACGCCCTCGTTGCCGGAGGCGCACGCGGAGACCGGGCTCTGCACCGGGCCCTTGGCGTGGACGTAGAGCCCGACGTTGGCGGCCGGTGCGTTCGGCATCAGCATCGGGACGGCCAGCGGCGACACGCGGCGGTAGCCCTTGTCCCGCAGCGCGTCGTAGTTGCCGAGCAGGGTCTGGACGCCGCCGATGCCCGACGGCAGGGCCACGCCGGTGCGCTCGGGGTCGGGCGGGGACTCGTCGAGGCCGGAGTCCTTCCAGGCCTCCATCGCGGCCACGAGCGCGAACTGGGTGGAGCGGTCCAGGCGCCGGGCCTTGACCCGCTCGAGCACCTCGGTCGGCTCGGTGTCGATGACGCCCGCGATCTTGACCGGGATCTGGTCGGCCCAGTCGTAGGGCAGCGGGCGGACGCCCGACCGGCCCGCGAGCAGCGCGGCCCAGGTCGAGGGCACGTCCCCGCCGACGGGGGAGGTCGTGCCGAGTCCGGTCACGAAGACTCGAGTGGCGCTCATGTTCTGGTTCACCTCATGGCTCGCGCAGCACCCGGTGGTGCTGCGTCATCGTGGCGGTGCGGGGTGCCCCGGGCAGGACCCCGGCGCGGTACGGCGCCGGGGACCCGCCGTGGTGCAGGTGGTCAGCCGTTCTGGGCGCGCTCGATGAACGCGACCGCGTCGCCGACGGTCTTGAGGTTCTTGACCTCGTCGTCGGGGATCTTGACGTCGAACTTCTCCTCGCAGGCGACGACGACCTCGACCATGGACAGCGAGTCGACGTCGAGGTCGTCGACGAAGGACTTGTCGAGCTGGACGTCGTCGGCGGGAATCCCGGCGACCTCGTTGACGATGTCGGCGAGGTCGGTGCGGATCTCCTCGGTGGTTGCCATGGCGGCGAGCTCCTTCTGGTGGGGTGATCTTCTACGGACGGTGCTGGTGCTGCTGGCCGGGACGGGCGCCCCGGGGATCGGGGAGGCCTAGGGGACCCGGACGACCTGGGCGGCGTAGGCCAGGCCCGCGCCGAACGCGATCAGCAGGGCGAGGTCGCCGCTGCGCGCCTCGCCGTCCGCGATCATCCGGTCCAGGGCGAGCGGGATCGAGGCGGCCGAGGAGTTGCCCTGCTCGGCGATGTCGCGGGCGATGCGGACGTGCGCGGGCAGCTTCATCGACCGCGCCATGGCGTCGGTGATCCGCATGTTGGCCTGGTGCGGCACGAAGACGTCGAGCTGGTCGGCGGAGATCCCGCTCCGGTCCAGGGTCTGCTGCGCGACCTTGGCCATCTCGAAGGCGGCCCACCGGAAGACGGCGTTCCCCTGCATCACCAGGTGCGGCATCCGCGGGTCCTCCGCGACGATGACGTCGCGCCAGTCCTCGCGCTGCCGGATCAGGTCGAACTGCTCGCCGTCGGAGCCCCAGACGACAGGCCCGATGCCCGGCTCGTCGGACGGCCCGACGACGGCCGCCCCCGCCCCGTCCGCGAAGATGAACGCGGTGCCGCGGTCGGTGACGTCGGTGATGTCGGAGAGCCGCTCGACGCCGATCACCAGCACGTGCTTGGCGCTGCCGCCCCGGACCATGTCCGAGGCGAGCGAGACGCCGTGGCAGAAGCCGGCGCAGGCGGCGGAGATGTCGAAGGCGGCGGGCCGGTCGGCGCCGAGCTCGTGGGCGATCGCGGTGGCGACGGCCGGTGTCTGGAGCATGTGCGAGACCGTCGCGACGATGACCGCGTCGACCTGGGCGACGTCGATGCCGGCGTGCTCGATGGCCTTGCGCGAGGCGTTGACCGACATCATCTGCACGGTCTCCTCGGGCGTCGCCCAGCGACGGCTCTTGATCCCGGAGCGCTGCTGGATCCACTCGTCGCTGGAGTCGATCGCGTCGACGAGCTCGGAGTTCGGCACCACCCGGCTGGCCCGGTAGCTGCCGATGCCGAGGAGCGCCGCGTGCCGCTGGCCCGTCGAGGGGGCGAGGCTGCCGGTCATGAGGGGACTCCTTCGGGGTGGAGCCGGATCAGGGGCTGGCCGGGGGAGACGAGGTCGCCGTCCTCGACCAGCCACTCGACGATGGTGCCACCGTACGGCGCCGTCACCGGCGTCTCGTCCCGCAGGCTGGCCACCGTGCCGATCGGCGCGTTCGAGCCGAGCGAGCCGCCCTCGGGAAGGTCCGGGGCCTGGTGGAAGGTGCCCTTCGCCGGCGACACCAGCATCCGCCAGGTCGGGTTGGCGTCGATCTCCGAGGCCACGCCGTGCTTGTCGATGAACGCGCGCGCGTCGTCGAGCTGGTCCGGGGTCTTCAGGGCGAAGGTCTCGACGCCCTTCATGGCGCGCCTGGCGATGCCGGTCAGGGTGCCCGCGGGCGGCATCTCGAGCATGCCCGTGACGCCGAGGTCGAGCATGGTCTCCATGCAGAGGTCCCAGCGGACGGGGTTGCGGACCTGGGTGACGATCCGGCGCAGCACGTCCTTGCCGTCGTGGACGACCTGTCCGTCGCGGTTGGACACGATCGGGATCCGGGCGTCGTGGGTCGTGACCGCACGCGCGAGGCGACCGAGGACGTCGACGGCCGGCGCCATGTGCTCGGTGTGGAACGCGCCGGCGACGGAGAGCGGCACCAGGCGGGCCTTGGCCGGCGGGTCCTCGGCGAGGGCCGAGAGCTGCTCGACGGTGCCCGCGGCGACGATCTGCCCCGGGCCGTTGTCGTTGGCCGGGGTGAGCCCGTGCCGCTCGAGCGCGGCGAGCACCTCGTCGCGGTCACCGCCCAGCACCGCGGTCATGCTGGTCGGGGTCCGGCCGGCGGCCTCGGCCATGGCCCGGCCGCGCTCGCGGACCAGCACCATCGCCTGCTCCGCGGTGACTGCCCGGGCACCGGCTGCGGCGGTCAGCTCGCCGACGCTGTGCCCGGCCACCGCGCCGATCCGTCCGAAGGCGTCGGCCGGGTGCGGGAACAGCTCGAGGGCCGCGAGCAGGCCCGCGCCGACCAGCAGCGGCTGCGCCACGGCGGTGTCGCGGATCGTCTCGGCGTCGGCCTCCGTGCCGTAGTGGCGCAGGTCCATCCCCGCGACCGCGGAGAGCCAGCCGAGGCGTTCGGCGAAGGTCGGGATCTCGAGCCACGGGGTCAAGAACCCCGGGGACTGGGCTCCCTGTCCGGGAGCGACGATGGCGAGCACCCCCCTACTGTTGCCTGTCGGCGGCCTCCTACCCGTTCACGGCACGGACGAAGATTCGCCCGTGCGCTTTGGTGGAACCCTACAAAGCCGCCCAGGCGTCTACAGGCGTCTACAGGGGTCTACAGGGGTGCGGAGAGGCCCGGCGACGTCTGGGGGTCCGGGGCGGTGAGCCGGCCGAGGGTCAGCGCCAGCCGGTAGGTGTAGGCGTGCCGGGCGTCGGTGGGGGACAGCCCGGTCACCTCCGTGGCGCGGCGCAGGCGGTAGCGCACGGTGTTGGCGTGCACGAACATCGACCGCGCGGTCCCCTCGATCGAGCCGCCCTGGTCCAGGAACCGCGACACGGTCTCGAGCATCGGCGGGCCGGCCGCCACCATCGGCAGGTACACCTCGCGGACCAGCTGCCGGCGGGCGTGGCCGTCGCCGGACAGCGCCCGCTCGGGCAGCAGGTCGTCGCTGCTGACCGGCCGTGGGGCGTCGGGCCAGCCGGCCGCGGCCCGCAGACCTGCCGTCGCCGCGCGCGAGGAGATGCTGGCGCGCACCAGGTCCGGGACGAGCGGCCCCACGACGACCGGGCCCTGGCCGAAGTGCCGGGCCACCGCGGTCCCGGCCCGGTCCGCGCCGTCGGGGCCGTCGACGCCGCCGAGCACCGCGACCATCCGGTCGCCCTGCACGGCGCACAGCACGTCCAGCCCGAGGTGCCGAGCCGAGCGTCGTACGTCGTCGATGACGGCCTCGCGCGCCGGGCCGGCCGCGTCGGTGTCCGGGACCCGGCCCAGCACCACGACCACGTCGCCCCCGGACTCCCAGCCGAGCGCGCTGGCCCGCGAGAGCACCGACTCGTCCGCCTCGGCCCGCAGCACGCTGTCGACCACCAGGGCCTCGAGCCGGGCGTCCCAGGCGCCGCGCAGCTCCGCGGCCCGGGCGTAGACCTCCGCGGTGGCGAAGGCGACCTCGCGGGCGTAGCGCACGATCGACTCCCGCACCGACGCGGCGTCCTCGGGGCCGACCGCCTCGCCGACGTTCTCCTCGACCACCTCGATGGTGAGCCGGACCATCTCGACGGTTTGGTGGAGGCTCACAACACCGGTCAGCGCCCTCGGGGCCGAGCCGAACACCTCGGCCGTGACCGGGGTGGAGGCCGGCTGCGGCGTCTCGTACCACGTCACGAAGGCCTGGATGCCGGCCTGGACGATCGTCGAGATCCACGACCGCTCCTCGGCCGGGAGGTCCCGGAACCACGGCATGTCCCGCTCCATCCGGGCCAGCGTCGAGGTGGTCAGCGGAGCCACCGCGCGGCGCAGCCGCACGGCGATCGCCTCGCGGTCCGCCACGGTGCTCACCGGGCGAGCCTAGTTGTC
>JAICLD010000114.1 GCA_025927595.1 Nocardioidaceae bacterium | reverse complement strand
TGGACCCCAGCCTGTTCGACGTCACCGCACTGGCCGCCGCACCGGCGACCGCACGTCTCGACGTCACGATCGCGCACACCGGCGCCCGTCCGAGCCTGCCGGGAGTCACCGTCACGGCCGACGCCGGTGGCGTGGCCTCCGGCTACCTCACCACGAGGTCCGCGCGCCGGTTCGGGGCCGCGCTGGTCCGGCAGTGGAGTGCCGACCATGGGCGGGGTTCCAGGGAGGACGGCGGGGTGTTCGACGGGATCCGCCGCATCAGCGCCCGGACCGCCGCCCCGCCGGTCGCCCACCCGATGTTCCCGATGCACACGCTGGTGATCAGGGGGATCGACTCCCACGGCAAGCCGATGGACTTCGGCGGCGGTCTGCTGATGAACGTCGACGACGGCCGCAAGTACACCGGCTTCATCGACATCGAGAACGGCGAAGCGCGGGTCAGCGTGCCGACCGGGCACTACAGCGGCGCCTTCGACTGGTTCGGCGTCTCCTCCTCAGGCCGGTTCGAGGTCCGCACCATGCCCGTCGCGCAGTACACCGTGCGCGGTGACGGGCAGACCCTGACCGTCGACGCCCGACGGGCCACGACGCGGCCCCGCGTCCACACACCTCGACCCGTCGTGACCGGTGACGCGACGTTCACCTACACGCGCACGGACGCCCGGGGCACCGGCAGCATCAGCTTCGCCGACGGGGTGGACACCGCCATCGACTACCGCATCGCTGCGACCCCGCGCGTGAGGATCGGCACGCAGTCCTTCGGCACCACCTACCGTCTCGCGGCACCCGGCAGGACGCCGCGCTACACCTACGACCTCTCGTTCGGGGCACACCGGGTCGCGCGCCGGCTGGTGCACCGGGTGCGCGCGCGGCAGGTCGCGACGGCCAGGTCCCGCTACGACGCGGACAGGCCGCGGCGGCTGGCGGTGTTCGGGCGCTACCCCATCGACCCGCAGGAGTCCTTCTTCTTCGTCTCGCTGTACGAGCTCCGGGTGCCCAGCAGGCGCACCGAGTACGTGTACGGCCAGGGGGTCCCGACCTGGGGCGAGATCGAGCTCGGCAACGTCATGGCCGCGGACCCCGACGAGCTCGACGGCGTCCAGTCCTACCCGGCCGGTGCGGTGCGGTCGCGGGTGTGGCACCACGGACCGCTCGGCGCAGGCATCCCGACCTACCCCGGCCACAGCCCGTACCCGTTCTGCTACGCCTGCCGGGCCGGCAGCACGCTGTCCGTGGGCCTCGCGGCCTTCACCGACTCGACCCCGGACCACACCGGCTACCTCTACGGCTCGGCCGACGGCACCCCCGTCGCCCACTTCAGGCTCTCCAGGGGCGGCACGGTGCTGGCAGACGAGGACGACGCCCTCGGCGCCGCCGTGACGGTCCCGGGCGCACGTGGGCGCTACCACGCCACGCTGGACGTCGACCGGTCCTGGACCGGGACCACGAAGTCGACCACGTCCCACACCGAGCTCGCCTTCTCCTCGGCCCGGGGATCCGGGCGGCGCGCCCCGGGCGGCTGGGCCTGCGAGAGCGAGTCGGCGCAGCCCTGCCGGGTGCTTCCGGTGCTGCAGGCCCGGGCGCACCTCCCGATGTCCGCACGAGGCACCCTGCCCAGCGGGAGGTCCACCGTCGCGGTCGTGGCGCGCCGGGTGCAGGGCGCCTCGAGGGCAGCCGTCACCGGCGCCACCCTCGCGCTCCGGCCCTCCGGCCTCCCGTGGCGGCGGGTCCCGCTCAGGCCGGCCGGCCACGGTCGCTACCGGGCCGATGTCGACCTGTCCCGCCGGCTGGCCGGACGCACCGTCGACGTGCGCGTGAGCGCCCGGGACGCGGGCGGCAGCACCTTCCGGCAGACCGTGACCCGTGCCTTCGCGGTCGCCGGTGCCCGGCCCACGGGCCGCGCCGTCCACCGTGCCTGCGGGCAGGCCGCACCGGGTCACGTCAGCTGCCTGGCGCAGTGGCGCAGCGGAGCCGGAGCCGGCCGGACGGCCCGGGTCAGCGGCAAGCAGGCGTCGACCAGCTCACCGGACCAGGGCTACGGACCCGCCGACATCGCGTCGGCCTACCGGTTGAACACCTCCAAGGGAGCCGGGCAGACGGTCGCGATCGTGGACGCCTACGACGACCCAAGGTCGAGGCCGACCTCACCGCCTTCCGCAAGGCCTGGGGACTGCCGGCCTGCACGACGGCCAACGGGTGCTTCCGCAAGGTCAACCAGCGAGGTGGCACGAAGCCGCCGCCGCGCGACGCGGGGTGGGGGGTCGAGATCTCGCTCGACGTACAGGCCGTCTCGACCGCCTGCCCCCGGTGCAGGATCCTGCTGGTGGAAGCGGACTCCGACTTCTTCGACGACATCGGTGCGGCGGTCGACCGGGCCGTCGCCATGGGCGCGAAGATCGTCTCGAACAGCTACGGCGGCGACGAGTTCGGCTCCTCCGCCACCCTGGGTCGCGCCTACTACAGCCACCCGCAGGTCGCGATGGTCGCGTCCTCCGGTGACTACGGCTTCACGACGGCGCAGTTCCCGGCCGTCTGGCGCAGCGTGATCGCCGTCGGGGGCACCACGCTGAGGCACTCGGGGACGTCGTGGAGGCAGCGCGCGTGGAGCGGTGCCGGGAGCGGTTGCTCGGCCTACTTCGCCAAGCCCGCCTGGCAGACGGATCGGCACTGCAGCATGCGCACCACCTCCGACGTCTCCGCGGTGGCCGATCCCGAGACCGGGCTGGCGGTGTACGACACGTTCGGGCTCGGCCCCGACAACGGCTGGATCGTCGTGGGCGGCACCAGCCTGTCGGCCCCGCTGGTCAGCGGCATGATCGGTCTCGCCGGGAACGCCGCGCAGCTGGGCAGCGCCCGCTACATCTACGAGCACCGCTCCGCACTCGACGACGTCGTCGGCGGCAGCAACGGGTTCTGCGGCAACGACTACCTGTGCACCGCGAAGGCGGGGTACGACGCACCGACGGGCCTCGGCACTCCCCGGGGGACCGGCGCCCTCTGAGCGGGACGGTCAGCCTTCCTCGACCGTGAGGCCGTCGCGCTCGTCGTCCCAGGCCGCCGCGCTGATGCGCCAGCCGAGCGACGTACGCACCAGCTGGAGGGTCTTCGCGCCGCGAGCCGTGAACGGAACCCCGTCCTGCACGCCCGCCTTGGCGTAGCTGCCGAACCACTGCGCGATGTCGCCGAACACCTCGGTGCGCCCGGACAGCGGCCACTCCCGGAAGTCGACGAGACCGCCGCTCGTGAGCAGCTCGCGGCGTGGGGAGATGAAGCCGTCGACGTCGTACACGAGCGGCTCGCCGCCGCAGGTGCGGACGACCACGGCCTCGGGCAGGAGGACGTCACGCAGCGCCTCGAGCCGGGCGGCGCACTCCGGCCCGGACGTGAAGGCGGCGAAGAACGTCTGCACGACGGCCTCGATCGCCGCGAGGTCGGCCTCGCGCGCCTGTGCGGTCGCCTCAAGGGTCACCGCCCTACCGTAGCGACCAGGCGATGAGTCCACCGGCCGTCAGCGGTCTGAGTCGTCGACAGCCCTGCACCACAGGATCCCGACGCGAGGAGCACTCCTTCATGGGCAAGATCGTCAGCAACTTCTTCATCTCGCTCGACGGCGTCGTCGAGCGGCCGGACCAGTGGCACTTCCCGTACTTCGACGACGAGATGGGACAGGTCGTCGGTGCCGGCATGGCCACCTCCGGCGCGTGGCTGATGGGTCGCCGGCTCTACGACGAGTGGTCGCAGTACTGGCCGGACAAGGCCGACGACCAGCAGTTCGGGACGTTCATCAACGGCGTCCCCAAGTACGTCCTGTCCGACTCCCTCGCCGGGGCCGACTGGAACAACACCACGGTCGTCCGCGGACCCGAGGCGGTCGACCGGCTGCGACGCGTCAAGGCGGAGACCGACGGCGACATCGGGATGTCGGGCTGCGCCACGACCGTCCGGTGGCTGCTGGCCAACGGGCTGCTCGACGAGCTGGGCCTGCTCCTGCACCCGATCGCGGTCGGGCACGGCCAACGGCTGTTCGAGGACACGCCCACCACTCCCCTGCGCCTCCTGCAGTCCCGGGCCCTCAGCACCGGCGTCCTGCACCTGTCCTACGCTCCACAGCCGCGAGAATGACCCGGTGACCGACGCGACGAACGACCCGCTCTCCGTCCCTCCACCGGACCTCGACCTCGACGCACTGCTCCTGTCCGTGGCCGAGCGGTGGGGCCTGGAAGGGGAGCTCGTACCCGTGCACGGCGAGCGGGACCGCAACTTCAGGCTGGACACCGCCCAGGGTCGCTACCTGCTGAAGGTGCACAACCCCGCCGACGACGAGTCGGTGCTGAGCCTGCAGTGCTCGGCGCTGCGGCACGTGCGGGCGTTGGCGCCGGACCTGCCCGTGCCCGAGGTGGTGTCCAGCGGCGACGGGCGCCCGTGGCTGGAGCTGCTCGGCCGGGACGGCCGCCGGTCGCTGGCGTGGGTCATGACGTGGCTGGACGGCCGGCATCCGCGGCCGGAGGACCTGGGACCCGCTCAGCTGCGTGACTGGGGCCGAACGGCGGCCCGGCTCGGACAGGCGCTGCGCGGGTTCGTCCACCCGGCCGCGTCGTACCCGATCACCTGGGACGTCCGGCGCCTGCCCCGGCTGCGGCCGTGGCTGCCTGCGGTGGAGCCGGACCGCCGCCCCGCGGTCGAGGCGGTGCTCGACCGCTTCGAGAGCCGGGTCGGCCCACAGCTGCGCGCCCTGCGCGCCCAGGTCGTGCACAACGACCTGGCGCCGGGCAACGTGCTCGTCGACGACGCGTCGGCGATCACCGGCATCACCGACTTCGGCGACATGACCCACACGACGCTGGTCTGCGACCTGGCGGTCGCGGCCGCCGACGTGGTGAGCGGCCGGGAGGGGGGTCTGGAGCTGGCTCCGGAGGTGCTGGCAGGCTACGACTCGGTCACCCGGCTCGAGCCCGCCGAGCTGGCGCTGGTCGCGGACCTGATGGCAGCCCGCTACGCCGCTGCCGTCGTGATCACCGCGTGGCGAACCCGCGAGCAGGGCTCGGCACCACGGATAGACGACGCGGCCTACCACCAGCTGCAGGCGATGCTCGACACGGGGCTGGACGCGCTCGCGGACCGGTTCACCTCCGCCGTGCGCGTCGGCACCGGCACGACGTACGACGGACGACGACTGCCGTCCCACCGTCGGCCCACGGGCCGGCTGCTGGCTGCCCGGGCCCGTTCCCTGGGCCCACAGGAGCTGAGCTACGCCCGTCCGCTGCACCTGGTCAGCGGGCAAGGGGTCTACCTGGAGGCCGCGGACGGTCGCCGCTACCTCGACGCCTACAACAACGTGCCGGTGCTCGGTCACTCGCACCCGGCGGTGGTCGAGGCGGTCTGCTCCCAGGTCGCCACCCTGAACACCAACAGCCGCTACCTGCAGGATGCTCCGGTCGAGCTGGCGGAGCGACTGCTGGAGACCCTGCCCGAGCGCTTCGACCGGGTCCTGCTGGTCAACTCGGGCAGCGAGGCCAACGACGTGGCCTGGCGGATCGCCCGGCACGCCACGGGCGCCTCGGGTGGCGTCGCCACCCGGTGGGCCTACCACGGCGTCACGGAGGCCACCGTCGCCTTCTCGCCGGAGAGCTGGGGCGCGACCGACCGACCGGCGCACATCCGGCTGGTGGACCCCCCGCCCGGCCCCGCTTCGCTGCTGTCGGGCGCGATCGAGGAGCTCGCGGCGGGCCCGGGCCTCGCCGCGATGCTGGTCGACGGGGTGTTCACCAGCGACGGGATCCACGGGCCCGCGCACAGCTGGACGGTGGCGGCAGCCGCTGCCGTCCATGCCGCGGGAGGGCTGTACGTCGCCGACGAGGTGCAGGCGGGACACGGCCGCACCGGCGACGCGCTGTGGAGCTTCCTGGCCGGCGACGTGCCGGCCGACCTGGTGACGCTCGGGAAGCCGATGGGCAACGGCTACCCGGTCGCCGCGGTGATCGGTCCCGCCGAGCTGGTGGACCCGTTCGTGGAGGCGACCGGCTACTTCAGCACCTTCGGTGGCGGCACCGTCGCCTGCGCTGCCGCTCTCGCCGTCCTGCGCACGCTGGAGGAGGAGCGGGTCGTGGACCGGGTCGCGGCGGTGGGCGCTCGGCTGCTCTCGGCGTTGCGCGAGGTCGCAGCCGACGCCTCGGAGGTCTCCGACGTGCGCGGCTGGGGGCTGGCCGCCGGCGTCGACCTCGTGGACCCGGCGACCGGTCGGCCGGACCCGCGGCGAGCCGGGCAGGTCGTCGACGGCATGCGCGAGCGCGGGGTGCTGGTCGGCCGCACCGGGCGTGATCGTGCCACGCTCAAGATCCGGCCGCCGCTCGCCTTCGGCGACGAGCACGTCGACCTGCTGGCCGAGTCGCTGACGGCCACGCTGGGCGCCGCCAGGTGACCTCGCCGGTGGCCGGGACGTCGCTCACGGCGCCCGCTGCTCGGCCACCGAGTTCCCGCCGTCGACCGTCAGGCACTGGCCGGTCACGTAGGCCGCTCCGGGGGTGCACAGCCATGCCACCGGCCAGGCGACCTCGTCGGGGGTGCCGCTGCGGCGCGCCGGGGTGGCCCCACCCTGCTTCCGCTCGTCGTCGGTCTGCGAGCCCGTGGCGATCCATCCCGGCGCGACGGCGTTGGCGGTGATGCCGTCGACGGCCAGGTCGACGGCCAGCGACCGGGCCAGCCCGACCATGGCGGCCTTGGCGGCGGCGTAGGCGGCGTCCTCCCGCATCGCCATCACCGGGCCGGTGACACTGGAGACCATCACGATCCGGCCCCACCGGGCACGGCGCATGACGGGCACGACCGCGCGGGTCGTGAGGAACGCGGTGTCGAGGTTGCGCCGCAGGCTGTGCTGCCACTCGTCGTACGCGAGCCCGTCGACCGCGCCGGAAAGCGCGCCGTCGTCGCTGACGGAGACCATCCCCGCGTTGTTCACCAGGACGTCCACACGATCCCATCGGGCGACGACCGAGGCAGCCAGGGCTTCCGCCGCAGCCGGGTCGGTGAGGTCGGCCACCAGGCCGGCGGCCCGGACCCCCGACTCCCCCAGCTCGCGGACCCGGTCGTGGACCCGGTCCGTGGTCGCGGTGAGGACCACGGCAGCCCCGAGCTCACCGAGCCGGCGGCTCACGGCGAAGCCGATGCCCGTCGGGCTGCCTGCCCCGGTCACCACCGCCACCCGGCCGTCGAGGTCCAGTCCCGTCGTCGTCATGACCGGGATGCTGGCAGACGCCTCCTGGGCGCAGCCACGTCGGGCACGTCGGGAGGATCCGCCACACTTGGCCGGTGAGCCACGCACCCGTCCTCCCCGTCACCCTCGACGACGTCCGCGCCGCGGCGTCCCGCCTCGACGGCGTCGCGCACCGCACCCCGGTGCTGACCTCGCGGACGCTCGACGCGGCGGTCGGCGGCACGGTGTTCCTGAAGTGCGAGAGCTTCCAGCGCGTCGGGGCCTTCAAGTTCCGGGGCGCCTACAACGCCGTGTCGCGGCTCTCGCCGGAGCAGCTCGCGCGCGGTGTCGCCGCCTTCTCCTCGGGCAACCACGCCCAGGCCGTCGCCCTCGCGGCACGCGAGCTCGGCAGCTCCGCGGTCATCCTGATGCCCGCGGACGCGCCGGTCTCCAAGGTCGAGGCCGTGCGGGCGTACGGCGCCGAGGTGGTCGGCTACGACCGGTACACCGAGGACCGCCTGGCGCTCGGGACGGCGCTCGCCGAGGAGCGGGGCAGCGCGCTGGTCCCGCCCTACGACCACGTCGACGTGATCGCGGGCCAGGGCACCGTCGCGCTCGAGCTGCTCGAGGACGTGCCCGACCTCGACGTCCTGGTGGTGCCGGTGGGCGGCGGCGGTCTCATCGCCGGCTGCGCGACGGTGGCCAGGGCCACCCGGCCGGGGATGCGGGTCGTGGGCGTCGAGCCCGAGGCGGGCGACGACACGCGGCGGTCCCTGCACGCCGGACACCGCGTGCGGATCCCCGTGCCGCGCACGATCGCCGACGGCCAGGCGGTGGACACGCCCGGCGAGCTCACCTTCGAGATCAACCGGCGGCTCCTCGACGACGTCGTGACCGTCACCGACGGCCAGATCCGCGACGCCATGCGCTTCGCCTTCGACCGGCTCAAGATCGTCCTCGAGCCCAGCGGCGCCACGCCGCTGGCCGCCCTGCTCCACGGGACCGTGGCGGCGCCCGGGCGCGCCGGGCTGGTGCTGTCGGGAGGCAACATCAGCGCCGCCCGGTTCCTCGAGGTGCTGGCCGGGTGAGCGAGCGTCAGGAGCGCACGTGCATCCGCTCGCCCTGGGGACCGTAGATCGCCAGCGCCTCCGCCGGCACCGGGCCCGGGTTGCCGAGCCAGTGCGGCGTCCGGGTGTCGAACTCGACCACCTCCCCCGGTGAGAGCAGCAGGTCCCGGGCGCCGAGGACCAGCCGCAGCCGCCCCGACAGCAGGTACAGCCACTCGTAGCCCTCGTGCGTCGCCGGCTCGGGGCGGGCGTCGGGCCTCGGTGGCAGCACCTGCTTGAACGCCTGGAGGCCGCCCGGTCGCCGGGTCAGCGGCAGGAACGTCACCCCGTGCCGGACCACCGGCCTGGCACGGACCCGCGGGTCCCCGGTCTCCGGGGCGTCGACGAGCTCGTCGAGCGCGACGTGGTGCGCCCTGGCCAGCGGGAGCAGCAGCTCGAGCGTCGGCCTCCTCCCGCCCGACTCCAGCCGGGACAGGGTGCTCAGCGAGATGCCGGTCTCGGCCGCGAGGTCGGCGAGCGTCGCACCCCGCTCCAGCCGCAGCTGGCGCAGCCGGGGACCGACACGTTGCAGGGCCGCGGTCAGGGCGTCGTCGTCGGCCATGGGTCCATGTTGCCACTTCGGCAAGAATATTTGTCAACTCTGCCGCTCCCCGAGCAGACTCCTCGCATGGACCTCACCTCACCCCAGCAGGAGTACGACGTCGTGGTGGTCGGCGGCGGCGCCGCCGGCCTGAGCGGGGCGCTGGCCCTCGGCCGGTCCCGTCGATCGGTCCTCGTCCTCGACGCCGGGGACCCCCGCAACGCCCCCGCCGGCCACGTGCACAACTACCTCGGGCGCGAGGGCACTCCCCCGCTCGAGCTGGTGGCGGCGGGTCGCCGCGAGGTCGAGCAGTACGGCGTCCGGGTGACCGGCGGCCGCGTCGCGAGCGTCACGCCGTGGGACCGCGGCGGCACCGGGTTCGTCGTCACGACCGAGGACGGCCACGAGGTGTCGGCCCGCCGGCTCCTGGTCGCCACCGGCGTCGCCGACGACCTGCCCGGCCTCCCCGGCCTGGCCGGCCGCTGGGGACGCGACGTCCTGCACTGCCCCTACTGCCACGGGTGGGAGGTGCGGAACCTCCGGATCGCGGTGCTCGCCACGAACGGCATGGCCCTGCACCAGACCATGCTCTTCCGCCAGCTCAGCGACGACGTGGTCCTCGTGCTGGCCGCGGACGGCCTCGCCCCGGGCGAGGACGACCTCGAGCGGCTGGCGG
>JAICLD010000211.1 GCA_025927595.1 Nocardioidaceae bacterium | reverse complement strand
GACCAGCAGGGCCGGCAGCCCGTCCTCGCGCAGGTCGCGGACGGCCTCGAACGCCTCGAGGTCGCCGAGGTCGTCGCCGACGAACAGCACCCCCTCGCCGTGGTGGCGACGCAGGGCCTGGCGCACCGCCAGGCCCTTGTGCATCCCGGGCGTGCGCACCTCGAGCACGAGCCGGCCCGGCTCCAGCTGCAGGCCGTGCCGCTCGGCCGCCTCGGCGAGGACCACCTCCAGCCGCGCGAAGGCCTCCTTGGCGTCCGGCAGCGGACGGGTGTGCACCGCGACCGCGATCCCCTTCTCCTCCACCACCGCGTGGGAGGCGTCCGCCTCGTCCAGCAGGGCCGGCAGCTCCTCCCGGAAGGCCGTCAGCCCGGCCGGCGGCTCCGGCGAGGCGAACTCACGGTTGTGGGAGTCCCACCGCTCGTGGCCGTACTGGCCCATCACCGCGAGCGTCGCCCCCTCGGGCAGCTCGTCGGCGAGCTCCTCCAGCCTGCCCAGGCCGACGACCTGCCGCGCCGGGCGGCCGGTCACCACCACCACGGCGCGGACCACCCGCGCCAGCCGGGCCAGGGCCGGCGGCGCCTCGGGGTGGATCACCGCGGCGGCCGGGTCCTCCACGATGGGCGAGAGCGTGCCGTCGAAGTCCAGACCGACGACGACCCGCGGGGCGAGGCCGACGAGCCGGTCGAAGCGGGCGCGCGCCTCCTCGGTGGGCAGCTGCATGGCCTCAGCCAACCAGACGGGTCAGGAGTAGTCGCTGGTGAGGACCACGGTGAGCCGGTCGCCGCGCATCGGCGCGATCGCCTCCTTCAGCCGCGCTATCCCGAGGTCCTTGCCCAGCAGGACGGCGGCGGGCCGGAGCCGGGCCGGGTAGTAGACGGTGCTGGCCGGGATCGTGCCGTACCAGTTGTCGGAGCCGACGACCTGCCAGCCCGCGCCCTGGGCCCGGGCCGCGGTGCGCCCGGCCAGACCGCTGATCCCGGAGTTGTTGAAGACCTCGACGTAGGTGTCGGCGCGGCGTACGACGGGCCTGGGTGCGCGCGTGCGGTGCGTGAGGACCGGCGTGCGGGCCGTCCGCGCGGGACCGGCGGGCGTGGTCGCGGGAGTGGCGGAGGCCGCCCGCGGGGCCTCGGGCGCGGAGCGGTCGCCCCCGGTGGCGACGAACGCCACCGCCGCCAGGGCCACGGCGCCCGCCGAGAGCAGCGCCACCGGCGAGGAGAGCAGCAGCCCGCGCTGGTCGCGACGTCGGGAGGACACCCTCAGACCTCGAAGCCGAGCCTACGGGCGGAGCGGGCGCGCTGCCGGGCGGCGCGCAGCCGCCGCAGCCGGCGCACCAGCAGCGGGTCGAAGGCCAGCGACTCGGGGCGGTCGATGAGCGCGTTGAGCACCTGGTAGTAGCGCGTCGAGGACATGTCGAACTTCTCGCGCACCGCCTGCTCCTTCGCGCCGGCGTACTTCCACCACTGCCGCTCGAACGCGAGGATCTCGCGGTCCCGCTCCGAGAGGTCGCCGGTGGTGACGTCGTGACCCTGGCGCAGGGTGTCGGCAGCGTCCATCCCGTTCATGAGAGGCGGCTCCTGTGCGCGGTGCTCGTGGCTGGGCAGGTGCGGTGTCCATCATAGGGGACGAACCACAGCCGTGTAGTTCAGCAGGGCGGGGGCGGCCCCGCGTTTCGCCGACCGGCGCGTGCGGTCACCATGAGCCCATGACCAGCCTCCCAGACCTCCACGGACCCCTCGACCTGACCCCGGGCCCGGTGCGCGCCGAGCCGCTGCCGGCCGGCCGCCCCGTGCGCTGGGGGATCCTGGCGACCGGCGCCATCGCGCACACGTTCGTCCGCGACCTGGCGCTGCTGGAGGACTGCGAGGTCGCCGCGGTGGGCTCGCGCCGCCAGGAGTCCGCGGACGCCTTCGCCCGCGAGCACCAGGTCCCCGCGGCGTACGGCGACTACCGCCGGCTCGTCGAGGACCCGTCCGTCGACGTCGTGTACGTCGCCTCGCCGCACGCCCTGCACCGCGAGCACGTCGAGCTGGCCTTCGACGCCGGCAAGCCGGTGCTGTGCGAGAAGTCGCTCACGCTGACCGCCGCGGACGCCGAGCACCTGGTCGCGCTCGCCCTGGAGCGGGGGCTGTTCTTCATGGAGGCGATGTGGATGCGCTGCCACCCTCTGGTGCGCCGGCTGCGGCAGCTGGTCGCCTCGGGGGCGCTGGGCGAGGTCCGGCAGGTGCACGCCCACCTCGGCTTCGTCGCGGACCGACCCGAGTCCGACCGGCTGCTGGACCCGGCGCTCGGCGGCGGGGCGCTGCTCGACATGGGGGTCTACCCGCTGACGTTCGCGTCGCTGTTCCTCGGCGAGCCGTCCACGATCGCCGCCGCGGCGGCGCTGTCCCCGGCCGGGACCGACGTCGACATCGCCGTCTCGCTCGGCTACGACGGCGGCGCGGTGGCGGCGGTGACGTCGTCGCTGACCTCGTGGTCGCCGAGGACCGCCACGATCTGCACCGACCGCGGCCGGGTCGACGTACCCGCTCCGTTCCACCACCCCGCAGAGGTCACCTGGACGGGGCTCGACGGCACCGGTGCGCCCGCGACGCCCGTGCGGCTGACGGAGGAGGTCGTGGGGCGCGGGTACGCGCACGAGGCGCTGGAGGTCGTCCGCTGCCTGCGGGCCGGCGAGACCGAGAGCCCCCTGGTGCCGCTGGCCGACACCGTGGCGCTGATGCGGCAGATGGACGCGATCCGGGCGCAGACCGGGGTCCGGTATGCCGCCGACGACGTCCTGGCTGGGTAGGTTGGGCCGGTGACCCCACGCAGCTCGAGGAAGTCCTCCGCCGGGAACGACGCGCCGCGCCGCGCCGACCTCGTGATCGTCGCCAACCGGCTCCCGGTCGACCGGGTCGAGGCCGAGGACGGCTCGGTCGGCTGGCGCCGCTCCCCGGGCGGCCTGGTGACCGCGATCGAGCCCGTCATGCGGCAGAACGACGGCGCCTGGATCGGCTGGTCCGGCGCCGCGGACGACGAGCTGGAGCCGTTCGTGGACGACGGCCTCAGCCTCGTGCCGGTGACGCTGAGCGCCGCCGAGATCGAGGACTTCTACGAGGGGTTCTCCAACGCGACGCTGTGGCCGCTCTACCACGACGTGGTGGCCAAGCCGGCCTTCCACCGCGAGTGGTGGGACGCCTACGTCCGGGTCAACCGCCGCTTCGCGGAGCGGGCCGCCGAGGTGGCGGCCGACCACGCGACCGTGTGGGTGCACGACTACCAGATGCAGCTGGTGCCCGCGATGCTGCGCGAGCTGCGGCCCGACCTGCGGATCGGGTTCTTCCTGCACATCCCGTTCCCCCCGACCGAGCTGTTCCAGCAGCTGCCGTGGCGCCGCCAGCTGCTCGAGGGGCTGCTCGGCGCCGACGTGGTCGGCTTCCAGCGGCCGGGTGCCTCCGCGAACTTCGTGCGACTGGTCCGTCAGCGCGTCGGCCACAAGACCCACCGTGACCGCATCTACCTGCCCGACGGCCGGGTCGTCCAGGCCGGGTCGTTCCCGATCTCGATCGACACCGCACAGCTCGACGAGCTGGCCCGCTCCGAGGCCGTCGCCACGCGGGCGAAGGAGATCCGCGAGCAGCTGGGCGACCCGAGGACGGTGCTGCTCGGGGTGGACCGCCTCGACTACACCAAGGGGATCTTCGACCGGCTCCGCGCGTTCGGCGAGCTGCTCGAGGACGGTGACCTGACCGTCGGCGAGACCGTCTTCGTCCAGGTCGCCACGCCCTCCCGCGAGCGGGTGGAGCAGTACCGCGTGCTGCGCGACGAGATCGACCGGCTCGTGGGCCGCCTCAACGGCGACCTCGGCGAGATCGGCAGCCCCGCGGTGCACTACATGCACACGTCCTACCCCAAGGACGAGATGGCCGCGCTGTTCCGGGCCGCCGACGTCATGGTCGTGACGCCGCTGCGCGACGGCATGAACCTCGTCGCCAAGGAGTACGTCGCCTGCCGCTACGACGGCGACGGAGCCCTGGTGCTGTCGGAGTTCGCCGGGGCGGCCGACGAGCTGCGGCAGGCGTACATGGTGAACCCCTACGACATCAACGGCATGAAGCAGACGATCCTGGCCGCCATCCACGCCAGCCCGAAGGACCGGGCCCGGCGGATGAAGGCCATGCGGAGGACCGTGAGGGAGCACGACGTGGCGGACTGGGCGCGGCAGTTCCTCTCCGTGCTCGCCGACGCCCAGCCCGAGCACCACAAGCACCTGCGCCCGGCCACCGAGGACTGAGACCCCCGTCGCCGCGGGGCCGGGCCCAGGCGGTCCTCACGCCGGCGGGATGTTCTGGTTGACGTGGAACACGTTGCCCGGGTCGTAGGTCGCCTTGACCCGGGTCAGCCGCTCGTAGTTGCCCCGGTAGGAGGCCCGCACCCGGGCCGTTCCCTCGTCGTCCATGAGGAAGTTGACGTAGCCGCCGCCCGCGGAGTGCGGGTGCAGCTGGTCCCCGTAGTCCTTCGCCCACGCGGTGATCCGCTCGGCGTTCGCGGGGTCGGGGTCCACGCCGACGACCACCCCGGCCCAGCCGCCGCCGCGGTAGGCGAACGCGGTGGCGTCCTCCGGGACCCGGCTCGCCGCCCCGTCGATCGGGTAGAGGTGCATCGTGGAGTGGCCGGTGGGCAGCGCGGCGCCGTACCGCTCGTGCACCTCGATCGCGGCGTCGGTGATCTCGTCGAAGAAGTCGGCCCGCCAGTACCACTGCAGCCCCGGCGGGTAGAGGCCGTCGAACGCGCTCTGCAGCGCGGTGAACGGCATCGGAGCCAGCCCCACCACCAGCGGCGAGCCGAACTCCCGCACCGGCGCCAGGACCTCGTCGGCCCGGTCGTGGGGGCCGGTGTAGCACCACACGATCCCGCAGGCCTTGCGTCCCCACAGCTCCTCGGGGAACGGCGGCGCCGGCGGGATGGTCAACAGCCCGATCCAGCCGCTGAGCTCCTCGGGCAGGCTGGGCAGCAGCTCGCGGTACCACCGCATCACCGCGGCCGCGTCCTCCAGCGCGTACAGCACCGGTCCGCCGACGACGACGCCGTGCTCGCCCACCGGGTGGCAGCGGAACGTGAACGAGGTGACCACGCCGAAGTTGCCGCCGCCGCCGCGCAGGGCCCAGAGCAGCTCCTCGTGGTGCTGCTCGTCGACGACGACGAGGGTCCCGTCGGCCAGCACCACGTCGGCGGACACGAGGTTGTCGACCGTGAGCCCGTAGCGGCGGGTCAGGTAGCCGATGCCGCCGCCGAGGGCGAGGCCGCCGACGCCGGTGGACGCGACGAAGCCGCTGGGGGTGGCCAGTCCGAAGGCGACGGTGGCGTGGTCCACGTCGGCCCACACGCAGCCGCCGTCGGCGCGGACCAGCCCCCGGTCGGGGTCGACGCTCACGCTGCGCATCAGGCTCAGGTCGACGACCAGGGCGTCGTCGCGGACGCCGAGCCCGCCGGCGTTGTGGCCGCCGCCGCGGACGGCGAGCTCCACGTCGTGGCGGGTGGCGAAGCGCACGCACGCCACGACGTCGGCGGCGTCCCGGCACCGGACGAGGACGGCGGGGCGCCGGTCGACCATCGCGTTG
>JAICLD010000142.1 GCA_025927595.1 Nocardioidaceae bacterium | reverse complement strand
GACGCTGCCGAGCTCGTCGACCTGGGCGAGCAGCCGCAGGCTGGCGGTGGGCACCTCGTGCGCGGCCGCGTGCGTGACCGTGCGGGTGAGCCGGCCGGCGAGCATCGCCAGCTCGGCGCTGAGGTCGAGCACCGCGGTCTCGGGCGTTGGTTGGCTCACGCAGGCAATATTACATAGGGAACCTATGCATAGGCGAGCCGGCGGGGGAGACCTGCCTCACCCGGCCCGCTGCTGGCGCTCGGCCGCTCACCCGGACGCGGGCAGGATCCGCCCGGCGACCTCGCCGAGGGCGATCCGGCCGCCGCCGGCGCCCGGTGCGGTCGCCCGCAGCACCACCTCGTCGCCGTCCTCGAGGAAGGTCCGCTCCACCCCGCCCGCCCGGAACGGCTCGCGTCCGCCCCACGACAGCTCCAGGAGCGACCCGCGCTCGTCGCGCCGGGAGCCGCTGACCGTGCCGGAGGCGAACAGGTCGCCGGTGCGCAGCGACGCGCCGTTGACGGTGAGGTGGGCGAGCATCTGCGGCGGCGACCAGTACATCGAGGCGTACGGCGGACGGCTGACGGTCTCGCCGTCGAGGACCACCTCGAGCGCGACGTCGTACCCGGCGGGCTGCCGCACCCGCAGGTACTCCAGCGGCTCGGGCTCCTGCACCGGCTGCTCGACGCGGGCCGCCTCGAGCGCCTCCAGGGGCGTCACCCAGCCCGAGACCGAGGTCGCGAAGGACTTGCCGAGGAACGGGCCGAGGGGGACGTACTCCCACGCCTGGATGTCGCGGGCGGACCAGTCGTTGAGCAGGACGACGCCGAAGACGTGGTCGGCGAACGCGTCGGTGCCGACCCGGGTCCCGGGCTCGGTCGGCACGCCGACGACGAACCCCAGCTCGGCCTCGAGGTCCAGCCGCCGGCTGGGACCGAACGACGGCACGCCGCCGGGCTCCGGGCGCTGCCCGCAGGGCCGCCGCACGTCGGTCCCGGACACCACGACGGTCCCCGCCCGCCCGTGGTAGCCGACCGGCAGGTGCCGCCAGCTCGCGGACAGCGGCTCACCGTCGGGCCGGAAGATCCGCCCGACGTTCGTGGCGTGCTCCAGCGAGCAGTAGAAGTCGACGTAGTCGGCCACCTCGAAGGGCAGGTGGACGGTCACCTCGTCGAGCGGGACGAGGTGCGGCTCGACGAGGTCCCGCTCGGCCTCGTCGGCGAGCAGGTCCGTCAGCCACGAGCGCAGCGAGGACCACGCGGGCCGGCCCAGGGCCAGCAGCGGGCTCAGCGACGGCGCCTCCAGCACGTGCGCGACCTCGAGCATGTCGGCCGCGGCGACCGGGGCCAGGTCCAGCACCAGGTCGCCGACCCGGGCGCCCACCCGCGGCGGCTCGTCGCCGTGGCTGACGACCGCGTAGGGCAGGTGGTCGAGGTCGTGGCCCGATCCCGCGGCGCCCTCGACCCAGCTTCGTCGGGTCACCGCTCCTGCACCCGGCCCGGGTCCAGGGCGGCCAGCGCGTCCCCGGCCGCCGCGACGGACGGCGCGCGGGCGCCGGTGAACCAGCGCCGGGCCGCGACGAGACCGGCGGCGCCCTCCGGCCGGGTCCACGCGCCTGCCTGCGTGCGCTCGAGCACCTCGGCGACCTCGGCGACCCCGGCGCCGTCCAGCGAGGCGCGGGTCGCCGCGAGCACGTTGAGGAACCCGTGCCGCAGCCGCCCGGAGGCGTCGCGCGTGGCGACGGGCCGGTCCAGGACGGTGCAGCCGAACCGCAGCTCGCGGTCCAGCGCGGCAGCGATGCACGCAGCGAGCTCGGCCGGGCCGTGCTCGTCGGCGCGCAGCGTCAGCCCGTGGTCCGCGGCGGCGACCTCGTCGAGGACGTCGAGCCAGGTGGCGGACGGCTCGCCGGGCGGCAGTGGCGGCGCCGTCAGGTGCACGCGTACGTCGTCGGGGAGAGCGCCGCTCGCCAGCAGGTCGTCGACCGCCGCCACCAGGCGCCGGGCGTTCGGGGCGAGATCGCCCGCGTCCGACTCGCGCACCGTGAGCTCGAGCCGCTCCAGCCGCAGCCCGGCGCCGGCCGCCCACGTCACCGCGGGAGCGACCGCGCCGGCGCCGCCGGTCACGACGACGCCCAGCCGGACCGGATCGGCGGCGGCCTCGGCCGCGGCGGCCAGGGCAGCGTCGGCCAGCGCGGCCAGGTCACGGTCCTCGACGAGCAGGCAGCCCAGCAGCGCGGCGAACGGCTCCTCCCGCCGGCTCCGCCACCGGGCGAGCCCCTCCGCGGCGGTGGGCCGGTCCGGGGCGAGAAGCGCGGCGTCGTCGAGCAGCCCGTGCAGGTGCTCGGGGACCAGGGTCGCGTCGCTCGCCACTCCTCGACCCTAGGCGACCGGGCGGGGACACGGCAGGATGCGGCCATGCCCACCTACATCGCGCTGCTGCGGGCGGTCAACGTGGGTGGTCGCACCTACCGGATGGCCGAGCTCCGCGAGCACCTGGTCGAGTCCGGCCTGACCGACGTCGAGACCTACATCCAGACCGGCAACGTCCGCTTCCGCACGCCGATGCGGTCCCCGGCCAAGGTGGAGCGGCACTGCGAGGAGCTGCTGGCGCGGCACAGCGGGTTCGAGGTGCCCACCGTGCTGCTGACGCCGGCCGAGCTCACCGCGATCCGTGCGGACGCGGAGCGTCTCGTCGAGGAGCAGCCGCGGGTGGAGGGTGCGCGCAGCTACGTGTCGTTCTTCAAGGAGGGCGCCGCGCCGACGGGGGAGGAGGCGCGCCGGATCGAGGCCTGGGACGCGCCCGGCGAGGTCGCCCGCGTGGTCGGGCGCGCCGTGCACGTCTGGCTGGACCACCGGATGTCCGACGCCGAGTTCTTCCCGGCGTTCCGCCGCCCGCTCGCGCCCGGCACCGCGCGCGACCTCAAGGTCGTCCGGACCCTGGCCGAGCGCTGGGGTGGCTGAGCCACCCCGTTGCGTCAGGAGACCCGGACCCCGGCCCGCTCCATGTCGCCGAGCGCGCGCCGGGTGGTCTCCGGCGCCACCCCCGCGCACAGCCCCGTCAGCAGCCGGGTCGAGAAGCCCTCGCGGACGGCGTCCAGCGCGGTGGCGCGCACGCAGTGGTCGGTGGCGATCCCGCAGACGTCCACGTGCGTGACGCCGTGCTCCCGCAGCCAGGCCGTGAGCGCGGTGCCGTCCGTCGTGCGCCCCTCGAAGCCGGAGTACGCCGCGGCGTGCTCGCCCTTGAGGAACACGGCGTCGAAGGGCTGCGGGTCGAGGTTGGGGTGGAACGCCTCGCCGTCCGTGCCGACCACGCAGTGCGGCGGCCAGGACCGCTCGAAGTCCGGCTGCTCGCTGAAGTGGCTGCCGGGGTCCACGTGGTGGTCGCGGGTCGCCACCGCCACCGCGTAGTCGGGCGCCTTGGGGTCCTGGCGGGTCCAGTGGTGGAGCAGCTCGCTGATCCGGAACGCCACCTCCGCGCCCCCGGTGACGGCGAGGCTGCCACCCTCGCAGAAGTCGTTCTGGACGTCGACGACGAGCAGCGCGCGAACCATGACCGGCAGGCTAGCCGGGCCGCGGCAGCCAGGCGAGCACGTCCGGGAGCATCCGGTCCCACACCTGCCACTCGTGGCCGCCCGGCCGCAGGTCGACGTGGACGTCGACACCGGCGGCCGTCGCGGCGTCGGCGAACCGGACCGTGGAGCCGAGCAGGTGGTCCTCGGTGCCGCAACCGAGGTGGAGCGCCGGCAGCGCGTCGGGGTCCGCCCCGGCGAGCAGCGTGAACAGGTCGTCGTCCGGGCCGACCGGTCCGTCGAAGACCCGCTCGAAGAGCTCCTGGCGCCACGGCTCCCGGGAGAGCGCCGCGACGTCGAGGGCGCCGGACAGGCTGGCAGCGGCAGCGAACCGGTCGGGCCGGCGCAGCGCCCACTTCAGCGCGCCGTAGCCGCCCATCGACAGCCCCGCGACGAACGTGTCGGCGCGGTGCGGCGAGACCCGGAAGAACGACCCGACGACCTCGGGCAGCTCCTCGGACAGGAACGTCCAGTAGCGGCCGCCGTGCGCCTCGTCGGCGTAGAAGCTGCGGTGCACCTGCGGCATCACGACGGCGAGGCCGAGCGGGGCGACGTACCGCTCGACGGAGCTGTAGCGCAGCCACGCCGAGCTGTCGTCGGAGAGGCCGTGCAGCAGGTAGAGCACCGGGAAGCCGTCGCCGGCGGCGACCGGGCTGCCGGTGACCCCCACCTGCTCCTCGCCGGCCTGCGGCAGCAGCACGGTCATGGAGGTGCCCATCTCGAGCGCCTCGGAGAAGAAGTCGCAGCGCAGCAGGGCCATCGCGATCAGCCCACGTGCTCGGTGCGCAGGACCGGCTCGCCCCGGGAGAGCTGACGGGCCACCATCGGCAGCTCGGCCCGGGACGCGGCGTGCCGGTCGCGAGCGGCGGCCAGCGGCTCCCGCCCGACGACCCGGCCGCCCCGGACCAGCGGCACCAGCAGGGACCGGTCGTCCCCGTCGTTCGCCGGGGGCGCGCCGATCCCGATCACCTCCGCCTCGGCGACTCCCGTGGGGGAGAGCCGGCGCAGGGCGTACTTGCGGCCGCCGACCGACGCCTTGTCCTTGCTGCGCTTGGCCACGCTCACCATGCTCCCGTCGTCGGCGGCCCGGGCGACCAGCTTGTAGACGAAGCCGCAGGTCGGGTGCCCGCTGCCGGTGACCAGGGACGTGCCGACCCCGTAGCCGTCGACGGGGGCGGAGCCCAGCGCCGCGATCGCGTGCTCGTCGAGGTCGGAGGTGACGATGATCCGGGTCCCGGTGGCGCCGAGCTCGTCGAGCTCGTCGCGGACCTGCTGGGCCAGGACGCCGAGGTCCCCGCTGTCGATCCGGACCGCGCCGAGCTCGGGACCGGCGATCTCGACGCCCATGCGGACGGCGTCCGCGACGTCGTAGGTGTCGACCAGCAGCGTCGTCCCGCGGCCCAGGGAGGTGACCTGGGCGGTGAACGCGTCCCGCTCGTCGTCGTGCAGGAGCGTGAAGCTGTGCGCGCTGGTGCCCGTGGTCGGCACCCCGTAGCGCTGGCGGGCGGCCAGGTTCGAGGTCATCACGAAGCCCGCGACGTACGCCGCGCGGGCCGCCGCCACCGCCGCCTGCTCGTGGGTGCGGCGCGAGCCCATCTCGATGCACGGCCGGTCCAGGGCGGCCCACGTCATCCGGGAGGCGGCCGAGGCGATCGCGGAGTCGTGGTTGTAGATCGAGAGCAGCACGGTCTCGAGCAGCACCGCCTCCGCGAACGTCGCCTCCACGACGAGCAGCGGGGAGTAGGGGAAGTAGGTCTCACCCTCGGGGTAGCCCCAGATGTCGCCGGCGAACCGGTAGCCGGCCAGCCACTCCAGCGTCGGCTCGTCCACGACGCGGCCCGCGCGCAGCACGTCGAGCACGTCCTCGTCGAACCGGAAGGCCTCGACGGCGTCCAGGGCGCGTCCGACGCCGGCCACGACGCCGTACCGACGGCCCTCGGGGAGTCGGCGCGGGAACATCTCGAAGACCGCCCGGCGCTCGGCCGTGCCGGCGGCCAGCGCCGCCTGGAGCATCGTCAGCTCGTAGTGGTCGGTCAGCAGGGCCGTCGACGGGGCCGGGTCCGTGGTCACGGTGGTCACCCTAGGATGTCGGGGTGTCCGCCCCTTCGCCCGTCGAGCTGGACCAGCCGGAGACCGAGGACCTCACGCTCCTCGACACCCCCTGGGTCACGATCGTGTGGAACGACCCGGTCAACCTGATGAGCTACGTGACGTTCGTGTTCTCGACCTACTTCGGCTACTCCCGGAAGAAGGCGGAGAAGCTCATGCTCGAGGTGCACCAGGACGGCCGGTCGGTGGTCTCGACCGGGTCCCGGGAGGAGATGGAGCGTGACGTGCAGGCGATGCACGAGTACGGCCTGTGGGCGACGATGCAGAAGGCGGACGCGCCGTGAGCCGGGCCACGGGCCGCGATGAGTGAGGGCTTCGAGCGCCGTCGCGGCGGGGGAGCGGTGGCGACCTTCACCGGCCTCGAGGCGGACCTGCTGCGCTCGCTGGCCTCGCAGCTGGTGGAGCTGCTGCGCAACGAGGTCGCGACCCCGGCCACCGGGGACGACCCGCTCGAGCAGCTGCTGGACTTCTCCGGGCCGACGAGCGCGCCCGACGACCCGGTGCTGGCGCGCCTGCTCCCCACCGCCTACCCCGACGACGAGGAGGCCGCCGGCGAGTTCCGCCGCTACACCGAGCCGTCGTTGCGCGACAGCAAGGCCGATGCCGCCACGGCCGTCGTCCGCACGCTCGAGGAGGCCGGCCTCCCGACCGAGGTGGGGGACGACCGCCTGGTCGTCGACGTCGAGCTCGACGGCGGCGACGCGGTGACCTGGCTGCGCTCGTTCACCGACATCCGGCTCGCGCTCGCCACCCGGCTCGGCATCGAGGACGACGACGAGGACCGCTGGCTGGCGCTGCCCGACGAGGACCCGCGGGCGCCGGTCTTCGACATCTACCAGTGGGTCGGCTACCTCCAGGAGACGCTCGTCGCCGCGCTCTCGCGGTGAGTCGTCGTCTCAGGATCCGGACGCAGGCCGCGGGCGGCGGGGCGCCCACCGCGCACCTCCTACCCTGGCCCACGTGCTGAGGATCGACCGGGACACCCGCGACGCGATCGTGGAGCACGCCCGGCGCGACCACCCGGACGAGGCCTGCGGCGTGGTCGCCGGGCCAGAGGGTAGCGACCGCCCGGAGCGGTTCGTGCCGATGGTGAACGCCGCCGGCTCGCCGACGTTCTACGAGTTCGACTCCACCGACCTGCTGGCGCTCTACCGCGAGATGGACGAGCGCGGGGAGGAGCCGGTGGTCGTCTACCACTCGCACACGGCGACCGAGGCCTACCCCTCGCGCACCGACGTCGGGCTGGCGCAGGAGCCGAACGCCCACTACGTCCTGGTCGGCACCCGCGACTGCGGGAATAGTCCGGGCCCGGTCGAGTTCAGGTCCTACAGGATCGTCGACGGCGAGGTCACCGAGGAAGAGGTGCTCGTCGTCCCCCCACGAGAAGAGTCGAGGAGTCAGGCCTGATGGCAGTCGAGGTTCGGATCCCCACCATCCTGCGCACCTACACCGACGGCGAGAAGGCCGTGTCGGGGACGGGGGCGACGCTCGCCGAGGTGATCGACGACCTCGAGGGCAGCCACCCGGGCATCCGGGAGCGGCTGCTCGACGGGGCCGACCTGCGCCGCTTCGTCAACGTCTACGTCAACGACGAGGACGTCCGGTTCACCGGCGGCCTCGAGACCGCCGTCACCGACGGCGACCAGGTCGTCGTGCTGCCGGCCGTGGCCGGCGGCGCTCGCTGATCGCGGGCGGCATGCGCTTCGACTCGACGCTGGCCTCGGTCGGGAGCACGCCGCTGGTCGGCCTGCCCCGGCTCTCGCCGTCCCCGGACGTGCGGCTGTGGGCCAAGCTCGAGGACCGCAACCCCACCGGCTCGGTCAAGGACCGCGCCGCGCTGAAGATGGTCGAGGTGGCCGAGAAGGAGGGCCGGCTGCGGCCCGGCTGCACGATCCTCGAGCCGACCTCGGGCAACACCGGCATCTCGCTGGCGATGGCGGCCAAGCTCAAGGGCTACCGGCTGGTCTGCGTGATGCCGGAGAACACCTCCGAGGAGCGCCGGCAGCTGCTGCGCATGTGGGGCGCCGAGATCGTGTCCTCACCGGCCGCGGGGGGCTCCAACGAGGCCGTGCGGGTGGCCAAGCGGATCGCCGACGAGCACCCCGACTGGGTGATGCTCTACCAGTACGGCAACCCCGCGAACCCGCTCGCGCACTACGAGGGCACCGGCCCGGAGATCCTCGCGGACCTGCCCGGCGTCACCCACTTCGTCGCCGGGCTCGGCACCACCGGCACGCTCATGGGCGTCGGGCGGTTCTTCCGCGAGCACCGGCCCGGCGTGCGGATCGTCGCAGCGGAGCCCCGCTACGGCGAGCTCGTCTACGGGCTGCGCAACCTCGACGAGGGCTTCGTGCCCGAGCTGTACGACGCCTCGCTCATCGACGCCCGGTTCTCCGTCGGTCCGCGCGACGCCGTACGCCGTGTGCGGGAGCTGCTGGAGACCGAGGGGATCTTCGCCGGCATCTCCACCGGCGCCATCCTGCACGCCGCGCTCGCCCAGGCCGCCCGCTCGGTGCAGGCCGGCGAGCGGGCCGACATCGCGTTCGTCGTCTGCGACGG
>JAICLD010000028.1 GCA_025927595.1 Nocardioidaceae bacterium | reverse complement strand
CGCCCGGTCGAGCAGGTGGCGGTCTCCCTGCGCTCGGCGCGCGCCCGTGAGCGCCTGGACCGGGAGCGGTCGGACCTGGTGGCCACCGTCGCCCACGAGCTCCGCTCGCCCCTGACGGGCGTGAAGGGCTTCGTGGCGACGCTGCTGTCGAAGTGGGACCGGCTCAACGACGCCCAGAAGAAGATGATGCTGGAGACGGTCAACGTGGACGCCGACCGGCTCACCCGGCTGATCGCCGAGCTGCTGGACGTGGCGCGGATCGACACCGGCCGGCTCTCGCTCTACCCCCGGCCGCTGGACTTCGCGGCCGCGGTGGAGCGCGTGGTCGCGTCGGTCAGCGCCGGCACCGGCCGCGAGATCGCCTTCGACGTCGTCGGGGAGCTGCCGATGGTCAGCGCCGACCCCGACAAGCTGGCCCAGGTCGTCACGAACCTCGTCGACAACGCCATCCGGCACGGCGAGGGGCAGGTCCGGCTGACGGCGACCCCGATCACCGGCCAGGCGCCGTACGACGGAGTGGTGCTCCACGTCGACGACGAGGGCGACGGGATCAGCCCCGACATCCGCAGCCGGGTCTTCACGAAGTTCTGGAAGCACGGCCAGCGCGGCGGGTCCGGACTGGGGATGTACATCATCCACGGGCTGGTCAGCGCCCACGGCGGTGCGGTGGAGATCGCCGACTCGCCCGCGGGCGGCGCCCGGGTCACGCTGCTGTGGCCCGAGCAGGACAGCCGCCCCGAGTAGCGCCCGCTCCAGCGGACGGGGTTCGCGGCCGCCCGGGAACCGGGTCGCAGCCCGGTCACTGCGGTTCCTAGACTGCGGGGGCGCCGCACCCCGCGCGCCCCGTGAAAGGAACCCTTGCGATGTCGGGCCCGAACTCCTCCTTCGACCCCGTCGAGGTGACGCCCCTGAAGGCGGACCAGGTCGACGCGATGCGTGAGGAGGCGCTCACGGCGGTGGCGGCCGCGGCCGACCTCGAGGCTCTGCGCCGGGTCCGCACCGCCCACGCCGGCGACCGCTCGCCGCTGGCGCTGGCCAACCGGGAGATCGGCGCGCTGCCGCCCCAGGCCCGCAAGGACGCCGGGATGCGGGTCGGCCGGGCCCGGGCCGCGGTCGGCCAGGCGCTGGCCGCGAGGACCACCGAGCTCGAGGCGGAGGCGGAGGCCCGGATGCTGGTCGAGGAGACCGTCGACGTCACGCTGCCGTGGGACCGCGAGCCCCGCGGGGCCCGGCACCCGCTGACGACCCTGCAGGAGCTCGTGGGGGACGTCTTCGTGGCGATGGGCTGGGAGGTCGCCGAGGGCCCCGAGGTCGAGGCCGAGTGGCTGAACTTCGACGCGCTCAACCTCGGCGCGGACCACCCGGCCCGGACCATGCAGGACACCTTCTGGCTGGAGCCCGCCGACGGCGGGCTGGTGATGCGCACGCACACCTCGCCGGTGCAGGCCCGGACCATGCTGTCCCGCACTCCGCCGGTCTACGTCGTCTGCCCCGGCCGGGTCTTCCGCACCGACGAGCTCGACGCCACCCACACACCGGTGTTCTCCCAGGTCGAGGGACTCGTCGTCGACCGCGGCATCACGATGGCCCACCTCAAGGGCACGCTGGACCACTTCGCGGAGGCGATGTTCGGCGACGGGATCACGACGCGGTTCCGCCCGTCGTACTTCCCGTTCACCGAGCCCTCCGCCGAGGTGGACCTGGTCTGCTTCGTCTGTCGCGGGCGGTCACCGGAGGTCGAGTCCTGCCGGACCTGCAAGGGCGAGGGCTGGATCGAGTGGGGCGGCTGCGGCGTGGTGAACCCGCGGGTGCTGACCGCCTGCGGCATCGACAGCGACGTCTACAGCGGCTTCGCGTTCGGCATGGGGCTGGAGCGCACGCTGATGTTCCGGCACGGCGTGGCCGACATGCGCGACATGGTCGAGGGCGACGTCCGCTTCACCCTCCCCTTCGGAACGGAGATCTGACGGTGAAGGCTCCCCTGTCCTGGATCCGGGAGTACGTCGACCTGCCCGACGGCGTCACCGCCGCCGAGCTGGCGCACCGGCTCACCGCGCTCGGCCTCAAGCTGGAGGCTCTCGAGACCACGGGCGCGGGCGTCGAGGGCCCGATCGTCGTGGGGCGGGTGCTCAGCGCCGTCGACGAGCCGCAGCGGAACGGCAGGACGATCAAGTGGTGCCAGGTCGACTGCGGGCCCGAGCACAACGGGCCCGACGGTCCTCGTGGGATCGTCTGCGGCGCGCACAACTTCGGTGCGGGCGACCTGGTCGTGGTGTCGCTGCCGGGCGCCGTGCTGCCGGGCGGGTTCGCGATCTCGGCCCGCAAGACCTACGGTCATGTCTCGGACGGGATGATCTGCTCCGCCTCCGAGCTCGGCCTCGGCGACGACCACGAGGGCATCCTGGTCCTCGACCCGGGTCTCGACCCCGACCTGTCGCCGGGCGACCCGGTCGCGGACCTGCTCGGCCTGCGCGAGGAGGTCATCGAGCTCGAGATCAACCCCGACCGCGCCTACGCGCTGTCGCTGCGCGGCATCGCCCGTGAGGCCGCGATCGCCTACGGCGTCGCGTTCCACGACCCCGCGATGCGCGAGGTGCCGACCCCGAACGACGACGGGTACCCGGTGCGGGTCGAGGCGCCCGACGGCTGCCCCGTCTTCGCGACCCGGACGGTCATCGGCTTCGACCCGGCCGCCCCCACCCCGCGGTGGATGGCGCGACGGGTGCAGCTGGCGGGGATGCGGCCGATCTCGCTCGCCGTCGACGTCACCAACTACGTCATGCTGGAGCTCGGGAACCCGATCCACGGGTACGACGGGGACCTGCTCGCCGGCCCCATCGTCGTACGACGGGCGCGCGAGGGGGAGACCATCACGACGCTCGACGACGTCACGCGCACGCTGTCGGCCGAGGACCTGCTGATCACCGACGACACCGGGCCGATCGGCCTGGCCGGCGTGATGGGCGGCCAGAGCACGGAGCTGTCGGCGAGCACGACGCAGGTCGTCGTCGAGGCGGCCCACTTCGAGGCCACCGGCATCTTCCGCACCGCCCGGCGGCACCGGCTGCACACCGAGGGCGCGAAGCGCTGGGAGCGCGGGGTGGACCCGCTGCTGCCCGCGTACGCCGCGGACCGGGTGGCCCACCTGCTCGTCGAGCACGGCGGCGGCAGCATCACCGAGGGCGTCACCTACGTCGGCGGGCCGCCCGAGCAGAGCGTGGTCACCGCGGCGGCCGACCTGCCGGCGCGGGTCACGGGCATGTCCATCGACGCCGACACGACGGTCGCCCACCTGCGCACCGTGGGGTGCACGGTCACCGCCGAGGGCTCCGGGGCAGACGGGGCACGGGCGGCGTCGGGGACGCTGAGCGTGCTCCCGCCGAGCTGGCGCCCCGACCTGACCGACCCCTACGACCTCGTCGAGGAGGTCGCCCGCCTCGTCGGCTACACCGAGGTCCCCTCGGTCCTCCCTCCGGCCCCGCCCGGGCGGGGCTGGACCCGCCTCCAGCGGCTGCGCCGCCGGGTCGGCCTCGCGCTGGCCGGTGCCGGGCTCGTGGAGGTCCGGTCCTGGCCGTTCCTCGGTCAGGGGCACCTCGACCGTCTGGGGCTCGCCGCGGACGACGAGCGCCGGGACACCCTGGAGGTGGCCAACCCGCTGTCGGAGGAGGCCCCCGAGCTGGCCACCACGCTGCTGCCCGGGCTGCTGGAGGCGGCGGCGCGCAACCGCGGCCGGGGGACCACCTCGCTGGGGATCTACGAGACCGCACCGGTGTTCGTGCCGACGGTGGACCGGCTGCGCGCCCCGATCCTGCCGGTGGACCGGCGGCCCGACGACGAGGAGCTGCGGCGGCTGCTGGCCGCGGTGCCGCACCAGCCGCTCCACCTCGCGGTCGTGCTCAGCGGCGAGCGCGAGGCCGGCGGCTGGTGGGGCTCCGGCCGCGACGCGGTGTGGGCGGACGCGGTCGAGCTGGTCCGCCGGCTCGGGAGCCTGCTGTCGGTCGAGGTCGAGGTGGCCCGCGCGACCCGGGCCCCGTGGCACCCCGGCCGGTGCGCGTCGCTGACGGTCGGGACCGTCGAGGTCGGTCACGCCGGCGAGCTGCACCCCTCGGTGTGTCGCGCGTACGCCGTCGCGCCGCGGACCTGCGCCGTCGAGGTCGACCTGGACCTGCTGCTCGCGGCGGCCCCCGCGGTCGTCCGGGCGCCGCGGTACTCCAGCTACCCGGTCGCCAAGGAGGACGTGGCACTCGTCGTGGACGCCGCCCTCCCCGCCTCGGTCCTGGCCGAGACGCTGCGCGAGGGCGCCGGCGAGCTGCTGGAGTCGCTGCGGCTGTTCGACGTGTGGACGGGCGAGCAGGTCGGCCCGGGGCGCACGTCGCTGGCGTTCGCGCTGCGGTTCCGGGCCCCGGACCGGACGCTGACCGAGGCCGAGACCGCGGCTGCCCGCGACGCCGCGGTGGCGCTGGCGGCACAGCGGCACGGCGCCGTGCAGCGGGCATGACCGGCGCGTGAGCAGCCGCCCCGAGCCTCGACGACGGAGGCGCACCGCCCGGTCGTCGCCGACGGTCCTCACGAGCCCGGCGGAGCGGACCGCCAGGTCCGAGGTGGGGCGGTGGGCTCGTCCGTCATGCCGGCAGCCTCCCAGGACCCGGTCTCACCGAGCCCTCACCGTGCCTTCACGCGCGCCCTCACCGGTCGCCGCGCGCCGAGGGTGACCCCGGCGCTGGCCGTCATCACCAGCGCGATGCCGACCAGCTGCCGGTGCGGCGGCAGCTCGTGGAGGACGACCAGGCCCGCGAGTGCGGCGACGGCCGGGTTGAGGCTGGTGAGGACGCCGAAGGTGGCGGTCCCCAGCCGGCGCAGCGCCAGCAGGTCCAGCGAGTAGGGGATCGCCGAGGACATCACCCCCACGAGCAGGCCGAGCGTCAGCGTGCGCGGCTGCAGGAGGGCACCGCCCGCGGTCGCCACGCCCAGCGGCACGGTCACGACCGCCCCCAGCACGGTGGCCAGCGCGAGCCCGGACAGGCCGTGGTCGCTGGCTCCCATCCGCCTGCTGACCAAGATGTACGACGCCCAGGCGAGGGCCGCGCCGAGGGCCGCGAGGACGCCGAGCCCGTCGTCGGCGTGCAGCGACCCGCCGATGAGGGCCACGCCCGCCGCCGCGGGGACCGCCCATGCGCGATGGGACCGGGAGGTCGCCGTCACGATGGCGACGCCGAGCGGCCCCAGGAACTCCAGCGTGATGGCGGTGGCGAGCGGCAGCCGGCTGATCGCGACGTACAGGCTGAGGTTCATGGCCACGAAGACCGCCCCGAAGGCGACCACCGTCCGGGCGTCGCGGGTGGTCCACCGGGCGCGCCAGGGGCGGGTCGCCAGCACCAGGACGACCGCGGCGCCGAGGAACCGCAACGACACCGTGCCGACCGGCCCGACCAGCGCGAAGAGCGTGGTGGCGAGCGCGGCCCCGAACTGCACGGAGGCGGTGGACGTCACCGCGAGGGCGGTCCCGGCCGCGGCCGAGCGGCCGTCCGGCAGGCGTGCCGCACCGGTCACCGGTGGCGCCTGGACGGGCGTCGCGGGAAGGGACGGACGGGGGCTCACCGGAGCGACGCTAGGCACCCGACGGGCCGGATGGGAAATGAGGTCGGGGTACCGGGGCCTGACCGCCTGGCCGTGCGTATACGGCATGATGTATGGTCATGCACATGAGGAGACGGAAGGCGGCGGTCGCCGGCGCCAGCGGGTACGCGGGGGGCGAGCTGCTCCGCCTCCTGCTGGGCCACCCGGACGTGGAGGTCGGGGCGGTCACCGCCGGCTCGAACGCGGGCGAGCGGCTCGGGCCGTTGCAGCCGCACCTGGTGCCACTCGCCGACCGGGTGCTCGAGGAGACCACCGTCGAGGCGCTCTCCGGCCACGACGTGGTCTTCCTCGCCCTGCCGCACGGCCGCTCGGCGGAGATCGCCCGGTCGCTGCCCGAGGAGACCCTCGTGGTCGACTGCGGCGCCGACTTCCGGCTCACCGACGCTCGCGACTGGGAGCGCTTCTACGGCGGTCCGCACGCCGGCTCCTGGCCCTACGGGCTGCCGGAGCTCGCCGGCCAGCGGCGCGCGGTCGCGGCGTCCCGGCGGGTCGCCGTCCCCGGCTGCTACCCGACCGTCTCCACGCTCGCGCTCGCTCCCGCGGTGGCCGCGGGGGTGGTCGACACCCGCGACGTCGTCGTGGTCGCGGCGTCGGGGACCTCCGGAGCCGGGAAGGCGGCCAAGCCGCACCTGCTCGGCTCCGAGGTGATGGGCTCCACCGGCGCGTACGGCGTCGGGGGCACGCACCGGCACACCCCCGAGATCACCCAGAACCTGCGGCTGCTCACCGACGCGGACGTGCGGGTCTCGTTCACGCCGCTGCTGGTGCCGATGCCGCGCGGCATCCTCGCCACCTGCTCCGCGCCGACGTCCGTGGCCGCCGAGGACGCCTACGCCGCCTACGAGAAGGCCTTCGCCGACGAGCCGTTCGTGCACCTGCTGCCGCCCGGGCAGTGGCCGCAGACCAAGTCGGTGCTCGGCTCCAACGCCGTGCACGTGCAGGTGACGGTGGACCGGGACGCCGGCCGGCTGGTCGCGGTCGCGGCGGTCGACAACCTGGCGAAGGGCACGGCCGGAGCCGCGGTGCAGTGCATGAACCTCGCCCTCGGCCTGCCGGAGACGACCGGCCTCAGCACGGTGGGGGTGGCGCCGTGAGCGTCACCGCGCCTCGGGGCTTCCGCGCCGCCGGCGTGACGGCCGGCCTCAAGCCGTCCGGGCGCAAGGACCTGGCGCTCGTCGTCAACGACGGGCCGTCCTCCGCCTCCGCCACGGTGTTCACGTCGAACCGCTGCAAGGCCAACCCGGTGCTGTGGAGCCAGGAGGTGGTCAAGGACGGCGTGGTCCGCGCGGTCGTCCTGAACTCCGGCGGCGCGAACTGCTACACCGGCCCCGAGGGCTTCGCGACCACGCATACCGTGGCCGAGCGGGTCGCCGCCGGGCTCGGCATCGGCGCCGTCGACGTGGTCGTCTGCTCGACGGGGCTGATCGGCCTCGCCAACGACCGTGACGTCCTCGTCCGCGGTGTCGACGCTGCGCTCGCGGAGCTGGACGGTGAGGGCGGCGCCGACGCCGCCGAGGCGATCATGACGACCGACACGGTCTGCAAGCAGGTCCTCCTCGAGGTGCGCGACCCGGTCACCGGCTCCACCTGGAGCGTGGGCGGGATGGCCAAGGGGGCCGGCATGCTGGCGCCCCAGCTGGCCACGATGCTCGTCGTCCTCACCACGGACGCGGACGTCGACGCCGGCACGGCCGACCGGGCCCTGCGCGCCGCGACGGCGGTGACCTTCGACCGCCTGGACTCCGACGGCTGCATGTCCACCAACGACACCGTCACGCTCCTGTGCAGCGGCGCCTCGGGCGTCGCACCCGACGAGGCGGCGTTCACGACCGCCGTCACCCGGGCGTGCGCCGACCTGGCGATGCAGCTGCTGCACGACGCCGAGGGTGCCGACCACGACATCACGATCACCGTCGCGCACGCCGCCACCGAGCAGGACGCCGTCGAGGTGGGCCGCGCGGTCGCCCGCAGCGCGCTGTTCAAGACCGCCGTGTTCGGCAAGGACCCGAACTGGGGCAGGGTGCTGGCCTCGATCGGCACGACGAGTGCCGCGTTCGACCCGCTCGACCTCGACGTGTCGATGAACGGCGTGCGGGTCTGCCACCGCTCGACGCCCGACGAGGACCCGTCGTCGGTCGACCTCGGACCGCGCGAGGTCTCCGTCGCGATCGACCTCAAGGCCGGGGACGCGACCGCGACCGTCTGGACCAACGACCTCACGCACGCCTACGTGCACGAGAACTCCGCCTACTCGAGCTGAGGACCATGAGCGACGTACGCACCGCCGACGGCGGCCTCGACTGGCAGAAGGCGACCGCCAAGGCCGCGACGCTGGCCGAGGCGCTGCCCTGGCTGAAGACCTACCACGGCACGACGATCGTGGTGAAGTACGGCGGCAACGCGATGACCGACGAGACGCTGAAGCGCGCGTTCGCGGAGGACATCGTGTTCCTGCGCTATGCCGGGGTGAACGTCGTCGTGGTGCACGGCGGCGGTCCGCAGATCAGCTCGATGCTGGACCGGCTCGACATCCGCTCGGAGTTCCGCGCCGGCCTGCGCGTGACGACACCGGAGGCCATGGACGTGGTCCGGATGGTCCTGGTCGGGCAGGTCGGTCGTGAGCTCGTCGGGCTGGTCAACCAGCACGGGCCGCTCGCCGTCGGGCTGTCGGGCGAGGACGCGGGCCTGTTCACGGCGACGCCGACGAACACGGTGGTCGACGGCGAGGAGGTCGACCTCGGCCTCGTGGGCGAGGTCGCCCGGGTCCGTCCCGAGGCCGTGCGCGACCTGGTGGAGGCGGGCCGGATCCCGGTCATCTCCTCGGTCGCGCCCGACGTCCACGGCCAGGTCCACAACGTCAACGCCGACACCGCGGCGGCCGCGCTCGCGGTGGCGCTGGGCGCCGAGAAGCTGCTCGTCCTCACCGACGTCGAGGGCCTCTACCGGGACTGGCCCGAGAGCGACGACGTGATCGGCCACATCAGCCCCGAGGCGCTCGCGGAGCTGATGCCGACGCTGGCCAGCGGGATGGTCCCCAAGATGCGCGCCTGCCTGGAGGCGGTCACCCACGGGGTGCCGCGTGCGACCGTGGTCGACGGACGGGAGCCGCACGCCGTGCTGCTGGAGATCTTCACCGACGACGGGGTCGGCACCCAGGTGCTGCCCGGCGCCGAGACCACGGTCCGGCGCGCGATCCGCAGAGAGAGGGGCTGAGATGGCCGACGCACCGCTGCAGGAGCGCTACACCGCCTCGGTGATGAACACCTTCGGACCGCCCAGGCTGGCGCTGGCGCGCGGCGAGGGCGTCTACGTCTGGGACACCGACGGGCGTCGCTACCTCGACCTGCTGGCCGGGATCGCGGTCAACGTCCTGGGGCACGCGCACCCCGCCCTGGTCGGCGCGGTGACCGACCAGCTGCGCACCCTCGGCCACGTGTCGAACTTCTTCACGACCGAGCCGCAGGTGCGGCTGGCCGAGCGGCTGCTGGCGCTGCTCGGCGTCGAGGGGCGGGTGTTCCTCGCGAACTCCGGGACCGAGGCCAACGAGGCCGCCCTCAAGCTCACCCGGCGCACCGGGCGGACGCACCTGGTGGCGATGCAGGGCAGCTTCCACGGCCGCACGATGGGCGCGCTGGCGCTGACCTCCAAGGCCGCCTACCGCGAGCCGTTCGAGCCGCTGCCCGGCGACGTGACGTTCGTGCCGTACGGCGACGGCGACGCCCTCGCCGCTGCGGTGACCGACCGGACCGCCGCGGTGGTCCTCGAGCCGGTCCAGGGCGAGGCCGGTGTCGTCGTGCCGCCGGAGGGCTTCCTGACCCGCGCCCGGGACGTCGCCGACGAGCACGGGGCGCTGCTGTGGCTCGACGAGGTGCAGTCGGGGATGGGCCGGACCGGGGCCTGGACCGCCTTCGCGGCCTCCGGGGTCGTCCCCGACGTCGTCACGCTCGCCAAGGGCCTCGCGGGCGGCATCCCGATCGGCGCCGTGGTCGCGGTGGGGGACCGCGGCTCGCTGCTGGGCCCCGGCGACCACGGCTCGACCTTCGGCGGCAACCCGGTCGCCGCCGCTGCGGCCCTGGCCGTCATCGACACCATCGAGCGCGAGGGCCTCCTCGAGAACGCCACGAAGGTCGGCGAGCGGCTCCGCGACGGCCTCGCCCACCCGCACGTCGCCGAGGTCCGCGGGCGCGGGCTGTTCATCGGCCTCGACCTCGACGCGGACGTGGCGGCCGCGGTCGTCGCCTCGGGCCTGCGGCACGGCGTGATCCTCAACGCCACCGGGCCGCGCACGGTCCGGCTGGTGCCTCCGCTGGTGCTCGGCACGGACCAGGCCGAGGAGTTCCTCGCCACCTGGCCGACCCTGCTCGACGACGCGTACGGCGCCGCCCGATGACCCGCCACTTCCTCCGCGACGACGACCTCACGCCGTCGGAGCAGGCCGAGGTGCTGGCCCTGGCCGCGGAGCTCAAGGCCTCCCGGCACGCGGTGCGGCCCTTCGAGGGGCCGCAGGCGGTCGCGCTGATCTTCGACAAGCCGACCCTGCGGACCCAGGCGTCGTTCGCGGCCGGCGTCGCCGAGCTGGGCGGCTACCCGATGCTCGTGGACGGGAACCTGGCCCGGATCGGGACCAGGGAGTCCGTCGCGGACGTCGCCCGGGTGCTGGGCCGGATGGTCTCGGCCGTGGTGTGGCGGACGTTCGGGCAGGAGCGGCTCGAGGAGATGGCCGCTCACGCCGGCGTCCCGGTGGTCAACGCGCTCACCGACGAGTTCCACCCCTGCCAGCTGCTCGCCGACCTGCTGACGGTCCAGGAGGCCAAGGGCGGCCTGGCCGGGCTGACGGTCGCCTTCCTCGGGGACGCCGCCTCGAACATGTCCCACTCGTTCCTGCTCGCCGGTGCGACGGCAGGGATGCACGTCCGCGTCAGCGGCCCCGACGGCTTCGGCCCGGACCCGGTCGTCCTGGCCCGGGCGGCCGACGTCGCGGGGTCGACGGGTGGCTCGACGACGTACGAGCGGGACGCGGTGGCGGCGGTGCGGGGCGCCGACGTCGTGGTCACGGACACCTGGGTGTCGATGGGCAAGGAGGACGAGGCGGAGGCCCGGAGCCGGCCGTTCCGGCCCTACGCGCTGACCACGGAGCTGCTCGGCCACGCCGACCCGGAGGCGGTCGTGCTGCACTGTCTTCCGGCCTACCGAGGCGTGGAGATCGAGGCCGACGTGATCGACGGACCCCGCAGCCTGGTCTGGCAGGAGGCCGGCAACCGGCTGCACGCGCAGAAGGCGCTGCTGACCTGGCTGATGGCGCACCAGGACGGGGGAGGGCCGGCGTGAGCGCGGCGATCCCGTCGACCAAGAGCGCCCGGCAGCGCAAGATCGTGGACCTGCTGGAGACCACCCCGATCCGGTCCCAGACCGAGCTCGCCGACCGGCTGGCGGCCGCGGGGGTCTTTGTCACGCAGGCCACGCTGTCGCGCGACCTGCTCGACCTCGACGCGGTCAAGGTCCGCACGCCCGACGGAGCCCTCGTCTACGCCGTGCCGGCCGAGGGCGGGGACCGCACCCCGGTCGCCGCGCGCGGCTCCTCCGCCTCCGGTGCCCGCCTGTCCCGCCTCGCCGCCGACCTCCTGGTGTCGGCGGACTCCTCGGGCAACCTCGTGGTGCTGCGCACCCCGCCGGGGGCCGCGCAGCTGCTCGCCTCCGCGCTCGACAAGGCCGAGCTGGAGGACGTGCTGGGCACCATCGCCGGCGACGACACCGTCGTGGTGATCGGCCGCGGCCGTGACGGGTCGACGCTGGCCCGACGACTGCTGGACCTCGCCGACCACGAGGCGAGGTCCTCCCTCGAGACCATCCCCGACGCCGACCGAAGGAACCACCAGTGAGCAAGGTCCTGACCTCCCTGCCGAAGGGCGAGCGCATCGGCATCGCGTTCTCCGGCGGCCTCGACACCTCGGTGGCCGTCGCCTGGATGCGCGACAGGGGTGCGGTGCCCTGCACCTACACCGCCCACATCGGCCAGTACGACGAGCCCGACATCGCCGGCGTCCCCGACCGGGCCCGGCAGTACGGCGCCGAGATCGCCCGCGCCGTCGACTGCCGGCCCGAGCTCGTCGAGGAGGGCCTGGCCGCGATGGCGTGCGGCGCCTTCCACATCCGCTCGGGCACCCGCACCTACTTCAACACCACGCCGCTGGGCCGCGCGGTCACCGGCACCATGCTCGTCCAGGCCATGCACGAGGACGGCGTGGACATCTGGGGCGACGGGTCCACGTTCAAGGGGAACGACATCGAGCGGTTCTACCGCTACGGCCTGCTGGCCAACCCCCTGCTGCGGATCTACAAGCCCTGGCTCGACGCCGACTTCGTGCACGAGCTCGGCGGCCGCGCCGAGATGAGCCGCTGGCTCACCCAGCACGACCTGCCCTACCGCGACAGCGCGGAGAAGGCCTACTCCACCGACGCCAACATCTGGGGCGCCACCCACGAGGCCAAGACCCTCGAGCACCTCGACGTGTCGCTGGAGACGGTCGAGCCGATCATGGGCGTCCGGTTCTGGGACCCGTCCGTGGCCGTCGACACCGAGGACGTGACGGTGACGTTCCTGCACGGCCGCCCCGTGGCGGTCGACGGGACGACGTACGACGACCCGGTGGCGCTCGTGCACCGGGTCAACGAGATCGGCGGACGGCACGGGCTCGGGATGTCGGACCAGATCGAGAACCGGGTCATCGAGGCCAAGTCGCGCGGCATCTACGAGGCGCCCGGGATGGCGCTGCTGTGGATCTGCTACGAGCGGCTGCTCAACGCCATCCACAACGAGGACACGATCGCCAACTACCACGCCGAGGGCCGTCGCCTCGGCCGGCTGCTGTACGAGGGGCGCTGGCTGGACCCCCAGGCGCTGATGCTGCGCGAGGCGATCCAGCGCTGGATCGCCTCGCTCGTGACCGGGGAGGTCACCCTGCGGCTGCGTCGAGGCGACGACTACTCGATCCTGAGGACGGCCGGCCCGGCGTTCTCCTACCACCCCGACAAGCTGTCGATGGAGCGCACCGAGAACGCCGCCTTCGGCCCGACCGACCGGATCGGCCAGCTGACGATGCGCAACCTCGACATCGCCGACTCCCGCGCGAAGCTCGAGCTGTACGCCACCCAGCCGCAGGACCAGGGACACGTCCTGGTCGAGCACGGCAACCTGCTCGGCCGGCTCGAGACCGGCGGCGCCACCCAGATCGCCAGCAACCCGGGCGCGGACGGCGACCGGGACGTGGCGCTCGACAGCGCGGCGATGGAGGCGGGGACCGACTGATGGGGCTCGCTCCGCTCGCCCTGTCCGGCGCGCCCGGCGGTCCGGGGGTGGGCCGGCCGTGACCGCGCAGTTGATAGGAAGGCTCACGTGACCTCCACGACGAACGCCGGGGCCCTGTGGGGCGGCCGGTTCGCCTCGGGGCCGTCCGAGGCGCTCGCCGCGCTGTCGCGGTCGACGCACTTCGACTGGCGGCTGGTGCCCTACGACCTGGCCGGGTCGGCGGCGCACGCGCGCGTGCTCCACCGTGCCGGCCTGCTCACCGACCCCCAGCTCGTGGGACTGCTCGCGGGGCTGGACCGGCTCGGGAGGCGGTTCGCGTCCGGCGACCTGCGCCCGGACCCGGCCGACGAGGACGTGCACGGCGCCCTGGAGCGGCTGCTGCTCGAGGAGGTCGGCGCCGAGCTGGGTGGGCGGCTGCGCGCGGGACGCTCCCGCAACGACCAGATCGCCACGCTGTTCAAGGCGTTCCTCCGTGACCACGCCCGGGTGCTCGCGGGTGCGGTCCTCGACCTCGTCGACGCCACCGCGGACCAGGCCGAGCGGCACCTCGGTGCCGTGATGCCCGGTCGCACGCACCTCCAGCACGCGCAGCCGGTGCTGCTCTCCCACCACCTGCTCGCCCACGCGTGGCCGCTCGTCCGCGACGTCGCGCGGCTGCGCGACTGGGACGCCCGGGTCGCCGTCGACTCGCCGTACGGCTCCGGGGCCCTGGCCGGCTCCAGCCTCGGCCTGGACCCCCGCGAGGTCGCCCGCGACCTGGGGTTCGCCGACTCCAGCCCGAACTCGATCGACGGCACCGCCGCGCGCGACTTCGTGGCCGAGCTGGCCTTCGTCCTGGCGATGGTCGGGGTCGACGTGAGCCGCCAGGCGGAGGAGGTGACGATCTGGGCCACCCAGGAGTTCGGCTTCGTGCGGCTCGACGACGCCTACTCCACCGGGTCGAGCATCATGCCGCAGAAGAAGAACCCCGACATCGCGGAGCTCGCCCGTGGGAAGGCCGGCCGACTGGTCGGCAACCTCACCGGCCTGCTGACCACGCTCAAGGGACTGCCGCTGGCCTACAACCGCGACCTCCAGGAGGACAAGGAGCCGGTCTTCGACTCCGTCGACACCCTCGAGGTGCTGCTCCCGGCGTTCACCGGCATGGTCGCGACGATGGCCTTCGACACCGACCGGATGGCCGTCCTGGCGCCGCAGGGGTTCACGCTGGCGACCGACGTCGCGGAGTGGCTGGTCCGCCGCGGCGTGCCGTTCCGGGTGGCCCACGAGGTCGCCGGCGCCTGCGTCCGCCGCTGCGAGGAGCTCGGCTGCGCCCTCGACGAGCTCGGGGACCACCAGCTGGCCGAGATCTCCGAGCACCTGACGCCGGACGTGCGGGAGGTGCTCACCGTCGAGGGCTCGGTCGCCTCGCGGGACGCCCGCGGCGGTACGGCGCCGGACCGGGTCGCCGAGCAGCTCGCGGAGCTGCGGGCCGTCGTCGCGGGACACCGTGCCTGGGTCGGCTGACCTCGCCGCGGCGCTCGAGGGCGACGTCCTCGACGTGGCGCCGCGCCTGCTCGGGTCCGTGCTGCGGCACCGCACCGAGGAGGGGACGGTCGCGGTGCGGCTCACCGAGGTCGAGGCGTACGACGGACCGCGGGACCCGGGCTCGCACGCGCACCGAGGACGCACCCCCCGCAACGCCGTGATGTTCGGGCCGCCGGGACGCCTCTACGTCTACTTCACCTACGGCATGCACCACTGCTGCAACGTCGTGGTGGGCGCCGTGGGGGACCCGGCCGCCGTGCTCCTGCGTGCGGGCGAGGTCGTCGAGGGAGTGGACCTGGCCCGGTCCCGGCGCACCGGCCCCGACCGGGACCTGGCCCGCGGGCCGGCGAGACTGTGCCGGGCGCTCGGCATCGACCTGCGACACGACGGCACGGACCTGCGCGAGGGCCCGCTGACGCTGACGCCGGGAACCGGGCCGGAGCGGGTCGTCCGAGGCCCCCGGGTGGGGCTGCGCCTGGCCGCGGACCGGCCGTGGCGGTTCTGGGCCGACGGCGACCCGAGCGTGTCGGTCTACCGGCCCGCCTCCCTGCGCCGTCGCACCGGTCCCTCGTGACCACGGCGGAGGCCCTCGGGAGGACCTCGGGGGCCGGTGCTGCGGGCGGGGTGCCGCCGCCTAGGGTCGGGGCGTGACACTTCGCGACGACACCGTGCGCCGGCTGCACCGGCTGGCCCTGGACCGCCAGCGCGCGGGCCGCGTCCCGGGCGTGTTCGCCGGCGTGGTTCGCGGCGGTGACCTGCTCTGGCACACCGGCATCGGGTCCGCCTCCCTCGACGACCCCGCGGTGCCGCCCGACGAGGACCACCAGTTCCTGATCGCGTCCAACACCAAGACGTTCACCGCGGTCATGGTGATGGCCCTGCGCGACGAGGGCCGGCTGAGCCTCGACGACACCGTCGACGTACACGTCCCGGAGGTGCGGCACCACGGGCTGACCCTGCGACAGTGCCTGGCCCACGTCAGCGGCATGCAGCGCGAGCCCCTCGGCGACGTGTGGGAGGCGCTGGAGTTCCCCGACCGGGCGCAGCTCGTCGCCGAGTTCGACCAGGCGGAGCGCGTGCACCGACCGCACCACCTGTGGCACTACTCCAACCTCGTCTACTCGATGCTCGGCGAGGTGGTCGCACGCCTCGACGGCCGCGAGTGGCAGGAGTCGCTGCGCGCCCGGATCCTGGAGCCGCTGGGGATGCGGCGCACCACGGTCGGCTTCGACCCTTCGACGGGCTCAGGACGACGCGGCCGGCACGCCGACGGGTACTACGTCCCGCCGTGGAGCGACGTCCCGGTCCCGCAGCCGGCCCACGACCTCCGCGCGATGGACCCCTGCGGCGGCCTGGCCAGCACCGGTGCCGACCTGGCCCGCTGGTCGGCGTTCGTGGCGGACCCGGTCCCGGAGGTGCTCTCGCCCGACACCCTCGAGGAGATGTGCGAGCCGCAGGCGGTCATGGACCGCGAGGGCTGGACGGCCGCGATGGGGCTGGGCTTCTTCCTGGTGCGGTCGGGCTCCCGGACGTACGTCGGCCACACCGGCGGCATGCCCGGCCACATCACCGCCGTGTTCACCGACCGGAGCGCCAGCACGGGCGGCATCGCGCTCACCAGCTCTGGCACCACCCCGGACATCACCGGCTTCGCCACCTCGATGGCCGACCTGGTGACCGAGCACGACCCGGTGGCGCCGGAGCCGTGGCGACCGGGGCGTGAGGTGCCGCCGCAGCTCGCGGGCCTCCTCGGCGTCTGGTGGTCCGAGGGAGTGCCCTTCGAGTTCTCGGTGCGGCAGGGCCGGCTCGAGGCCAGGGCCGCGTCGCTTCCCGAGGACAAGCCGGCCTCGGAGTTCGAAGAGCTCGGGGCCGACCTCTACCGGACGGTCGCAGGCCGCGAGCGCGGCGAGCTGCTCCGGGTGACCCGCGACGAGCAGGGCCGCCCCACGAAGCTGAGCTGGGCGACGTACCTGTGCAGCCGCGAGCCGTACGCGTTCGGTGAGTGGCTGTGAGGAGGAAGGTGGACCGGCGTGAGCACTGACCTGCACGTCCTCGACGACCTCGAGTGGCGTGGCCTGCTGGCTCACGCGACCGACCTCGACGCGCTGCGGGCCGAGATGGACGCCGGGCCGGTCCGGTTCTACGTCGGCTTCGACCCGACCGCGCCCAGCCTGCACCTGGGCAACCTGGTGCAGATCCTCACCGCCCGTCGGCTGCAGGACGCCGGACACGTGCCGTACGCCTTGGTCGGCGGCGCCACCGGCATGATCGGCGACCCCAAGGAGTCGGGGGAGCGGACGCTGAACTCCCTCGACGTGGTGACGAGCTGGGTCGACAAGGTGCGCTCGCAGATCGAGCCGTTCCTGTCCTTCGAGGGCGCCAACGCCGCCACGATGGTGAACAACTACGACTGGACGGCGACCCTGTCGACCATCGACTTCCTGCGAGACGTCGGCAAGCACTTCCCGGTCAACCGGATGCTGGCGCGCGACGTCGTCCGCACCCGGCTCGAGGCCGGGATCTCCTACACCGAGTTCTCCTACGTGCTGCTGCAGTCGATGGACTACCTCAACCTGCACCGCGACCACGGCGTCACCCTGCAGTTCGGTGGCAGCGACCAGTGGGGCAACCTCACCGGCGGGGTGGACCTGATCCGGCGCAGCGACGGCCACCACGTGCACGCCTTCGCCACCCCGCTGGTCACCAGGGCCGACGGAACCAAGTACGGCAAGACCGAGGGCGGTGCGCTCTGGCTCGACGCCGAGATGATGTCGCCGTACGCCTTCTACCAGTTCTGGCTCAACGTGGAGGACGAGAAGGTCGGCGAGCTGCTGCGCATCTTCACCTTCCTGCCCCGCGCCGAGATCGAGCAGCTCGAGGAGCAGACCCGGGACAAGCCGCAGCTGCGAGCCGGCCAGCGGGCGCTCGCCGAGCACGTCACGACGCTGGTGCACGGGTCGTCGGAGACCGAGCGGATCCGGGCCGCGTCGGCGTCCCTCTTCGGCGGCGGCATCCTGCGGGACCTCGACGCTCGCACGCTCGGCAGCGCGCTGCGCGAGGCGGGGGCGGTCCGGCTCGAGCCCGGGCGGCCGATCCCCACCGTGGTGGAGCTGCTCGTCGCCACGGGCCTGTCGACCTCCAAGGGCGACGCCCGCCGCACCGTCGCGGAGGGCGGCGCCTACCTCAACAACGAGCGGGTGACCGACCCCGAGCACGCGCCCGGCGACGGGGACCTCCTGGCGGGCGGCTGGCTGGTGCTGCGCCGCGGCAAGAAGCGGCTGGCGGGGGTCGAGGTCGCCCGGTGACCGGCGAGCGCTTCCTGGAGTCGGTCGAGGAGCGCGCCAGGGAGCGGCTTCCCGAGCCGGTGTTCCGGTACCTCCGGCAAGGGGCCCGCGAGGGCGTCTGCGCCGGGGAGGCCGAGGCGGCGTGGTCGCGGTTCCGGTTCCTGCCTCGCGTGCTGCGCGACGTCACCGCCGTGGACCTCGGCACGACGGTGCTCGGCACCGACGTCCGCACCCCGTTCGCCGTGGCGCCCACGACCATGCAGCGCGCGCTCCACCCCGAGGGCGAGGTGGCGATGGCACGGGCCGCCGCGGCGGCGGGCGCGCTGATGGTCGTCTCCAGCAACGCCGGGTCGCGGTGGGCCGAGATCGGGGCGACCGGTGTGCACTGGTGGCTGCAGCTGTACCTCACCGCGTCCCGCCCCGACTGCCTCCCGGTCCTGGAGTCTGCGGTCGAGGCCGGGGCGGCTGCGGTCGTGCTCACGGTGGACACGCCGGTCGTCGGCACGAAGTACGACGGTGCCGGCCAGAGCGTGTGGGACGTCGCCGAGGACGGCTGGGTGCGCGTCAACTTCCCGGGCGGCCCCGGGTCGGCCGCCGCGGCGGCCAAGGCCACCGACCTCGGGCCGCACGACGTCGACTGGCTGCGTCGGGTCAGCGGTCTGCCGGTCGTGGTGAAGGGCGTGCTGCGCCCCGACGACGCGCGCCGGTGCCTGGACGCCGGCGCCGCTGCGGTATGGGTCTCGAACCACGGCGGTCGCCAGCTGGACGGCACCGTGGCGACCGCCGAGCGGCTGCGCCCGGTGGCACTGGCGAGCGACGGCGCGGAGGTGTACGTCGACGGCGGGATCCGCACCGCGCGGCACGCCCTGGCCGCGCTCGCGGGCGGGGCACGGGCCGTCTTCCTCGGCCGGCTGCCGCTGTACGCGCTCGCGGTGGGAGGTCCCCGCGGGGTGGGAAGGATGTTCGCCGAGCTCGACGAGGAGCTGGCCGAGTCACTGCGGCTGGCAGGCTGCCCCAGCGCCCGGGCGGTGCCGCCGGACCTGCTGGTCTGAGGCGCCGCTACCGAACCACACCGGTGTGGTTCGACTGTGACCGGCACCACCGCGACCGGATTTGACCGGCCTAGGAGGGGCACGTAGTCTTTTCCACGTCGCCAGGGAGCGGCGGGACACAAGACCGCGAGGTCGGGTGGCCGGCCCCAGATGGCGAGACCCTCCTCCTCCTCCGCTCAGCCGAGGTGGTTCGGTGACGCGCTCGACGCGGCCCGGACGGCTCGGTGGTGGGACTGCGAGTGAGGGAGGGCGCGGTGCCACCCGAGGTGATCGGGGGGCGCCGGGTCCGCTAGAGTGGACGAGCCCCAGATGCCGGCCGTGTGGTTGGTGGTGGTGTGCGTTTGATGTTTGAGAACTCAACAGTGTGTTAAAAGTCGATGAATTAGTTTGTAGCGCCAGTTGGCTGGCGGCTGGCTGTGTCCCTTTGTTTGTTGGGGGGTGTG
>JAICLD010000043.1 GCA_025927595.1 Nocardioidaceae bacterium | reverse complement strand
GGGCCCGTCCCCGGCCCGGTGCCGGAGGTGCGGCCGGGGCCGCTGGACGCCGCGCTCGGCTCGCTGAGCGACGTCGAGCTGTGCCACCTGTGGCGACGGACGTTCTGGCAGCTGCGCGCCCAGGACACGCCCGACGGCCTCGTGGAGCTCGTCGCGCTCCGCCAGGCCTGCCTGGACGAGCTGACCCGGCGCAACCCCGCGGCGGTGCACGCGTGGCTGGGGTCCGGCGCCCGCGCGTCCGGCGGCCCGGAGCGGTTCTGGGCCGGGCGACCGCCGCGGGGAGAGCCCGGTGCCGCGGCATGAGCGTCCCGTCGCCGGGTCGCTACGGATGGGTGCTGCGCGTCTGGGCCGTGGTGGCGGTGTTCGCCGCCCTCACGCTGGCCCGGTCGGCCCAGGTCGGGATCCCGCTGCGCGACCCGCACGGCGCCGTCCTGCGGAACCGGGTGGCGCTCTCGGTCGGGCTGTTCGTCGTGCTGGCCCTGCTCGACGCGGCCGCCCGGGCCTGGCGGGACCGGTCCGCGGGCGTCGTACGGGTGCTGCGGACGCGGTGGACCGGCCGCCGCTTGGCACTGACGACGAGTGGGCTGCTCGCCTACCACTGCGTGTACTTCTGCTACCACAACCTCAAGAGCTGGGACGTCCTCAACCGGCCACGGGACGGGATGCTGCTGGCCTGGGACCGATGGCTGTTCCTCGGCCACGACCCGGCGGCCCTGCTGCACCAGCTCCTGGGGCAGCACCTGGCGGCCTACGTGCTCATGGTGGTCTACGAGTCCTTCTCGACCCTGGCGTCGGTGGCGTTCGTGGCCGCGCTGGTCCTCGTCGACCGGGCCCGCGACGGGTACGTCGCCGTCGCAGCGGGGGTGTGGGTGTGGATCCTCGGGGTGGGCTCCTACTACGCGATCCCGTCGCTGGGTCCGTTCCACGCGGCACCGCGGCTGTTCGCCGGACTCCCCCACACGATGATCCAGGACACGCAGGCCCGGTACGTCGCCCAGCGGGCCCATCTCCTGGCGCACCCGCACGCCGCCGACGCCTTCGCGCAGATCTCGGCCTTCGCCAGCCTGCACGTCGGCGTCACCTGCACGATCTGGCTGCTGGCCAGGTACTACGGCCTGCGTCGTCTCGCGCGCGTCCTCGCGGTGTTCCTGGCCGGAACGGTCGTGGCCACCGTCTACCTCGGCTGGCACTTCGCGGTCGACGACGTCGCCGGGGCGCTGATCGCCGTGCTGGCCGTGCGCCTCGGTCGGCTCCTCGTCGAGCCGAGATTTAGTTGCATGGGCGCATCTATTGCGCAGAGGTGGTTACATGGGGGTGTGCGACGACGACATGACAACGCAGGAGTCTCCGAGCTGGTCCACGACGTCCGCCACGGCGAGTTCGGACGGACACTGTCGATCCTGACCGGCGTGGGCTCCCTGATCACAGCGGGCGAGATCTTCATCGCCCACGACAAGGCGAGCTTCGGCAACCGGTGGATGTGGCTCCCCGTGGCGCTGGGACCGGTCGGCGCGGCCGCCGGGGTGGCCGGACTCGTCAGCGAGACGGCGTCGCACACCGCGCTGCCGCTCGCCTCGGCGTCCATCGTCGCCAACGGGCTGCAGGGCACGTTCTTCCACGTCCGCGGCGTCGGCCAGAAGCCCGGCGGGTGGCGGAACGCCCGCTACAACCTGGAGATGGGGCCGCCGCTGTTCGCGCCCCTGCTGATGACGATGGTGGGCGGCATGGGCCTGGTCGCCTCGTTGCTGCGCAGGAAGATCTGATGGCGGCCCGGCTCCCCGAGCACGGCGTCACCCCCGGCCACCCGCACGGCGACGCACCGTCGCGCTTCCCCGGCTTCGACGCGCTCGACCAGGCCGACGCCTGGGACCCCGTCACGGCCGGCGTCGTCCTGGCCCGGCTCGGCCCGCTGCCGCCCCTGCGCTTCTTCACCCCGCAGCAGGAGTCCGTCGCCCGGCCACTGCTGGACCTCATCCTGGCCCAGCACGAAGAGCCGCGGGTGCCGGTCTTCGAGATGGTCGACCAGCGTCTCGCCGAGCTGACCACCGACGGCTGGCGCTACGAGGACCTCCCGCCGGACCCGCAGGCGTGGGCGCGGTCCCTGGAGGCGATGGAGTCCGACGCCCTCGCCGAGCACGGTCACGGCTTCGCCGCGTGCTCGCCGGACGAGCAGGCGGGGATGCTGGAGTCGCTGCTCGACCTCGGCGACGGGGTCTGGCACGGCATGCACGCCGACCGGGTCTGGTCGCTGTGGTCGCGCTACGCGTGCACGGCGTTCTACTCCCACCCGTGGGCCTGGAACGAGATCGGCTGGCCGGGGCCGGCGTACCCGCGCGGCTACAAGAACCCGGGCGTGGGCACCCGCGAGCCGTTCGAGGTCCCCGACGCCGGTCCGCTCGAGAGCCACGGCGTGCCGTCGCGCGGGACGGACGGCGACCGGTGAGGACGATCCTGCGGGACGGCTCCGCCGACGCCGTACGCGACCGGAACGCCTCCGCCTGGCTGATCCCGGCCGGGCAGCGGAGGATCAACGAGAAGCTGCGTGCGGAGATGCGGCACTACGACGACGGCGACGAGATCGACGCCGTGATCGTCGGCTGCGGCGCCGGCGGCTCGACCATGCTGCAACGACTGGCGAGGGCCGGGTGGCGGGTGGCCGCGCTCGACGCGGGCCCGTTCTGGGACCCGGACCGGGACTGGGTCTCCGACGAGGCCGGATCCCACCACCTGTACTGGACCGAGCCACGGGTCATCGCCGGCACCGACCCGGTGCCGCTGGGGTCGAACAACTCCGGTCGTGGGGTGGGCGGCTCGATGGTGCACTACGCCGGGTTCGCCCCACGGTTCCACCCCAGCGACTTCCACACCGCGAGCGCCGACGGCGTCGGGCACGACTGGCCGTTCGCGTACGACGACCTCAAGCCCTACTACGAGGCGATCGAGGGCGAGCTCCCCGTCTCGGGCGAGGACTGGCCGTGGGGCGACCCGCACCGCTACCCGCACGCACCGCACCCCGTGTCCGGCAACGGAGAGGTGTTCCAGCGGGGGGCGGACGCCCTGGGCATCGAGACCAGGGTCGGCCCGGTCGCCATCACCAACGGCCGCTTCGGGCACCGGCAGCACTGCATCTACCGCGGCTTCTGCCTCCAGGGCTGCAAGGTGAACGCCAAGGCGTCACCGCTGATCACCCACGTCCCCGACGCGCTCGCGCACGGGGCGGAGGTCCGCCCCGACGCCATGGTGGTGTCGGTGGAGGTCGACGAGCGGACCGGCCGCGCCACCGGGGTCCGCTACGTCCGTGACGGCGTGGAGCGCTTCCAGCGCGCGGCGCACGTCATCGTCGCCGGCTACTCCATCGAGACGCCGCGGCTGCTGCTGCACTCGACCTCGAAGCGCTTCCCCGACGGGCTCTGCAACGACTTCGACCTCGTCGGGCGCTACCTGATGGTGCAGGGCGCGCCCCAGACCGGCGGGCGGTTCGCGGACGAGATCCGGATGTACAAGGCACCGCCGCCCGAGGTCTCCTCGGAGTCGTTCTACGAGACCGACCCCGCCAAGCCGTACCGGCGCGGGTTCTCCATCCAGACCGTCTCGCCGCTGCCGATCACCTGGTCCGAGCACTTCGCCGGCCAGAAGGTCTGGGGCGACGACCTGCGCCGCCAGATGCGAGACTTCGTGCACTGGGCATGTCTGGGAGCGCTCTGTGAGTTCCTCGCCCAGCCCGACAACCGTGTCACGCTCGCGGGCCAGCGGGACCGGCACGGCATGCCGGTGGCGAAGTTCTCCTACAGCCAGTGCGACAACGACCGGGCGCTGATGAAGGAGGCGAGCAGCACCATGGAGCAGATCCTGCTCGCCGCCGGGGCGGAGCACGTCACCACCTTCCACCGCTACGCCCACCTGGTGGGCGGGGCCCGCATGGGCACCGACGAGCGCAGCGGTGTCGTCGACGGGGACTGCCGCAGCTTCGCGGTCCCCAACCTGCTGGTCACCGACGGCAGCGTCCTGCCGACCCAGGGCGCCGCCAACCCGGCGCTCACGATCATGTCCGTGGCCGCCCGCGCGGCTGACCGACTCGTGCGCCGGCCCGACCCCCGAGGCTGACCGGATGGCCCGCATCCACCTCTTCCGCGTGTACGACGACGGGCCGCCCCCGCCGGGACGGCAGGTCCTCGTCGAGCGGCTGTGGCCGCGTGGCGTGCGCCGCGACGACCTCGCGCTCGACGCCTGGCTCAAGGACGTCGCGCCGAGCACGGAGCTGCGGCGGTGGTTCGGTCACGACCCGGAGCGCTGGGAGGATTTCCGCCGGCGGTACGTCGCCGAGCTCGACGCCCGCCCCGACGCCTGGCGTCCGCTGCTCGAGGGGGACGGCGACGTGACGCTGATCTACAGCTCACGCGACCGCGAGCACAACAACGCGGTGGCGCTGCGCGACTACCTGCTCGAGCGCGCCGGGGACTGATCCTCGGCGAACAGCCCGGACAGCAGCTCGACGAGCGCGTCGTCCCCGACCTCGGCGGCCTCGAGCAGCCGCCGCGTGGGGCCGTCCGCCAGCCGGCGGACCACCCGGCGCACCTGCTCCTCGACGTCCGGGCGCACCGGCTCGGGGAACCGGCGAGCGGCGAGGCCGGCCTGCCGGTCGGCACAGACCCTCACGTCCTCCCGAAGCCGGCGCACCGCCGCCGCGGCGGACCTGTGGGCGGTCGCGCGCCGGTGGCGGTCCAGCTCCTCGTCCACGACCGCGGCGGCCCGGGCGGCGTCACGGGCCAGCGCGTCGCTTCCCGGCGCGCCGGTCGCCCGCAGGTCGGCGAGGTCGACCAGGCGGATCCCCGGCAGGCCGCGGACTGCGGGGTCGACGTTGCGGGGGACGCACAGGTCGAGGACCAGCAGGGTCGGCCCGCCGGCCCGCAGCCGCGCCAGCTCGCGGGCCTCGACCAGGCGGTGCGGAGCAGCCGTGGCGAAGATGGCGACGTCGGCCGTGCCGAGCGCCTCGAGCAGCCGGCCGAGGTCGACGACCGACGCACCGGTCGCGGCGAGACGGTCCGCGTGCCGGGTGGTCCGGTTGCACACCGTCACCGCGGCGCCCAGACGGCCCGCACCCCCGGCCACGTCCGTGGCGACCCGGCCGGCGCCCACCACCACGACCCGCCGACCCCGTAGGTGCCCACCGGCCGCCTCGGCGGCGAGGGCGACCGCCGCTGCCGCCACCGACCGGCCGCCCGCCCCGAAGCTCGTGCTGCGGTGGACCCGCCGTGAGGTGTGCACGGCGGCGGCCACGAGGCGCTCCAGCTCCGGCCCGGCGGCCCCCGCGGCCCGTGAGGCGTCGGCCGCCGCTCGGACCTGCCCGACGATGTCGCTCTCGCCCAGGACGAAGGACTCCAGCCCCGACGCGACCCGCAGCAGGTGCCGGACGGCGTCACGGTCGGTGAGCGCGTCGCAGCTCGCGGACACCATCTCCAGGGGCACCCCTCGACTGCCGGCGAGGGCCCGCGCGAGCGCCTCGAGCGGCCGCGGGTCGGGCGTCCTGCCGGTCCACCAGGCGTAGACCTCGGTGCGCTCGCAGGTGGAGACCAGCAGCAGCTCGTCCGCGCCGGTGCGGGCGCGCAGGTCGCTCACCGCGGACGGGAGCCCGTCGCGGGGGAACGCCAGTGACTCCAGGACCGCAGGCCGGAGCCGGCACCCGGGCACGGACAGGCACGCCAGCGTGGTCACCGGATCGCCCCGCGAGCCAGCAGCGCGAGGACCGTCGCGACCGTCGCCCGGTGGGAGCCGAGCGGGGCCGCGCGCTGGTAGGCCTCGAGGTCCCGGATGGCCGCCGCGGACCGATGCAGGCCGAGCGCGCGGATCAGCCCGCGCGTGTAGAGCGCCTCGGGATAGCTCGGGTGCGCGGCGAGCGCCCTGGTCACGAGCGCTTCGGCCTGCCGGGCGCTGCCCGCCTCGTAGGCGACCATCGCCAGGGCAGTCCCCGCCTCGGCGTTGCCGGGGTCCAGCCGGGAGGCAGCGAGGTACTCCACGGCCGCCAGCCGGCGCCGTCCCGCGGCGGCGTACGCCCGGGCCAGCTCCACATGGGCCGAGGCGCGCCGCGGGCTGCGCCGCACCTCCGTGACCGCCGCCGCGACCGCGGCCAGGGGGTCCCGGCCCGGCCCCGCCCCGGGGGGCCTCACCGCGCCCGGCGAGGTCTCGCTTCCGGCCGCGGCGGCGGGCCGGTGGGCGAGCGACCCCGCCAGCAGCACCGAGGAGGCGACCACCGCGCCCGTGGCCAGCAGCCCGACGGCGGCACGGAGGGCGTGCCGGGGCGTCCGGCCGGGGGCGTCCCCCCCGGCGCCCGCGCAAGGCCGCGGCTCGGGTGGAAGGGCGGCGGACTGTCGCTCGAGGTCGGCGCGCAGCGTCGCGTGCTCCTCCTCGCCGACCCGGCCGGCGGCCCGGTCGTCGGCGAGGTCGCGGAGCTGACGGTCGAGCAGCCCGCGGTCGAGCGGGACACGGCTGAGCCCGGCCCCCGGTTGCCGACCGGAGCGGCCCTCGTGCACGCCGCGACGCACGAGCAGCAGGCCGCCCAGCAGGCCGCCGGCGAGCAGGGTGCCGGGCAGGACCCGGGCGGCGCGTCCCCAACCCCGGTCCGGAGGGGTCATCAGCACCGAGGGCCCGTACGACGCGACGAACCGCTGCCGGATCCGCCGCGGCGAGTCCCCCGCGGCCAGTCGGTGCCGGATCTGGAGGCGCATCTGCCGCGCGAGCGGCGCCGGCGAGTCGGCGGCGGAGAGGTCCTGGCAGACGGGGCAGTGCAGCGTCGAGGCGATCTCTCGGGCCTGCTCGGCTCGGGTCGGCGCCTCGCCCCGTCCCGGCGCCGCGGTCACCAGCAGCGCGGCCACCGCGACCACCACCGCGAGGACGACCGGGCCCAGCACGGCGAGCCGGTGACGCCGCTCGGGCCGACGACGGACCGCGGTCATCGGCCCGGACCCGTCAGCAGGCGGGTGACGGCGCGCTCCAGGCGGGGGCTCGTCGCGGGTCCCACCACGCGGTCCGCGATGCGCCCGGAGGCGTCGACCACGTAGGTCTCGGGGACCCCGCGCAGCCCGTAGGCGAGGGCCGTTCGGGACGCCGTGTCGACGACGATGGGGTACGACGCGCCGGAGCGGGCCACGTAGGCGCGGGCGTCCCCCACCGCGTCCTCGAAGTCGACGCCGACCACCACGACTCCGGCGTCGCGGAACCGCTCCCACATCCGGTTCAGCGCCGCCTGCTCGGTGCGGCACTCGTCGCACCAGGAGGCCCAGAAGTTCACGACGACGACGTGGCCGCGCAGGTCCGCGAGCCGCACCGCACCGTCCCGTCGCCCGTCCAGAGCCGGCAGCGCGAAGTGCGGCGCGGGACGTCTGACCAGCGGCGCGGCGGCCAGGCTGTCGCGGTGGCCGAGCCCAGAGCCCAGTAGCAGCGCGACCGTCAGCACGGCCACGACGACGCCACCGACGGCGAGGGCGCGGGTCGGACGCCGCGGCATCACGAGGCCCCCACCGTCGCCGGGACACGGCTCGGAGCGCTCCGCGTCGCGGGACGGGTCGAGCGGGGACCCGACCCGCCCGGCCGGGCGGCCAGCAGGCCGCCGAGGACCATGACGAGGGCGCCGCTCCAGATCCAGCCGACCCCCGGGTTCCGGTAGAGCCGGAAGGTGGCGGAGCCGCCTTCCCGCTGCAGCGCGATCACCGACGCGTACACGTCCCACCCCGGGCCGCGGTCGATCGAGGGCGACCCGATCGGCTCCGCGGCGGCCGGGTAGACGCTCAGCCGGGGGGCCAGGACCGACCGCGCGCCAGACGGGCCGGTGACCGTGAGCCGGGTGGTCAGCACCGTGCGCTGGGGCTGTCGGACGGTGCGCAGACCCTCGTAGCGCAGCCGCTGCCCGGCGAACGTGACGCTCCCGCCGCGGTCCAGGGTCACCTCCCTCTGCTGGGCGAACCCCGAGGACGCGATGATCCCGGCGGCCAGGAGCCCGAGGCCGACGTGGACGACGAGACCGCCGTAGCGGCGACCGGGTGCCCGGCGGCCGCCGGACCGGCGTCGGCGCCTCGAGAACCGGAGCCCCGCCACGACCTCCCGGCCGTTCGTGACCAGCACCAGCGCCGCCAGCCCGAAGCCGGCGACCGCCTCGACGTGTCCGGGAGCCAGCGCAGCGGCAGCCACGGTGACCAGGGCCGCCGCGGTGAGCGGCAGCCGCAGCCGGGCCAGCGTGCGCACTCGGCTGCCCCCCCGCCATGCCATCAGGGGCGCGGTCCCGAGCAGGAGGAGCAGCAGCAGGAGGACAGGTGCGAGCGCCCGCTCGAAGTAGGGTCGCCCGACGCTGAGCCGCTCCCCGCCGACGGCCTCGGCGACGAGCGGGAACACCGTCCCCAGCAGGACGACGGCCGCGGCGGACACCAGAAGCACGTTGTTGCCGACGACCGCCGCCTCCCGGGACAGGACGGCGTCCAGCCGCGCCGGCGAGCGCAGGGTGGGCAGGCGCCAGGCGACCAGGCCGTAGCCGCCGAGGAGCACCACGACGAGGAACGACAGGTAGGCCGGCCCGACGGCCGACTCGGTGAAGGCGTGGATCGAGCTGAGCACGCTGCCGCGGGTGAGGAACGTGCCGAACGTCGTCAGCGCGAACGCGCCGATCACGAGGACCAGGTTCCACAGTGCCGCCATCGCCCGGCGCTGCTGCAGCATCACCGAGTGCAGGAACGCGGTCGAGACCAGCCACGGCAGCAGTGCGACGTTCTCGGCCGGGTCCCAGGCCCAGTAGCCGCCCCAGCCGAGCACCGAGTAGGACCACAGCGCCCCGAGCGCCAGCCCGACGGTGAGGAAGCACCAGACCGCGAGCGTCCAGCGCCGGATCGTCGAGACCCACTCCTGCGGGCCGGCGCCGGTCAGGAGCGCTGCGACGCCGAACGAGAACGGCACCGTGAAGCCGATGAAGCCCAGGTAGAGGAAGGGCGGGTGGACCGCCATCAGCGGGTGGTTCTGCAGCAGCGGTGCCGGTCCGCGACCGTCGGCCGGGACGGTCGCGAGGGTCGCGAACGGCCGTGCCGGGCCGTTGACCAGCAGCAGGTAGAAGGTCTGCACCCCGAGCAGGACCCCCTGCGCGTACGGGTAGGTCGCCGGGTGGCCGTGCCGGAACCGCCAGGCCACCGCCGACACGTAACCGGCCAGCACCAGGTTCCACAGCAGCAGCGACCCGTCGTCGGCCGCCCACAGCGACAGGACCTTGAAGAAGACCGGGGTGCCGCGGGAGGAGTTCTCGGCGACGTACCGCAGGGAGAAGTCGTCGCCGAGCAGAGCCACGAGCATCGCCACGTCGACCAGCACGACCACGGCGAGGACGGCGTACGACGTGAGCCGGGCCGCCTCCACGAGGCCCGCCCGGCGGGCCCTCGCTCCCACCAGCGCGACCAGCATGCCGCAGACCGAGAGCACCAGGGCGAGCGCAAGGCCGCCGGTGCCGAGCGCGGCCATGTCAGCCGTCCCCGGGGTGCCGGGCCGCGGCCGGCGCGCGGTACTCGCCGTCGTGCTTGACCAGCAGCGTGTCGGAGTGGAACCTGCCGTCCCGCCCGAGCGCGCCCTCGACCACGACGCCCTGGCCGGCGCGGAACAGCTGCGGGACCGCACCGGTGCTGAGCACCCGGACCCGGTGCCGCCGGTCGGTGACCACGAAGCCGACCGACCGGGTCGCCCGGTGGACGGTGCCCGGGACGACGTACCCGCCGAGGCGGACCCGCTGGCCGACCGCGGCGTCGTGGCCGACCGCGACCTCCGTCGGGGTGAGGTAGTAGACGAGGCTGCCGGTCAGGCCCTTGACCGCGATCCAGCCCAGGGCGGCCACGACGACGGCCGCACAGACCACGAGCCGCAGTCGGCCCCCGCGGGCACCGGTGGTCTGGGACGTGGTGGTCTCGGTCGCCGGTCCGGCCGGCCCGGCGGCCGGCCGGGTGCCCAGCTCAGTGCTCACCGGGCCCGTCCCCGCGGACGGACCGGACGCCCGGTCAGCGCCGCGACCGTCCGGCGGGCCCGCTCGGCCCGGCGGTACAGCCGCCACCGGTACCAGAGGAGGGCCGCGGCGGTGCCCGCGTAGCCGGCGACGACGTAGCCGACGTCAGCCACGGGGACCACCCCCCACGGGGTGCACGGGCCGCGGTGCCCGGGCCCGCGGCGAGGGCTGCGACATCACCGTGGAGGCCGCGTGGTCCTCGAGGCGTCCGACCCGCAGCCGCACCGCCATCAGGTAGCCGTAGGCGAGCGAGAACGCGAGCGTCCCGAAAAGCAGCGTCGCCAGCATCGAGGGATCCATGGTCGGCGCGCCCGGTCGGATGACGGTGGCCTCCTGGTGCAGCGACCGCCACCAGACCACGGACATGTGGACGATCGGCACGTCCACGAAGCCCACGACGCCCACCACCGCCGACCAGTGCGCCCTCCTGGTGGGGCTGTCGGCGACGTTGCGCAGGGACAGGTAGCCGACGTACACCAGCAGGAGCACGACCGTGGTCGTGAGCCGGGGGTCCCAGGTCCACCAGGTCCCCCACACCGGCCGGCCCCACAGCGAGCCGAGCACGAGGGTCAGCGCGCAGAACAGCACGCCGGCCTCGGCGGACGCCACCGCGACCCTGTCCCACCGGATCCGCCCGGTCCGCAGGTACGCGACGCTGGCCACGAAGACCACCGTGAAGGACAGGAACGCCAACCAGGCGGCGGGGACATGGACGTACATGAGGCGTTGCACGTCCCCCTGTTCGGCGTCGGGCGGGACGACGTACAGGCCGAGCACGGCGGTGCCGGCCAGCCCGCCCAGGGACGCCCAGCCCAGCGCGCGCTGGGCGCCTCGGGTGCCTGCCCGCACGAGCAGGCGGTCGATCATCGACATGTCGTTCCCTCCAGGTCCGACGGCTACAGCGACTTCAGGTACTCGACGAGGTCCGCCTGCTGACCCGCGCGGAGGTGGAGGTGGAACGTGCGGTCGTAGTGCCGTACCACCGAGCCGAGGTCGCGGTAGCGGCCGTCGTGGTAGAACCCGCCCTTGCGGTGCGTCCACAGGCCCGCCAGGGGACTCGTCCGGTACATGTGCGTCGGGGAGCGGTCGGCCTGGAAGCTGTCGATGCCGATGTCGCTGCCCGGGTGAAGGTTGAAGCCCGGCTCGCTGAACATGGGTGGAACGTGGCACGTCGAGCACGTCGCCCTGCCGTCGAAGAGCCGCTTGCCTCGTGCGGCGGCGGCCCTGTCGAAGCTGCCCGCGGGCGGACGGGGCGCGGCCAGGTCGAGCTGGTAGGCCTGCAGCGCCGGCAGCTTCGCGGAGATCAGGTCGACCGGCGCCCGGACGTGGCCGAAGCGGTTCTCGGCGGCGATCGGGAACTGCTTGGCGTTGTCGAGCCGCGAGTCGTGGAAGGTGCCCTGGCCGTGCATCTCGAGGTTCGCCACGAAGGCGTTCCAGTACGTGACCGAGCCCCAGCCGGTGGACGTCGCCTGGTTGACCCCCAGCAGCCCGAAGGCGGGCGGGATCAGCGTGGCGGCCGTCTTCCCGTCCGGGCGAAACGCCTTGCCGTCAAGGAACAGCTGGGCGTCGAACCGGCCCGGGCCCCAGGCGGAGAGGACCTTCCTCACGGTCGGGACGTCGGTGTGCAGCAGGTGCGCGACCGGCTTCAGGTCGGGGGCGAGGGAGACGATCGCGCCGATGTTCAGGTCCCGGTTGGCCCAGCCGTCGAGGCGCTTGCCGATGCCGGGGGCGAAGGAGTCGTCCACGGTGGAGTGGCACAGCGCGCACTCGATCCCGACCGAGCGCAGGCTCCCGTCGCTGGCGAACACGCCCTTGACGCCGACGACGGCGTCGAGCTTGAGCAGGGCCAGCGTGACGGCCGGGTCGTCGAGGTCCACCTTCCCGGCGGCCAGTGCGTCACGGACGCTGCGCGGCAGCGCCGCGACGTCGACCTTGAGCCCCACGGACAGGGCCGTCCGCGGGCTGACCCCCGGGCCCACGCCGCCGTGGTCGGCGCCCGCGATCGCGCGGTCCAGGTGCAGCGTGCCGCCCCAGAACGCCTCGTCGCCGAAGGTGTCGTAGCGGAACGTGGCCCGACCCTGTCGCACCAGGTCCGCGGCGTGGGCCTCGACGGCACCGGCGGCGGACGCGCCGCCGGCGGGCGTCGACAGCGCGGAGGTGACCGCGGCCGCCTGCGAGACGACGGCGGCGCCGAGGGTGAGCGCCGCCAGCATCGCGACGGTACGACGCCCGGGGCGGTGCAGCCGGCGCAGTGGCCGCGGCCGGTGCAGTCGCCGCAGCCGGTCGTCGCGGTCCTGGACGGGGACAGGGTTCTCGTGGTCGGGGGGCTTCGCCATGCCGGCGCCTCGATTCTTCTAACAGACATTCAACTATGTCTTGGAAAGCAGAGTGCTGGGCGGTGCCGGGGCTGTCAAGGGCCTCTCGGGACTGGTTCAGTCCTCGATCAGGTGGCCGTACACGAGGAAGCCGGTGGCGAGGAAGGCGGCGTCGAACGCCAGGAGGACGCCGACCCAGCCGGCCACGCCCTCGGTGCCGCCTTGCACCAGGGTGCCGGTCGCGCGGATGGCGCCGATCACGACGGGGGTCACCAGCGGCAGCACGAGGACCGGCAGGGCGGCCTGGCGTCGGCCCAGCACGGTGAGCAGCCCGAACAGGCTGCCCAGGGCGCTCAGGCCGACGACCCCGAGCAGCGTGGTCAGGACCAGCAGTGCCGGGGACCGGCCGAGCGGCAGCCCGAAGAGCACCGCGACCAGGAGACCGGTGACGACCATGAGGACGAGGACCTGCGCAGTGGCGGCGACCGCCTTGCCGAGGTACACCGCGCCCTTCGGGACCGGGGACAGCAGGAGCCCGTCCAGGGCGCCCGCGTCGGCCTCGCTGCGGTAGGAGCGGGCGAACAGGTCGACCGCGGCGAAGAGGCCGGCGAGCCAGAGCAGCCCCGGTGCGGTCAGCCGCAGCAGCCCTCGATCCGGCCCCAGGGCGAAGCCGAAGGCGAGCAGCATCGTGGCGGCGAACGGGAGGACGGAGCCCAGCGCGTAGCGGCTGCGGACCTCGACCCGGAGGTCCTTGCCCGCGACGGCCCACGCCGCCCGCCACGTCACCTCCGCACCCGGTCCGCGGTCGCCGGCACGGGGTGGCCGGCCTCGAGGACCAGCCGCCGGTCGACGGTCCCGGGCGGCGGTGCCTCGTGGCTGGCGACGAGGACCGTCCGCCCCCGCTGGGCGGCGTCGGTGAGCAGGTCGTCGACGAGGACGCGGGCGTCGGCGTCGAGGCCGGCGTACGGCTCGTCGAGCAGGACGAGCTCCGGGTCCCGCATCAGGCAGCGGGCGATCGCCAGGCGCTGCCGCATGCCCTGGGAGAACCCGCCGGCGCGCACGTCCGCGACCTCGTCGAGGCCGACACGCTCCAGCGCCGGCGGGATCCGGTCCGCCTCGACGCCGTACAGGCGGGCGACGAAGCGCAGGTTCTCCGCGGCGCTCAGCTCGGCGTAGAGGCGCGACCGGTGGCCGAGCAGCTCGGTCCGGGCCCGGATCAGGTCCCGCTCCCGGGTCAGGTCGAAGTCGAGCACGCTCCCCGAGCCGAAGGTCGGCGACAGGGCCGTCGCTACCAGCCGCAGCAGCGTCGACTTCCCGGAGCCGTTGCTGCCGCACACCCACAGCACCTCTCCGACCGCCACCTCGAGGTGGACCTGGCTGACCGCGGGGACCCCGTCGAAGACCCGGGTGACCCGGTGCAGCTCGACCGCGGTCACGGTCATGGCCGGCCCTTTCTAACGTCGGATGCAGTGCACGATAGACGCACGCTAGGCCGCCTCTCAGGCCCGGTCAAGCGGAGCCGCCCGCTCACCGGGGGACCGGTCCGGACGGGACTTCCCTTCTCTCGTTGTAACAGGCACACTGTTTGGCCTTAGAACTCACGTCGGGAGGTGGACGGTGTCCCCGGTGGAGCTCGCCGTGGCGTTCACTGCCGGCCTGCTGTCCTTCGCCTCCCCGTGTGTGCTGCCCCTGGTGCCGGTGTACCTGTCGGTGACCACCGGGCTCGGGGTGGCCGACCTGTCCCGGCCCGGCGCACGCACCGCGGCCACCGTGGTCCGCGGCGCCGGCCTCTTCTCGTTGGGGTTCTCCGCGGTCTTCGTCGCCCTGGGACTGTCCGCGACCGCCGTCGGCGGGCTGCTCCTGCGCCACCAGGCCCCGATCACCAGGCTGGCCGGGGTGGTCGTCGTCGCGCTGGCGGTGCTGATGCTGTTCGCCGACGGCCGGGGTCCTCTGGCGCGCGAGTGGCGGCTGCGCCTGCCCGCCGGCCTCGCGGACCGCGCGTGGGCGCCGCCGGTCGCCGGAGCCGCCTTCGCGTTCGGGTGGACGCCGTGCATCGGCCCGGTGCTGGGGTCGGTGCTCGCCGTCGCGGCGGCCGGCGGCGGCGGCGCGGTCCGCGGCGGCGTCCTGCTCACCGGCTACTCCGCCGGGCTGGCGGTCCCGCTGCTGCTCACCGGGCTGGCCTTCCAGCGCGCCCTGGTGCCGCTGCGCTGGAGCCGGCGACACGGGCTCGGGCTGCGCCGCGGCACGGCGCTGCTGCTGGGCGGCTACGGCGTGCTGCTGGTCCTCGACCGGCTCTCCTGGCTCACCGCCACGCTGCAGTCCCGGCTCGGCGGCCCGACCTGAGCTACCGGCAGCGGGCCTTGACGCAGCACATCCCCGGCTCCGGGTCGAGCACCGCCTCGAGGGAGTCGCAGCCGAGGCCGTCGAGGACCCCGCCGACGAACGCGACGTTCATCCCGCACACGAGGTCGGTGTGCTCGCGGGCGAGCCGGTCGAAGGGACAGTTGGCCAGGCAGATCCCGTCGTCGGTGCGCCGGGGCTCGTAGCCGTGCCGGGCCAGCACCTGCGTCGTACGGTCCAGGTCGGAGCCGGCCTCGACCTCCTCGGTCTCTCCGAGCAGGCGGCCCCTGGCCTCCGCGACGTCGCCGACGACCTGCTGGACCGAGCGGTCCTCGCGGACCGACCGGTCGATCGCCTCCGCGAGCAGGTCCCCGGCCAGGTCGTACTGGCGCGGAGGCAGCGACACGCTCAGCTGGCGCTCCGAGCGCCGGTACAGCTTCGAGGTCCGGCCGGCGCCCGGGCCCGACCGACCCGAGAGCCGGCGGAACTCGACGTCGAGCAGACCCTCGTCGACGAGCCGGTCGAGGTGGAACTTGGCGGTGTGCAGCCGCAGGTCGCAGGCCGACGCGGCCTGTTCCCGGCTGACCGCGTCGTCCTGGCCGGTCACGTAGAGGTACAGCGCCCGACGGGCGGGCTCGGTGAGGGCGCCGATCCCGGCGACCTGGGACTCGAACTCGTCACTCACCGTCGTACGTCGCCTCCTGCCGGGTGGGCCCGTCGTTCCGCCGGCGGGCGCCGGGGCGGGGCGCCCCCAATGTACGTCGACGCGCCCGGTGCGGATCGGGCATGACGCGCCCGCGGATGGGGACGGGGGGCTGGTGAACGACAGCCACGCTCGCCCCCGCACCCTCGCCCGCGCCGCCGCTCGCGGATCCGCGGCGGGGCTGATCGGGGTCGCGGCGATGACGGCCGGCGAGAAGCTGGAACAGGCAGTGACGCACCGGGCGAGCTCGTACGTTCCGGGGCGAGCGTTGCTCACCCTGCTCGGCCGGCACCCCGGCGACCTGGACCGGCCGCTCCTGGCCAACCACGCACTGCACTGGGGAACCGGTGCCGCCCTCGGCGCACTGCGCGGCGTCTGGGCCGCGACCGGGATCCGCGGCCCGCGCGCCGACCTGGCACACACGGTCGTCCGGCTTTGCTTCGACCAGACCGTCGAGAACGCCACCGGGGTCGGCGCTCCCCCGCACACCTGGCCGCCGTCGGAGCAGGTCGTCGACGTCGTGCACAAGGGCGTCTACTCGGTCGTCACGGGGCTCGTGGCCGACCGGCTGGTCCCGGGCGTCCTGGAGTCGCGGCGGGGGACGCGCAGCCACTGAGTCCGGATGGCTGGTCGGCGGGCCGGTCGGCGGGCTCCGTGTGGCCGACGGGGCACCGGGGTACGGGCGCGGGACGTCGTCGATCTCGAGGGAGCGCCCGTGCCCACACCCCGACTGAGCCCGTTCCGGGACTGTCCCGAAGCGCTCACCCTGGTCCGGCACGGGCAGAGCGTCGGCAACGTCGCTGACGCGGAGGCCCGCGAGCGCAAGGCCGACCGGCTCGACCTGGACGTCCGAGACGCCGACGTCGAGCTCTCGCAGACCGGACAGCGTCAGGCCGACGCCGTACACGACTGGCTGCGCGAGGCACCGGAGAGCGACCGGCCGACCCTGGTGGTGAGCTCGCCGTACCGGCGAGCGGCCGACACGGCGCGTCGCGCGGTCGACGGCCTCGGCCTCGACCTGGTGCTGGACGAGCGGCTGCGTGAGCGCGACCTCGGGCTCTTCGACGGGCTGACCGGGCGCGGGATCCGGGCGGAGTACGCGGACGAGGCCGAGCGTCGCCGCAAGGTCGGCAAGTTCTACTACCAGCCGCCGTCCGGTGAGAGCTGGGCCGACGTCGTGCTTCGCGTGCGGTCCCTGCTCGCGGACCTGGGGCAGGGGCTCGGGGACGCCCGGGTCTGGCTGTTCACGCACCAGGCGGTGATCATGAGCTTCCGCTACGTCCTCGAGGGCCTCGACGAGCAGCATCTGCTGGAGATCGACCGCACCTCGCGGCTGGGCAACGCCTCCCTGACGACGTACGTCCGACGTGACGGGCGGCTCGAGCTGGACCGCTTCGGCGACACGGGCATCGTCGACGCACGCGAGGCGGAGGTCACCCGTGAGCCCCCGGTGTCCGAGGCGGCGGGCTCGTGACCGACCCGGTGC